>NZ_JBHZEN010000024.1:0-125107 GCF_050958625.1 Amycolatopsis sp. 3B14
CACACCGCGCCACCACCACCCGCCGCGCCGCGGGGGCGGACGGGCACCACCCCAGCGCCGAGCCGGCAGCAGACCAGGCCGAACGCCCCCGGAGCGCGGGCCGCACCGGCGTCGCCGGCAGCACCGCCGCCCCCACCCGCCGGCGCCGGGCCGCCGCGCCGCCCGTCACCCCACCCACCGGGCACGGCCACGGGCACGGCCACTCCCCCGCGCCCCCGGCCTCCCGGCGCGTCAAGCTCCTCCTCATCTGGCTGCTCGCGCCCATCGCGGCCCTCACCGTCGCCGGGCTGCTCCTGCTCTACCCCTGGGGCCAGGACAAGCCCACCTCGGCGATCTCCCAGGGCACCCCGGTCCACGGCACCATCACCACCGCCACCTCCGGCCCCTGCCTGGCCGACGGTCAGGTGCAGGTCGGCGACCAGCCGGACGCCAAGCCCTGCCTCGCCGCCACGATCGCCCTCACCGACGGCCCGGGCAGCGGGCACAGCGTCGAGCTGACCGTGCCCATCGAGCCGAGCACGCCACGCTTCACCGCCGGGGACGACGTCGTACTGGCCTACAACGGCGGGGACGCCGCCGATCCCGCCTCCTACCAGCTGGTCGACTTCCAGCGCGGCTTCCCGCTCGCGGTGCTCGCCGCGCTGTTCGCGGTCGCCGTGGTCGTGCTCGGGCGCTGGCACGGCGTGGCCGCGCTCGGCGCGCTGGTCCTCAGCTTCGTCGTGCTCGTGGCGTTCGTGCTGCCCGCGATCCTCGCCGGGGAGAACCCGCTGCTGGTCGCGATCGTGGGCGCCGGGCTGATCATGTTCATCGCCCTGTACCTGACCCACGGCGTCTCCGCCCGCACGTCGGTCGCGGTGCTGGGCACGCTGGTGAGCCTCGCGCTGATCGGCGCGCTGTCGGCGATCTTCTCCGCGGCCGCGTCCCTGACCGGCCTGGACGACAGCACCTCCACGCTCATCGCCGCGCTCGGTCACGGCATCGACGCGCGTGGCCTGCTGCTGGCCGGCATCGTCATCGGCGCGCTCGGCGTGCTCGACGACGTCACGGTCACCCAGACCAGCGCGGTGTGGGAGCTGCGCCGCGCCAACCCGTCGCTGAGCTGGCGCGAGCTGTACTCCGCCGGGCTGCGCATCGGCCGCGACCACGTCGGCTCCGCGGTGAACACGCTGGTGATGGCGTACGCGGGCGCCGCGCTGCCGGTGATGCTGTACTCGTCGATCTCCGGCGTGGGGCTCGGCGCGATCCTCGGCTCGCAGGACATCGCGCAGGAGATCGTCCGGACGCTGGCGGGCAGCGTCGGCATCGTCGCGGCCGTGCCGGTCACCACCGTCCTGGCCGCGGTGATCGCCAGCCGGGAACCCATGAGTCACATCAGCCACACCAGCGCCCACTAGCCACAGCCGGGCACCCCGCCCCGGTCACGGCCCCCGTCATGGGGTACGAAGGCCGGGCACAGTTCCCGTCCGGCGGGGAGGGGTCATGGTCGTTCACGCACTGCCGCGGCGCCTGACGAAAGCCGTGGCCGGCACGTTCACGAGCCTGCCGCGGATCGCCACCGCCCTCACCGAGCTGCGCGACGCGGCCAAGCACCTGGAGCGGCTCGCGACCTTCGCGGCGGAGGAGCTGCCGGAGATCGTCTACCAGCTGGAAGGCATCCGCGAGCAGCTGGTCCGGATCGAGGACCGGCTCGGCGGCCGCAACGGCGAGGTCAGCCCAGCTGCGCGACGAACCGGCTCACGGCCTCCATCGTGAACCGCTGGGCGATCTTGCCCGACGGCGCCGCGGACGCCAGCTGGTAGAGCGGCCGGTCCGGCACGCCCGCGCCGCGCGCTTCGGCACGCAGCTGCGCGACCAGCAGCTCGGCAAAGACCAGCCCGTTGGCCTCGATGTTGTTCGCCACCGCGTCGGCGAGCCGCCGCAGCGTGAGGATGGGCAGCTCGCGCCCGCCGGTGCCGGCGTAGACGGCCAGGTCGATCTTGACGACCTGCCCGCGCTGCCCGGAGTTGAACAGCAGGCTGACCGTGCGCGCGCCGCGCACGTCGGTCACCAGCAGGTCGATGCGCCGCGCCTGCGCCAGGTCCACCCGGCGGGTGCGCCACGTGCGCACCAGCACGGCGGTGCCCTCCAGCCACAGCTTGCGCCGCACGTTCCACAGCACCACGTACAGCAGCGGCAGGCCGACCACCGCCGCAGCGACCAGGCCCGCGACCTGCCCGCCGATCAGGCCCGCGATCCCGCCGAACGCGGCGGCCATGATCAGCACGCCCGCCAGTCCGGAGATCAGCCTGCGGCGCGTCAGCCCCCGGTCCTCCTGGTGCAGCGGCAGCCGCTGCGGTTCCACTGGCTTCTTCGGCTCGGTCACTTCTCCCCCATCACCGCACCGGGACGACGCTGCGCGCCCCGCTCAGGAACGGATTGCCGGCCCGCTCGCGGCCGATCGTCGTGGCCGGGCCGTGCCCGGGCAGCACCACCGTGTCGTCGGGCAGCGGCAGCAGCGCGTCGCGCAGGGACTCCCCGAGCCGCCGCTGGTCGCCGCGGCCGACCGAGCCGGCGAAGAGCGTGTCGCCGGTCAGGGCGAGCCTGCCGCCCTCCGGCGTGGTCACGCGGAACACCACCGAGCCGTCGGTGTGGCCGGGCACGAGGTCGACGTCGATCGCTAGGCCGGCCAGCTCCAGCGGCGCCCCGGTCAGGTCGCGGACGTCGGCGGGCTCGGCGCCCTCGTGCAGGCCGCGGTCGGCGGGGTGGATCCACATCGGAACGTCGTGGGCCGCGGTCAACACCGGAGCGTCTCCCACGTGGTCGGGGTGGCCGTGGGTGGCCAGCACGGCCACCGGGGTGAGCCGGTGCTCGGCGAGGGCCTCGGCGACGCGGCCCGCGGAGTCCTCGCCCGGGTCGACCACCACGCAGGCGGTGTCCGGGCCGGGCGCGAGCAGGTAACAGTTGGCCCGCAACGCGCCTGCCGGAAACCCGACGACGAGCACGAAAACCCACCTCCGCGTCGACCCGTCCACCCGTGCCCGGGATGCCCGGCACCCACCCTAACCGGGGCTGTACAGGGTCCTCACAGGCTGTGCCCATAGACTGCCGCCACCCGATCGGTGACGTCGAGTGGATTCTGGAGGGCAGGTGGCGACCAACCAGCAGCGCCGTGAGGCCGCGAAGCGCAAGCTCGAGCGGCAGATGGCCCGCCGGGCGGAGCAGGCGCGACGGCGCAAGATCGTCGGCGTCGGCGCGACCGTCGGCGCGGTGGTCGTGGTCGCCGGGCTGGTGGTGTTCTTCGCTACCCGCGGCGGCGACGACGGCGACGCGGCGGCCTCCCCGACGACCTCGCCCTCGGCGACCGAGCTGAACATCCCGACGCAGCGCGCCGCGGTGCCGCACCGGCCGACGCCGCTGGCGAACCCCGTGCAGTGCGAGTACCCGGCCACGCCGAGCGAGCCCGCCGCGAAGCCGAACAACCCGCCGCAGACCAAGGACATCCCGTCGACCGGGACGGTGAACGTCACGCTGAAGACCACCGCCGGCGACATCCCGCTGACGCTGGACCGCGCGCTCGCGCCGTGCACCGTGAACAGCTTCCTGAGCCTGGCGCAGCAGGGGTACTACACCGACACCTCGTGCGCGCGGCTGGGCACCGACCCGAGCCTGATGATGCTGCAGTGCGGCGACCCGAGCGGCACCGGCAGCGGCGGTCCCGGCTACTCGTTCGCCGACGAGACGTTCCCCGAGCTGACCTACGGCCGCGGCCTGCTGGCGATGGCCAACGCGGGCCCGAACACCAACGGCAGCCAGTTCTTCATGGTGTACGGCCCGGCCGAGCTGAGCCCGGACTACACGGTGTTCGGCTCGATCGGCGACGCCGGCCTGGAGGTGCTCGACAAGGTGGCGCGCGCCGGCCACGACGGCAGCTTCGACCCGAGCCCGGGTGGCGGCAAGCCGAACATGGAGGTCAAGTTCACCGCGGTGACGATCGGCTGAGTTCTTGTCGCGGAGCGGCCTCCGTCCGGTTCGGACGGAGGCCGCTTCGTCGTCAGGAGGCGGTGAACTTCGGCGGGCGGCGGTCGAGGAAGGCCGCCACGCCCTCGGCGTAGTCCTCACCGTGGATGGCGGCCGAGCGGATCCGCTCGACCTCGCTGTCGCTTTCGGACTGTCCGTCGAGGATCTTGCCGATGATCCGGTTCATGCCGCGGACCGAGGTCTGCGACCGGGAGCAGAGGGTGGCCGCGAAGTCGGACACGCCGGCGTCGAGGTCGGTGAACACGTCGTTGAGGAGGCCGATCTCGCGGGCGCGGGCGGCGTCGATCAGCTGGCCGGAAAGCAGGAAGTACCGCGCGTGGGCCGGCCCGATGAGGGACACCAGCTGGCGCGAGGAGCGGAAGTCGTAGACGATGCCGAGTTTCGCCGGGGTGATCCCGAAGCGCGCGGTGGCGTCGGCGAAGCGGAAGTCGCAGGCGACGGAGATCTGGCAGCCGCCGCCGATGCAGTTGCCGCGGATCTTCGCCACGGTCGGCTTCGTCATCCCGGCCAGCGCGGTGACCGCGCCCTCGACGACCTGGTCGTAGGCGGCGGCGCCGTCGGCGGTGGAGCGCAGGCTGCCGAACTCGGAGATGTCCGCCCCCGCCGAGAAGTCCGGCCCGGCGCCGGTCAGGACGAGCACCTTGAGCCCCGGATCACCCTCCACCTCGGCGACGACGTCCGGAATGGCCGCCCACATGTCGTGGGAAATCGCGTTCTTCTTCTCCGGCCGCGCGAAGGTGAGGGTGCCCACTTCCCCGTCGCGCGCGAACTCCAGCCCAGCTGCCATGAGCCGACCCTAGAGGGCACGCCCGGGCGGGCGCCGTGAGCCACACCACCGCGGGGCACCCACCAGCACCGCCACGAGGTCCGAACTTGACTCAGCCGCCCCAGGCCGCACGCCAAGCCGGGCTTCGTCAGGACGCCGACGTCACGCGGTACACGTCGTAGACGCCCTCCACGCCGCGCACCACCTTGAGCACGTGCCCGAGGTGCTTGGGGTCGCCCATTTCGAACGTGAACCGGCTGACCGCGACCCGGTCGCGCGACGTCTGCACCGACGCGGACAGGATGTTCACCTTCTCGTCGGCCAGCACCTTCGTCACGTCGGACAGCAGCCGGTGCCGGTCGAGGGCCTCGACCTGGATGGACACCAGGAAGACCGAGTTCGCGGACGGCGCCCACTCCACCTCGACCAGCCGCTCGGGCTGGGCGCGCAGGTCCTCGGCGTTCGTGCAGTCCGTGCGGTGCACGCTGACACCGCCGCCGCGGGTGACGAAACCGAGGATCTCGTCGCCGGGCACCGGGGTGCAGCAGCGCGCCAGCTTGGTCCACACGTCGGTGGCGTCCTTGACCACGACACCCACGTCGTTGGCCGCCCGGCGCCGGGTGACCGTGGACGGCGTGGACCGGGCCGCGAGCTCGTCCTCGGCCTCCTCGACGCCACCGATCAGCGCCACCAGCCGCTGCACGACGTGCTTCGCGCTGACGTGGCCCTCGCCCACCGCCGCGTACAGCGAGCTGATGTCCGGGTGGTGCAGCTCGGCCGCCAGCGCGCCCATCGCCTCCGCGGACACCAGGCGCTGCAACGGGAGGCCGACCTTGCGGACCTCCTTGGTGATCGCGTCCTTGCCGGCGTCGATCGCCTCGTCGCGGCGTTCCTTGGCGAACCACTGGCGGATCTTGGCGCGCGCCTTGGGCGACTTGGCGAACGTCAGCCAGTCGCGGCTCGGCCCGGAGTTCTCCGCCTTCGAGGTGAAGATCTCGACGACGTCGCCGTTCTCCAGCTTGCGTTCCAGCGCCACCAGACGGCCGTTGACGCGCGCGCCGATGCACCGGTGCCCGACCTCGGTGTGCACGGCGTAGGCGAAGTCCACCGGCGTGCCGCCGACGGGCAGCGTCACCACGTCACCCTTGGGCGTGAACACGAAGATCTCGCGGGCGGCGAGCTCGTAGCGCAGCGAGTCGAGGAACTCGCCGGGGTCCGCGGCCTCCCGCTGCCAGTCGAGCAGCTGCCGCATCCACGCCATCTCGTCGATGTCGACGGCGGTGCCGTGGTGGGTGCCCTTGGTTTCCTTGTACCGCCAGTGCGCCGCGATGCCGTACTCGGCCGTGTGGTGCATCTCGTAGGTGCGGATCTGCACTTCGAGGGGCTTGCCGTCGGGGCCGATCACCGTGGTGTGCAGCGACTGGTACACGCCGAACCGCGGCTGCGCGATGTAGTCCTTGAACCGGCCCGGCATCGGCTGCCACAGTGCGTGCACGACACCCATGGCGGCGTAGCAGTCGCGCACGTCCTCGACCAGGATCCGCACGCCCACCAGGTCGTGGATGTCGTCGAGGTCCCGGCCGCGGACGATCATCTTCTGGTGGATCGAGTAGTAGTGCTTGGGCCGCCCCTCGACCTTCGCGGTGATGCGGGAGCCGCCGAGCGCGCCGGTCAGCTCGTCGATCACCTTGCGCAGGTAGATGTCCCGGGACGGGGCCCGGTCGGCGACCAGGCGGACGATCTCGTCGTACTTCTTGGGCTGCAGGATCGCGAACGCGAGGTCCTCCAGCTCCCACTTGACGGTGGCCATGCCCAGCCGGTGCGCCAGCGGGGCCAGCACCTCCAGGGTCTCCTTGGCCTTGCGGACCTGCTTCTCCGGCGGCAGGAACCGCATGGTGCGCATGTTGTGCAGCCGGTCGGCGAGCTTGATGACCAGCACGCGCGGGTCGCGGGCCATCGCGATGACCATCTTGCGGATGGTCTCGGCCTCGGCCGCCGTGCCGAGTTTCACCTTGTCCAGCTTGGTGACGCCGTCGACGAGCTGGGCGACCTTGTCGCCGAAGTCGGCGGTCAGCTGCTCCACCGAGTAGCCGGTGTCCTCGACCGTGTCGTGCAGCAGCGCGGCGACCAGCGTGGTGGTGTCCATGCCCAGCTCGGCGAGGATGGTCGCCACCGCGAGCGGGTGCGTGATGTACGGGTCGCCGGACTTGCGCCGCTGGTGGCGGTGCAGCTCCTCGGCGACGTCGTAGGCGCGCTGCAGGAGGCTCAGGTCGGCGTTGGGGTGCAGGTCGCGGTGAATCGCGGCGAGCGGCTCCAGCACCTGCTTGACCGGCGCGGCGCGCTGGGCGGTGATCCGCCGCGCGAGCCGGGCGCGGACGCGCCGCGTGGCGGACGGTGCCCTGGTGACGCCCTGCGGCTGCGTGCCGCGGTTGTCGGCGGTCTCCCGGGCGGGCGCCGGGCTTTCGAGCTCCTGGCTCAAGCCCACCTCCTGCTGATCGCGCGGCCTTCAGAGCACCAAGCGTAACCCCGGCG
Source organism: Amycolatopsis sp. 3B14 (assembly GCF_050958625.1). Lineage (NCBI taxonomy): Bacteria > Bacillati > Actinomycetota > Actinomycetes > Pseudonocardiales > Pseudonocardiaceae > Amycolatopsis > Amycolatopsis sp. 3B14. The sequence continues at coordinate 7,316 of NZ_JBHZEN010000024.1, forward strand.
GGCCACCTCGTTGTTCCCAGCCGCGCCGACCGCCGCGCTCGCGCGCCGAACGGTCAGGTGACCAGGAGCGAGCTGACCTTCCGGCCGGTCAGCGCCGACCGCCCGTCAAGGGCGGCCAGCTCCATCACCACGGACACGCCGGTGACCGTCGCGCCGGCCTGCTCCAGCAGCTCACAGGCCGCGGCGACGGTGCCGCCGGTGGCGAGCACGTCGTCGACCACCACGGCCCGCTGCCCCGGCCGCACCACGCCAGACGGCAGCTCCAGGGTCGCGGAGCCGTACTCCAGGGCGTAGTCCACCCGCCCGGCCACGCTGGGCAGCTTGCCGGGCTTGCGCACCAGGACGACACCCATGCCGCGCGCGTAGCCGACGGCCGCGGCGAGCAGGAACCCTCGCGCCTCGACCGCGGCCAGCACGTCGGTGCCCGGGTCGACCGTCGCCGCCAGCGCGTCGATCACCGCCGCGAACCCGTCGGCGTCGGCGAACAGCGGCGACAGGTCCCGGAACAGCACACCGGGCTCCGGGAAGTCCGGCACCTCGGCGATCAGGCCGAGCGCACGCTCCAGGTCCACGTCAGCGCTTCCGCTTGCCCGACGGCCGCCCGCGCCGCGGCTGCGACTTCGGGGTGCGGGCCGGGACGCTCGCGGCCGCCGCGTACGCCTTCTCCTTGCGCAGCTCGGCGTCCAGCGCCTCGTCGTCGCTCGCGTCGAAGTCGGCCTCGCGCTCGGCGGCCTTGCGGGCCTGGTTGGCGCGGCGCGCCCGGACCCGCTCGGCCTGCTGCTTGTACCTCGGGTCGCGCATCTTGAAGTCCACCAGCAGCGGGGTCGCCAGGAACAGCGACGACAGCACGCCGGCGAGCATGCCGCTCAGCTGCACCAGCGCGAGGTCCTGCAGCGTGCCGGACCCGAGCAGGATGTAGCCGACGACCAGCAGGCCCAGCACCGGCAGCAGCGCGATGACCGAGGTGTTGATCGAGCGCATCAGCGTCTGGTTCAGCGCCAGGTTGGCGGTCTCGGCGTAGGTGCGGCGGGTCAGGCCGAGGATGCCGCGGGTGTTCTCCTTGACCTTGTCGAACACCACCACGGTGTCGTAGAGGGAGAACCCGAGGATGGTCAGCAGGCCGATCACCGTCGCCGGCGTGACCTCGAACCCGACGAGCGAGTAGATGCCCGCGGTGACGACGATGTCGTGCACCAGCGCGATGAGCGCGGTGACCGCCATCCAGCGCTCGAAGTAGACCGCGAGGAACACGGTCACCAGGACCATGAACACGGCGAGCGCGATCAGCGCCTGCTGCGAGATCTCCTGGCCCCAGGACGCGCTGACCGCGCTGTCGCTGATCGCCTGCACGCTCGGCTGGCCGTTGCCGCCGATCGGCTGGAGCTGGTCGAACAGGGTCTGCTTGACCTTGGCGACCTGGTCGGCGTCGAGGGTGTCCGACCGCAGCTCGACGGTGGCCGCGTCGCCGACGCCGACCGTCTGCGCCGAGTCGGCCTGCTCGCCGATGGCGTCGGCGAACGCCTGCTTGGCCTCGTCGGCGGTGATCGGGCCATTCGCGCCGCGCGCCGGCATCTGGATCTGGGTGCCGCCCTCGAACTCGATGCCGAGGTTGAAGCCCTTGATGCCGATCGAGGCGATGCACACCAGGACCAGGACCGCGAAGAAGATGTACCAGCGCTTGCGCTTGCCGACGATGTCGAAGGCGCCGGTGCCGACGTAGAGGCGGTGGAAGACGCTCTCCCGCCCGGCCTTCTTCGTGGCCGGCGCGGCGTCCGTGCTCTCGGTGTTCAGCTCGTCTGCCACGTCAGGACTCCTTCGCGCCCGCGCCGGCGGGCACCTTGCGCGCGGACCGGCGCTCCGCGGCCAGCGTCTGCACGCCGCCGAGGCCGGTGAGCTTCGGCTGGGACAGGAACTTCGACTTCGACGCCAGCGCGACCAGCGGGTGCGTCACGAGGAACACCACGATCAGGTCGAGCACGGTCGACATGCCGAGGGTGAACGCGAAGCCCTGGACGTCGCCGACCGCGATGGCGTACAGCACCGCGGAGGCGAGGAACATGACCGCGTCCGAGGCCAGGATCGTGCGGCGGGCGCGCACCCAGCCGCGCGGCACCGCGGAGCGGAAGCTGCGGCCGCCCTCGCGGATCTCGTCCTTGAGCCGTTCGAAGAACACCACGAACGAGTCCGCGGTGACACCGATCGCGATGATGAACCCGGCGACGCCGGCCAGGTCGAGCGTGAAGTTGATCCACCGCCCGAGCAGGACCAGCACCGCGTAGACGATCAGGCCGGACAACGCCAGCGAGACGACCGTGAGCACCCCGAGCAGGCGGTAGTAGACCAGGCAGTAGACGAACACCAGCGCGAGGCCGATGCCGCCGGCGATCAGGCCCGCCTCGAGCGAGGCGAGGCCGAGCGTCGCCGACACGGTGGTGGCGTCGGAGGAGGTGAACGACAGCGGCAGCGAGCCGTACTTCAGGACGTCGGCGAGGTCCTTGGTCTGCGCCTGCGTGAAGTTGCCGCTGATCTGGGTGTTGCCGTCGAGGATCGCGCTCTGGATGGTCGGCGCGGACACGACCTGCGTGTCGAGCACGAACGCGGCGCGCTGGCCGATGTTGGCCGTGGTGAAGTCGGCCCAGACCTGGCGGCCCTCGGACTTGAAGGTGAGGTCCACGGTCCACTGCGGCTTGTTCTGCGCCGGCGACGAGGACACCGCGTTGTCGATCTCGGTGCCCTTCAGGAACACCGGGCCGAGCAGATACTTCTCGGTGCCGGTCTGGTCGCAGGTGAGCAGCGGCAGGTTCGGATCGTCGTTGCCGCGCAGCGGGTCCTGGGTGGAGCAGGTGAACGCGGTCAGCGCGGCGGACGCGTTCGGCCCGGCGGCGAGCGAGTCGCCGGTGCCGGTGACCAGGTCGGCGGCCTGGCGGGTGGCCTTGGCCTGCTGGATCGCGGCCGGGTCGTCGGCCTGTCCCGGCGGCGGCGCGACCGGCGGGGTGGTCACCGTCTGCGCGTCGATCACCTTGCGGAAGCCGAGCTGGGCGGTCTGGCCGAGCTTCTTGGCCTGGTCGCCCTGCTCGCCGGGGACGGTGATCACGATGTTGTCGCCGTCGAGGACCACCTCGGTGCCGCTGACCCCGATCCCGTTCACGCGGGTCTCGATGATCTGGCGCGCCTGGTTGAGGGACTCGCGCGAGGGCGCGGAGCCGTCCGGGGTGCGCGCGCTCAGCGTCACCCGGGTGCCGCCCTGCAGGTCGATGCCCAGCTTCGGCGTGGGCTTCCCGCCGCCGGTGAAGAACACCAGGGCGTAGAGCACGACCACGATCAGGACGAAGAAGCCGAGATAGCGTCCCGGGCGGATCCGCCCGGCCGGTGGTGCCACGGTGGTCGTTCTCCTCGACGGTCAGCTGCGGGGTTCGTGCCGCCTACGCGGCGGTACGCAGACACTACTCGCCGCGTTGTGAACGCGGCGTTGACCCCGGCGTCACCACCGGACGCCGGGGTGTTGCCCTTCGTCGGGCTACTTCTTCTCACTCTCCAGCGAGGGAGCAGCGGCCTTCTCGCCGGCCTCGGCCTTGGGCGCCTCGACCGTCTCGGTGACCTCGGCGGTCTCGGCCACGTCGTCCTCGGTCTCGACCTCGTCGGCCACCTCGGGGGCGACCTTCTCGCGCACGGCCTGGCGCAGCCACGTCGTCACGACGCCGGGCGCGATCTCGATGTCGATCGTGGTGTCGCTGCTGGTGTCCGCCACCGTGCCGTACAGGCCGGAGGTGGTCATCACCCGGTCGCCCTCGGACAGGCTGCTCTGCAGCTTCTGCTGCTCCTGCACGGCACGCTTCTGCTTCCGGGTGCCCATCACCAGCGGGATCGCCACGACGAGCATGAGCAGCAACGGCAGGAAAAGCTGTTCCATGATTCTCCATTCGGTGTGCGACGCCCGGCCGCTCACCAATTTGTCCGGATGTGCTCTTTCGAGTGTGCCAGGCACCACTGACCAGGCCAGCACCCGGTTAGTCGAACAGGGTAGGCCCTGCCTGGTCCGGGCGGGGCGGGGGGCGCAGACCCAGGTGCTCCCAGGCACTCGCCGTCGCCACCCGGCCACGCGGGGTGCGCGCGAGCATACCCGCGCGCACCAGGTAGGGCTCGCAGACTTCCTCGACCGTCGTCGGTTCCTCACCGACCGCGACGGCGAGGGTGGACACCCCGACCGGACCGCCGCCGAAGGAGTGCACCAGCGCCGACAGCACCGCGCGGTCCAGCCGGTCCAGGCCCAGCTCGTCGACGTCGTAGACGGCCAGCGCGGCGCGGGCGACGGCCAGGGTGACCTTGCCGTCCTCGCGAACCTCGGCGTAGTCGCGGACACGGCGCAGCAGCCGGTTGGCGATGCGGGGCGTGCCGCGCGAGCGGCGGGCGATCTCCGCGCTGCCCTCGGCGTCGATCTCGATGTCCAGGATCTTCGCCGAGCGGCGGACCACCTGGTCGAGCTCGTGGTCGGCGTAGAACTCCATCTGACCGGTGAAGCCGAACCGGTCGCGCAGCGGGCCGGTCAGGGCGCCGGAGCGGGTGGTGGCGCCGACCAGGGTGAACGGCGCGATCTCCAGCGGGATGCTGGTGGCGCCCGGCCCCTTGCCGACGACCACGTCGACGCGGAAGTCCTCCATCGCCAGGTAGAGCATCTCCTCGGCGGGGCGCGCGATCCGGTGGATCTCGTCGATGAACAGCACGTCGCCCTCGGCGAGGTTGGACAGCATCGCGGCGAGGTCGCCGGCGCGTTCCAGCGCCGGGCCGGAGGTGATGCGGATCGAGGCGTCCAGCTCGGCCGCGACGATCATCGCCAGGCTCGTCTTGCCCAGGCCGGGCGGGCCGGACAGGAGGACGTGGTCCGGCGGCACGCCGCGCCGCCGGGCGCTCTCCAGCACCAGTTCCAGCTGCTCACGCACGCGCGGCTGGCCGATGAACTCGCTCAGCCTGCTCGGGCGCAGCGTCGTCTCCATCTCGCGCTCGCCCAGCTGGGGCAGCGCGGAGAGGGTCTCGTCCGCCGGGTGCTCGGTCACCTCTTCATCGTGCACGCGTCAGCAGCCTCACTTGCGCCCGAGGGTGCTCAGCGCGGCGCGCAGCACGGCCGGGGTGGTGTCGGCCGCGCCGGCGGCCAGCACCTTCTCCACGGCCTGCTCGGCCTGCTTGGCGGGGAAGCCGAGGCCGGTGAGCGCCTCGACGACCTCGGCGCGCACCGCGCCCGCCGCCGGGGCCGCGGTGGTCTCGGCGCTCCCGCCGGCCGCGGTGACCTTGTCCCGCAGTTCCAGGGTGAGCCGCTCGGCGCCCTTGCGGCCGATGCCCGGCACCTGGGTGAGCACGGTGATGTTGCCTTCGGCGAGCGCGGTGCGCAGCTTGTCCGGGTCGAGCACGGCCAGCGCGGCCAGCGCCAGCCGCGTCCCGATGCCGGAGACGGTCTGCAGCAGCCCGAACAGCTCGCGGGCCTCGGCGTCGGCGAAGCCGAACAGCGTCAGCGAGTCCTCCCGCACGACGAGCGACGTGTAGAGGCGGACCTCTTCGCCGCGCCGTAGCGTGGCCAGCGTCGACGGCGTGGCCTGCACCGCGAGACCGACCCCGCCGACCTCCACCACGACGTGGTCGAGCCCGACCGAGAGCACCTCGCCCCGGACCGAGGAGATCATCCCCGCACTCCCTTCCCTGGTGTCCGCGTGTTCGCCCGGCGGGGGGCCACCGCCGCCACGGCGCCCGCCGACTTCGCCGCCGCGGCGAGCCGGGCCTTGTGCGCGCGGGCTAGTTCCGCCGCGCGCGCCTCGGCTTCGGCGAGCCGGTCGCGCATCGGCTGGCGCCACAGGTGGCAGATGGCCAGCGCGAGCGCGTCGGCGGCGTCGGCGGGGCGCGGCGCCTGCGCGAGCCCGAGCAGCCGGGTGACCATGCCGGTGACCTGCGCCTTGTCCGCGCGGCCGCTGCCGGTGACGGCGGCCTTGACCTCGCTCGGGGTGTGGAAGACGACCGGCAGCCCGCGGCGGGCGGCGGCCAGCGCCACGACTCCCCCGGCCTGCGCGGTGCCCATCGCGGTGCGCACGTTGTGCTGGCTGAAGACGCGTTCGACGGCGACCGCCTCCGGGCGGTAGGTGTCCAGCCAGTGCTCGACGGCGTCGGAGACCGCGAGCAGGCGCCGTTCCAGCGTGTCGTCGACCGGGGTGCGGACGACGTCCACCGCGACGCAGCTGACGGTGCGGCCGGTCCCCCCGTCCACCACGCCGAGCCCGCACCGGGTCAGCCCGGGGTCCACGCCGAGCACTCGCACCGATCACCCTCCTGCCGCCGAACACGCGTTCGAGGTGAGGCTACCGCGCCGGGCGGCGCGCGCCCGGCAGGACGCGCCGGGGCCGATGATCGTCCTTTATGGACCGTCGACGCCCGGGGTCCAGCTCTCCGGCGCGCCGCTCTCGGTCAGCACCGGCTGCCAGTCGGCGAACCCCTCCGGCGCGTCCGCGCTCCACGGCCAGTGCCCGTCCGGCGTGGCGACGATGATCTGCAGCGCGGGGAAGTCGCCGTCCGGGTACACGAGGAACGCGCTGCCCAGGTACTCGAGGTAGTGCCCCTTGGCGACGCGCTCGAAGGTGACCGGCACGCCCTCGAAGAAGTCCTCGTAGACCTTGCCCGGCACGAACTCCTCGCCGTTGGCGGCGCGGTCGACGTAGGCGTCGAGCAGGATCGGCGCCATCTGCTCGGGCAACCCGACGACGACGGCCTCGGGGACCTCGTGCAGCGCCCACACGCACGCCGTGAACGCGTACCCCGCGCCGGAATCGTCGGCCGCCACGGAGATCACCGCGTTGCCGCGGGTCTCGGCCTGGTTGACGATCCACTCGAGGAGGTCGGATTCTTCGGGCGCGAGGGTCTCGGTCACGGGCGGCATTCTGCCGTACGCCGGCGGCGGCGGGACAGCCCCCGGTGGTGGAAAATTCCCCTTGCACGCCAAGGCCCTCCGGTGCGGGCGCACCGGAGGGCCTTGGGAAGTGCGGTGTTACGCGCCGACCTCTTCGAGTACCTCGTCGGAGACATGGAATCCGACGCAGGGCGGACACGTTCCCGTCACGCGCCGACCTCTTCGAGCACCTCGTCGGAGACATCGAAGTTGGCGTACACGTTCTGGACGTCGTCGCAGTCCTCCAGCGCGTCGATCAGCCGGAAGACCTTCTTGGCGCCCTCGGCGTCCAGCGGGACGCTGACCGACGGCAGGAACGTCGGGTCGGCCGACTCGTAGTCGTAACCGGCGTCCTGCAGCGCCTTGCGGACGTTGATCAGGTCGGTGGCCTCGGAGACGATCTCGAAGTTGTCGCCGAGGTCGTTGACCTCCTCCGCGCCCGCGTCGAGGACGGCCATCAGGACGTCGTCCTCGGACAGGTCGTTCTTGGGCATGATCACCACGCCCTTGCGGTTGAACAGGTACGACACCGAGCCCGGGTCGGCGAGCGAGCCGCCGTTGCGGGTCAGCGCGGTGCGCACCTCGCCCGCCGCGCGGTTGCGGTTGTCGGTCAGGCACTCGATCAGCACGGCGACGCCGTTGGGGCCGTAGCCCTCGTAGTTGATCGTCTGCCAGTCCGCGCCGCCCGCTTCCTCACCGGCGCCGCGCTTGCGGGCGCGCTCGATGTTGTCCTGCGGGACCGAGTTCTTCTTCGCCTTCTGGATGGCGTCGTAGAGGGTCGGGTTGCCCTCGGGATCGCCCCCGCCGGTCCGCGCGGCGACCTCGATGTTCTTGATGAGTCTCGCGAACAGCTTGCCACGCTTGGCGTCGAGGGCGGCCTTCTTGTGCTTCGTGGTGGCCCACTTGGAGTGGCCGCTCATCTCTCCTCCGTCTCGCTCGTCGTCGCCGCGTCCCGCACCATCTCCACGAACAGGCGATGGACCCGATCGTCACCGGTCAGCTCCGGGTGGAAGGCCGTGGCGAGCACCGGCCCCTGCCGGACCGCGACGATCCTAGCGCCGGTGCCGTCGGCGCCGGGCACCGTGGCCAGCACCTCGACCCCGTCGCCTGCTTTTTCCACCCACGGGGCGCGGATGAAGACCGCGTGCAGGGGTCCGCCGGGGAGCGCCGCGAAGGCCAGGTCCTCCTCGAAGGAGTCCACCTGGCGGCCGAAGGCGTTGCGCCGGACGATCACGTCGAGCGCGCCGAGCTGGTGCTGGTCGGGGCGGCCGTCCAGGGCCTGTTTGGCGAGCAGGATCATGCCCGCGCACGAGCCGAAGGCGGGCAGCCCCGCCGCGAGCCGCTCGCGGAGCGGGCCGAGCAGCTCGAACGTCTCGAGCAGGCGCGACATGGTGGTGGACTCGCCGCCGGGCAGGACGAGACCGTCGACGGCGGCCAGTTCGGACTCGCGCCGGACGGCGACGGCGCGCCCGCCCGCGCTCTCGACCATGGCGGCGTGCTCCCGCACGTCGCCCTGCAGCGCGAGAACGCCGATCACCGGTACCGCGGACACCTGACCTCCTGGAACACGTCGGAAACCACTGTACGACCGCGCGACGGGGGCCGGTCGCGTCCGCGCGACCGGCCCCCGCGCGGAGGACTACCAGCCGCGCTCGGCGAGCCGGTGCGGCTCCGGCACGTCGTCCACGTTGATGCCGACCATCGCCTCGCCGAGGCCGCGCGACACCTTCGCGATCACGTCCGGGTCGTCGTGGAAGGTGGTGGCCTTGACGATCGCCTCGGCGCGCTTCGCGGGGTCGCCGGACTTGAAGATGCCGGAGCCGACGAACACGCCCTCGGCGCCGAGCTGCATCATCATCGCCGCGTCGGCCGGGGTCGCGATGCCGCCCGCGGTGAACAGCACGACCGGCAGCTTGCCCTTCTGCGCCACCTCGCGCACCAGCTCGTAGGGCGCCTGCAGCTCCTTGGCCGCCACGTACAGCTCGTCCTCCGGCAGCGACGTGAGGCGCCGGATCTCCGCGCGGATCTTGCGCATGTGGGTGGTCGCGTTGGACACGTCGCCGGTGCCCGCCTCGCCCTTGGAGCGGATCATCGCCGCGCCCTCGTTGATGCGGCGCAGCGCCTCGCCCAGGTTCGTCGCCCCGCACACGAACGGCACGGTGAAGGCCCATTTGTCGATGTGGTTGGCGTAGTCGGCGGGGGTGAGCACCTCGGACTCGTCGATGTAGTCGACGCCGAGCGACTGGAGCACCTGCGCCTCGACGAAGTGGCCGATCCGCGCCTTGGCCATCACCGGGATGGAGACCGTGTCGATGATGCCCTCGATGAGGTCCGGGTCGCTCATCCGCGCCACCCCGCCCTGCGCGCGGATGTCGGCGGGCACGCGCTCGAGCGCCATCACGGCCACCGCGCCGGCGTCCTCGGCGATCTTGGCCTGCTCGGGGGTGACGACGTCCATGATCACGCCGCCCTTGAGCATCTCGGCCATGCCGCGCTTGACGCGCGCGGTGCCCGTTTCGGGCGTGGCGGAACTGCTGGACTGAACTTCGGACACGACAGAACGCCTTTCACGAAACACAGAGGGGGTTCGGTGTCCAGTCTAGGTTTCGGTGGACCGCTCCCCCAGGCCAGTTCGCCGCGATTTCAGCAGTCCACTTTCGCTCCGCAGGCGCAACCTGTCCGCGCGGGGTTGCCGGACCATGCTCGCCGGGTGTGTGATCGAGGACACACCTTTCGACAGCGTCGTCCCCGGGGAGCCCGCCATGGCCGACAAACAAGCCCGCACCGTCGATGCCGGAGCCGCGGTCGCTGTGGACGACCCGGTCAAGGTTCGCAACGTGGTCCTGGTCGGTCCGTCCGGCTCCGGCAAGACCACCCTCACCGAGGCCCTGCTCACGGTGTCCGGCACCGTGACCAGGGCCGGTTCCGTTGTGGAGGGCACCACGGTCTGCGACCACGACCCCGCGGCCGTGCGCCAGCAGCGCTCGGTCGGGCTCTCCGTCGCGCCGGTGATGCACGACGGGCACAAGATCAACCTGATCGACACCCCCGGCTACGCCGACTTCGTGGGCGAGCTGCGGGCCGGGCTGCGTGCGGCCGACGCCGCGTTGTTCGTGGTGTGCTCGGCCGAAGGCGTCGACCCGGCGACGGTCGCCATCTGGGAGGAGTGCGCCGCGGTGGGCATGCCGCGCGCCGTGATCGTCTCCCGCCTCGACCACCACCGCGCCGACCCGGAGGGCGAGATCGCCGCGTGCCAGGACGCGTTCGGCGCCGGCGTGCTGCCGCTGTACCTGCCGGCGAGCGGCCCGGAGCCGGGCCTGGTCGGGCTGATCACGCGCCGGCTGTACGACTACTCGGACGGCTTCCCGCCGCGCCTGGGCGAACCGTCGCCCGCGGACCTGGATCGGCTGACCGAGGCGCGCAACGAGCTCATCGAGGGCATCATCGCCGAGAGCGAGGACGAGACCCTGATGGACCGCTACCTCGCGGGCGAGGAGATCAGCGAGGACACGCTGATCTCGGACCTGGAGACGGCCGTGGCCCGCGGGTCCTTCCACCCGGTGATCCCGGTGTGCGCGGCCACCGGCGTGGGGCTGGCCGAGGTGCTCGACGGCATCGTCCGCGCCTTCCCGTCGCCGCTGGAGCACAAGCTGCCGCCGGTCACCACGCCCGAGGGCGCCCCGCACCCCGAGCTGAGCACCGATCCGGACGGGCCGCTGGCCGCCGAGGTGGTGCGCACCGCCGTCGACTCCTACGTCGGGCGGGTGTCGCTTGTCCGGGTGTTCTCCGGAACGCTGCGGCCCGAGCGGCCGGTGCACGTGTCCGGGCACGGCATGGCCGAACGCGGCCACGAGGACCACGACACCGACGAGCGCGTGGCGCACCTGTACTCGCCGCTGGGCGCGAACCTGCGCGAGGTGCCCTACTGCGTCGCCGGTGACCTGTGCGCGCTGACGAAGGTCGGGTCGGCCGAAACCGGCGACACCGTCTCCTCGCCCGAGCACCCGCTGCTGATGCGCCCGTGGCCGATGCCGGAGCCGCTGCTGCCGGTGGCCGTCGTGGCCCGCAACCGCAGCGACGAGGACGCCTTGGCACGCAACCTGTCCCGCCTGGTGGCCGGCGACCCGACGCTGCGGCTGGAGCGCAACGCCGAGACGGCGCAACTGGTCCTGTGGTGCATGGGCGAGGCGCACGCCGACGTCGTGCTGTCCCGGCTGCGGGCAGGCGGGGCCGAAGTGGACACCGAGCCGGTGAAGACGAGCCTGCGCGAGACGTTCGCCGGGCCGGCGAAGGGGCACGGGCGGCACGTGAAGCAGTCCGGCGGGCACGGCCAGTACGCGGTGTGCGACATCGAGGTCGAACCGCTGCCGCGGGGCGCCGGGTTCGAGTTCGTGGACCGGATCGTCGGCGGGGCCGTGCCCCACCAGTTCATCCCGAGCGTGGAGAAGGGGGTGCGGGCGCAGCTGCAACGCGGGCTGGTGGCCGGCTACCCGGTGGTCGACGTGCGCGTGACGCTCGTCGACGGCAAGGCGCACAGCGTCGACTCCTCGGACGCGGCGTTCCAGACCGCGGGCGCGCTGGCACTGAAGGAGGCCGCCGCGAACGGGCGGGTCGTGCTGCTCGAACCACTGGACGAGGTCGACGTCCGGGTGCCGGACGAGTACCTGGGCGCGGTGCTCGGCGACCTGTCCTCGCGGCGCGGCCGGGTGCTGGGGACGGAGTCGGTGAGCGGCGGGCGGAGCATCGTGCGCGCCGAGGTGCCCGCGACCGAGCTGCTGCGGTACACCACGGAGCTGCGGTCGCTGAGCTCCGGCACGGCGACGTTCACCCGGCGGCACGCGCGCTACGACCCGATGCCGGACAACCTGGTGGCGGCGCACGCCTGAAATTCACGAGCGCGGGCCGCGGCGGGTTGCCTATTCTCGCCGCATGACCGGCAAGCGCTACCACGAGGACGCGGAGGTGCTGGTGGCGATCGGCACGGCGATCGGCGAGCACCGGATCACCGTCCGGCTGCCGCGTGCGCTCGCCGAGGCCGCCGTGGCCGCCTGGCAGCGCGACGAGACCGGGCCCGTGGAGCCGGAGACGCCGGAGCAGTGGGTGCTGCGCGACCGGGCGGCCGAGCTGGCGCTGATCGGGCTCGCGGTGTCCGAGCGGGGCCGGCCGGACGGCGAGTTCGTGGTGGTGGACCTGGACGTGGCCGCCGCCGGCGCCGCGGTGCGAGCCGCCCGGGAGTGAGCCGGCACTCGCGCCCACCAGCGCCGCGCACGCGGTCTGCGGAGGGAACCGGCGGAGGCCTCAGCGGCCGAAGAAGCCACCCGGCCGGCCGTTGCGGTCCGCGATCAACCCCGCCAGCGTGGCGATCGCGATCTCCACCGGGCGGCGCGAACCGATGTCCAGGCCGATCGGCCGGTGCACCCGGGCGATGTCGGCCTCGGCCACGCCCAGCGACCGCAGCGCCGCCACGTGCGGGCCCTCGTGCCGCGGGTTGCCCATCACCCCGGCCCAGCGCACCGGGCGCGCGAGCACGTCCCGCAGCGCGGCGCCCAGCTCGGGCCGGTGGTGGTCGGTCACCACGACGTCGGTGTCCTCGTCCAGGTCCGGCAACTCGGCCGCCACCTTCACGCCCGGGACCGCTCGGGACGGGTCCGGCTCGAACAGCAGCGTCCGGTAGCCAAGGTCCTCGCCGTAGCGCAGCAGGAACTCCGCGACCGGCGAGGCGAACACCGCGACCAGCGTCCGCGTGCCCGCCTGCGAATCATCCGCGCCGTGCGCCACCGCGCACGCCGAGTCTTCCGTAGCCATACGCGGATCCTAAGCGCCCGGCACCGGTGGTTCCGCGATCTCGAAGTACTCCGGCTGCCGCGCGGTGCCCGCCAGCTTGAAGTACCGCACCTTCCGCCGCCGTCGCAGCGCCAGCGTGTCCCGCACCGCGTCGTTGTGCACACGCCGCGCGATCACCACCCGGTGCTCGGCGTCGGCCAGTTCCTCCGCCAGCGAAGCGGGCAGCCGGGCGCGGTCGACCGACTCCAGCAGCCGGGTCAGCTCGTTCTCCGCGACCTCCCGCTCGGCGCGCGGCGCCTTCTCCGCGATGTCCGCCGCCTCGCGCAGGCCCGGCGCCGCCCCGTCGACGGCCGCCACCGCGCGCGCCACCACCGCCCGCCGCGCCAGCGCCGCGTCCAGCGCCGCCCACCCGGCGTCCAGCCGCACGTGCAGCCGGTCCAGCCGGTTGGCGGTGGCGACCAGGAACAACCCGCCGAGCACGACGATCGCCGCGACGATCGCGACGACCAGCACGAACCAGTTCACAGCGGCGCGTCCTCCGCACTGACCCGCCGCGGGTCGGCGGCGATCGCCGTCTCGTAGACCCGCAGCACCTGCGTCACCACGACCGGCCAGTCGTAGATCGCGACCCGCTCCCCCGCCGCCGCGGCCAGCGACGTCCGCCGCGCCGGATCGCCGAGCAGGTCACGCAGGCAGCCGGCCAGCGCCGCGCTGTCGCCGGTGGTGAACAGCGCCCCGGCGCGCCCGTCGTCCAGCACCCGGCGGAACGAGTCGAGGTTGCTCGCCGCCACCGCCGTCCCGGCCGCCATCGCCTCGGTCAGGATCATCCCGAAGCTCTCGCCGCCGGTGTTGGGCGCGCAGTAGACGTCCACGCTGCGCAGCGCGCGCGCCTTGGTGGCGTCGTCGACCTGCCCGAGCAGCTCCAGGTGGGGCGCCAGCTCCGGGCCCGCCATCCGGCGCAGCGCGTCGGCCTCGCCGCGCCCCACCACCAGCAGCCGCAGCTCCGGGAACTCCGGCAGCAGGCGGCGGGCTGCCTCCAGGAGCACGTCCATGCCCTTGCGCGGCTCGGTGAACCGGCCGACGAACCCGATCGTGCCGCCGGCCCGCGGATACCCCTCCAGCGGCTCGGCCCGGGAGAAGAACTCGACGTCGACGCCGTTCGGGATCTCCACCGCGTCGCCGCCGGCGTGCTCGACCTGCACCCGCCGCGCCAGCGCGGACACCGCGATGCGCGCGGTGATCTTCTCCAGCAGCGGCCGCAGCACCGGCTGGAACGCCGACAACGTCCGGGACCGCGGCGTGGAGGTGTGGAACGTCGCGACGATCGGCCCGTCGGCGACCTTCAGCGCCAGCAGCGACAGGCTAGGCGCGGCAGGCTCGTGCAGGTGCAGCACGTCGAACCCGCCCTCACGCAGCCACCGCCGCACCCGCGCGTAGGACACCGGGCCGAACTGCAGCCGGGCCACCGAGCCGTTGTACGGGATGCCGAGCGCCTTCCCCGCGGGGTGCACGAAGTCGGGCAGGTCCGCGTCGTCGTCCGCGGGCGCCAGCACCGACACCTCGTGCCCGCGGTCGCGCAGCGCGCGCGCCAGGTCCGTGACGTGCCCCTGGACGCCGCCGGGCACGTCGAAGGAATACGGGCAGACGATCCCGACCTTCACGCCGCTTCCTCCGCCGAAAAGGTCGCCTCCTCGAAATCGGCGGCCCACAGCTTCTGCATCATGTGCCAGTCCGCCGGGTGCGCGGCGATGTCGCCTGCGAAGACGTCGGCCAGCGCCTGGGTCGCGGCCGGCACCTCGGTGCGGTGCGCGACGCGGATGCGCGGGTGGATGCGGATGCCCCAGCCGTCCTCGGTGAACCAGCTGCCCACCGGCAGCAGCGCGGCGCCCGTGCTGGCGGCCAGCCGGGCGGGGCCGGCCGGCATGCTCGTCTTCTCGCCGAAGAACGACACCGGCACCCCGCTGCCGGACAGGTCGCGGTCGGCGATCAGGCACACCACCCGGTTCTCCCGCAACCGCTGCAGCAGCAACCGGAACGAACCGGTGCCGCCGTCCGCGGACAGGATCTCGAACCCCAGCGACTCGCGGTAGGCGACGAACCGCTGGAACAGCGACTCCGGCTTGAGCCGTTCGACCACCGTGGTGAACGGGCCGTACCGGCCGACGGCCCAGATGCCGGGCACGTCCCAGTTCCCGCTGTGCGGCAACGCGACCACCGCGCCGTTGCCCTCGGCGAGCGCGGCGTCGAGGTTCTCCACGCCGCTGATCGTCAGGTCCACCCGGGACCGGATGCCGTCCGCGTCCATCGTGGGCAGCCGGAACGCCTCGTGCCAGTAGCGCGCGTAGGACCGCACGGCCTGCCGGGTCAGCTCGTCGAGTTCGGTCTCGTCCGCCTGCGGCACGACGCGGGCCAGGTTGCGGCGCAACTGCCGCACCCCGGGGCCCTTGCGCCAGGCCGCGAAGTCCGCGGCCAATCCGAAACCGGCCTTCGCCAGCGGCACCGGCAGGCGGCGCACCACGTTCCAGCCGGCCGCGTAGCCGAGGTCGGCCATCCGCTCGCCGAACCGGCCCATCAGCCCGCCTCCCTGGCGGAGGCGGCGACGGCCAGCATCCGCTGGACCGTGGTGACGATCGAGCCGGCCGCGAGCAGCCACAGCGTGCCCTCGACGGCGAACGGCACGCCGAGGCCCTCCAGCCCGGTGCCGACGAGCGCGATGATCAGCCGCTCGGCGCGTTCGACCAGGCCGCCGTCGGCCTTGAGGCCCTCCGCCTCGGCGCGGGCCTTGATGTAGGAGATCACCTGCGCCAGCACGAGGCAGATCAGGCAGGCCGCCGCGGCGCGCGGGTTGTGCTCGACCGCGAAGCACCACCACGCGATGCCGGCGAACAGGGCGCCGTCGGCGAGCCGGTCGCAGGTCGCGTCCAGCGTCGCGCCGAACGGGGTGCCGTAGCCGCGGGCCCGGGCCATCGCGCCGTCGAGCAGGTCGAGCATCGCGAAGCCCCACACTGTGAACGTGCCGGCGAGCAGCATCCCGTTCGGGAAGAACACCAGGGCACAGGCGATCGCGCCGGCCGTGCCGATCATGGTCATCGCGTTCGGGGTCAGCCCGGCCCGCACCAGAGCGTGGCCGAGCGGGTCCAGGGCTCGCGAGACGGACGCTCGCGCGAAGATGTTCAGCATCAGATCGTCGGGGTGGCGGTATCGGCGGGCATGTCCATCGCTCTCGGCGTTCCACCTGGGGCTGCGGGGTCGGTTTGCTGACCGCAGCCTATCCACCCGCTACGACGATCCGGTGACGCGGCGCGCCCAAGGCGCCGGGCGCGCTCAGGCGAGGCGGTCCAGCCGGGCTTCCTCGGCCGCGACGGCCTCGGCGCAGCGGGGCGTGAGCTTGTCGCGGATCGCGTCGGAGATCTCCCCCAGCGCGCGCACCTGGTCCGGGGTGAGCGCGTCGAACAGGGCCTCGCGGACGGCCTCGACATGCCCGGGAGCTGCGGCTTCGAGTGCGGCGAAGCCACGGTCGGTCAGCTTCGCGAACGAGCCGCGCTTGTCGGTGCCGCAGCTGTCCCGGCGCACCCAGCCGTTGGCCTCGAGGCGGGCGACCGCGTGGGAAAGCCGGCTGCGTGACGAATGGCACTTCTCGGCCAGTTCGCTCATCCGCAGTGTGCGGCCGGGGGCCTCGGACAGCACGACGAGGACCTCGTAGTAGGTGTGCGGCATGCGGGCGTCGCGCTGGAGCTGGGAATCCACGTGGCCGCGCAGCATGGTGACGGCGACCGAGAACGAGCGCCACACACGCTGTTCGTCTTCGCTGAGCCATCGCGGTTCGGACATGTCTCACATAGTAGCCCTAGTTGAGCCCTCAACCATTCCTTCGCTAAGGTGTGGTTGAGGGCTCAACCAAGCTTCGTTGTGAGGAGACAAGCACATGACCGCTTCGACGACCGAGATCCCCGGCTACATCGCGGGCACCTGGACCATCGACTCGGTGCACTCCGACGTCGACTTCGTCGTCCGCCACCTGGGCGTGTCCAAGGTCCGCGGCCGCTTCGCCGAGGTCGAGGGCGAGATCGTGACCGGCGCCGACCTCGCGGACTCGAAGGTGACCGCCACCATCAAGGCCGACAGCATCGACACGAAGAACGCCGACCGCGACGCGCACGTCAAGGGCGCCGACTTCCTGGACGTCGAGCAGTTCCCGACGCTGAAGTTCGTGTCGACGGGCGTGCGCGCCGAGGACGGCGAGTACTTCATCGACGGCGAGCTGACCCTGCACGGCGTCACCAAGCCGGTCACCCTGACCGCCGAGGTCGGTGGCTTCGCCGACGGCATGGCCGAGGGCACCAAGGTTTTCGGTATCTCCGCCACCACCGAGATCAAGCGCAGCGACTTCGGCGTCGGCGCCACCATCCCGGCCGCCGTGGTGAGCGACAAGGTGAAGATCGAGCTGAACATCGAGGCCGGCCTGCAGGCCTGAGAACCTCGCCGGAAAAGGGTCCGGACGGGCACTCCGTCCGGACCCTTTCGCGCTACTGGACCCGTTTCCAGGCGTCCGAGAGCAGCTCGCGCGTCTCGCCGAGCAGCTGGGGCAGCACCTTCGTCTGGCCGATCACCGGCATGAAGTTCGCGTCCCCGCCCCAGCGGGGCACCAGGTGCTGGTGCAGGTGCGCCGCGATGCCGGCGCCCGCGATCACGCCCTGGTTCATCCCGATGTTGAACCCGTGCGCCCCGGACACCGACCGCACCACCTTCATCGCGTGCTGGGTGAACTCCGCCAGCTCCCGCGTCTCCTCCGCCGTCAGGTCCGGGTAGTCCGCCACGTGCCGGTACGGCAGCACCATCAGGTGCCCGGGGTTGTAGGGGTACAGGTTCAGCACCGCCCACACGTGCTCACCCCGCGCGATGATCAGCGCGTCGGCGTCGTCCATGCCGACCAGGCGGCAGAACGGGCACCCCTCGGGCTCGTCGCCCTCCGGCTTGTCCTGCCCCTGCACGTAAGCGAGCCGGTGCGGGGTCCACAGGCGCTGCAGCGCGTCCGGCACCCCGACGCCGTCCTGGCCCACCAGCTCCGGCTCGGTCAAGGCAGGACCGCCTTCAGCGCCTCGGCCGTCGGCGAGCTGTTCTCCCTCCGCTCGACCCAGCTCGTGATGGCCTCCACCGCGTCGGCCACCGGCACCCCGTTGATCTGGCTGCCGTCCCGGAACCGGAACGACACCGCGCCCGCCTCGACGTCCTTGGCGCCGGCCAGCACCATGAACGGCACCTTCTGCGTGGTGTGGGTGCGGATCTTCTTCTGCATCCGGTCGTCGCTGGTGTCCACCTCGACGCGGATCCCCTTGGCGCGCAACGCCTTCTCCACACCGCGCAGGTGTTCGGCGTGCTCGTCGGCGATCGGGATGCCGACCACCTGCACCGGCGCCAGCCACGCCGGGAACGCGCCGGCGTAGTGCTCGGTGAGCACGCCGAAGAACCGCTCGATCGAGCCGAACAGCGCGCGGTGGATGACGACCGGCTGCTTGCGGCTGCCGTCGGCGGCGGTGTAGGTCAGCTCGAACCGCTTGGGGTGGTTGAAGTCCAGCTGGATGGTCGACATCTGCCAGGACCGGCCGATGGCGTCCTTGGCCTGCACCGAGATCTTCGGGCCGTAGTAGGCCGCGCCGCCCGGGTCCGGCACCAGTTCCAGGCCGGAGTCGACGGCGGCCTGCCGCAGCGTTTCGGTGGCCTCCTCCCACTCCTCGTCCGAGCCGATGAACTTGTCCGAGTCGCCGCGGGTGGACAGCTCCAGGTAGAAGTCGGACAGGCCGTAGTCGGCCAGCAGGTCGAGCACGAACCGCAGCAGCGACCGCAGCTCGCCCGGCATCTGCTCCTGGGTGCAGTAGATGTGCGAGTCGTCCATGGTCAGCCCGCGCACGCGGGTCAGGCCGTGCACCACACCGGACTTCTCGTACCGGTACACCGTGCCGAACTCGAACAGCCGCAGCGGCAGCTCCCGGTAGGACCGCCCGCGCGACTTGAAGATCAGGTGGTGCATCGGGCAGTTCATCGCCTTGAGGTAGTACTCCTCGCCCTCCAGGGGCAGCGGCGGGAACATCGTGTCGGCGTAGTAGGGCAGGTGGCCCGAGGTGTAGAACAGCCCGCTCTTGGTGATGTGCGGGGTGTTGACGAACTCGTAGCCGGACTCCTCGTGGCGGCGGCGCGAGTAGTTCTCCAGCTCGCGGCGGATGATGCCGCCCTTCGGGTGGAACACCGGCAGGCCGGAGCCGATCTCCTCGGGGAAGGAGAACAGGTCCAGCTCCGCGCCGAGACGGCGGTGGTCGCGGCGCTCCGCCTCGGCCAGCCGCTCCAGGTAGGCGTCCTGCGCCTCGGCCGACTCCCACGCGGTGCCGTAGATGCGCTGCAGCTGCGGGTTCTTCTCGCTGCCGCGCCAGTAGGCGGCGGCCACGCGGGTCAGCTTGAACGCCGGGATGAACTTCGTGGTGGGCACGTGCGGCCCGCGGCACAGGTCGCTCCACACGCGCTCCTTGGTGCGCGGGTCGAGGTTGTCGTAGATCGTCAGCTCGCCGCCGCCGACCTCCATCACCTCGGAGGTGTCCACATCGGACTTCAGGTCGATCAATTCGAGCTTGAACGGCTCGTCGGCCAGCTCTTCGCGCGCCTGGTCGACCGAGTCGAAGCGGCGGCGCGAGAACTGCTGCGCCCCCTTGATGATCTGCTTCATGCGCTTCTCCAGCGCCTGCAGGTCCTCCGGGGTGAACGGCTTGTCGACGAGGAAGTCGTAGTAGAAGCCGTCCTTCACGGGCGGGCCGATGCCGAGCTTGGCCTCCGGGAACTGCTGCTGCACGGCCTGGGCGAGCACGTGCGCCGCGGAGTGGCGGATGACGCTGCGGCCGTCCTCGGTGTTCGCCGCGACGGGCTCCACGGAGGCGTCCGCTTCGGGCGCCCACGCCAGGTCGCGCAGGCGCCCGTCGGCGTCGCGGACGACGACGATCGCGTCCGACCCCTTGGTCGGCAGGCCCGCCTCGCGGATCGCGGCTCCGGCCGTGGTCCCGGCCGGCACCACCACGCTGGCGGCGGGTGCGGCTGCGGCGGACGACGGCTGGTTCACGATGGGCTCCTTCGAACGAAGTGATGTCCCACCGATGCTATCCGCCGCCCGCCCGCGGCCTTCCGCGAGGGACTTCAGACGGTCTCGACGACCTCGTCGTAGTCCAGGCGGGGCAGCCGGTCGAACCACGGGTTCTCGCCCGGCTTGCCGACGTTCACCACGACCAGGGACTTCCAGTTGCGGTCGGCGAAGAACTCCTTGTCGACCCCGGCGGCGTCGAAGCCGGTCATCGGGCCGGCGGCCAGCCCGGCGGCGCGCACGCCGATGATGAAGTAGCCGACCTGCAGCAGGGAGTTCAGGCGGGCGAAGCCCTCGCGGCCGGTCTCGTCGGCGAAGAGGTCCTTCGCGTCCGGCTTGTGCGGGAAGGTCTTGGGCAGGTTCTCGTGGAAGTCGGTGTCGGCGGCCAGCACGACGGTCACCGGGGCGCTCGCGGTCTTGGCGCGGTTGCCCTCGGACATGTGCGGCAGCAGCCGCTGCTTGCCCTCCTCGGTGCGGATCACCAGCGCGCGCAGCGGCTGGGTGTTCATCGACGTCGGCGCCCACTTCACCAGGTCGTAGATCGCCTGGATCTGCTCCTCGCTGACCGGCTCGTCGGAGAACGAGTTCGCGGTGCGCGCTTCGCGGAACAGCAGGTCCTGCACGTCCTGCGGGACGTGGAGGGCGTCGGCGAGACTGGCGGTCGAAGTCATGGGTACTCCCGGGGGACGGATCTTGTGCCTTCGCTCCCTCACAACCTAGTTGAGCGCTTGACTATTTCTCGTGTGCGGATGGTCACTCGTAGATGCGCACCCAGTCGACCTCGGCCGTGCTCCGGATCGGCGGCTCGGCCTTGTGCTTGTTGTGGTTCTGCTGGATGGCCAGGTGCATCGGCACGCTCGGGATGGTGCCGGGCGCGCCGTAGGTCGCCCACGCGACGCCGTCGATGTAGCAGGTGACGTGGTCGGGCTGCCACTCCACGGCGTAGTTGTGCCACTGGGTGATGTCGAGGTCCTTGCGCGTGTGGCCGGCGTCGACGTTGCCCGGCCCGTGCAGCCAGCTCTCCACGTACTGGCGCGCGGGGTCGTAGATCTCGGCGAAGTCGATCTCGCCGTCGGTGTTGGTGTCGCTCTCCGGCCACAGCAGCAGCACCGGGTTGAAGTCGTGGTCGGCAGGCGCCGGGAAGCGCGCCCGCACCTCCCACCGGCCGTAGGTCTGGTCCTCGCGCCACGCGATGCCGCAGGTGGCGGCGGTGGCGTCGCCGTCACCGACGAGGGTGAGCGTGCCGCCCTTCACCACGCACTGGCTCTCGCTCAGCGTCTCGCCGGAGACCGGGTTGAACCCGTCGTAGATGTTCCACTTGGTCCGGTCGACCCGGCGGCCGTCGAAGTCGTCCTGCGCGGTCAGCCGCCAGCCGTAGTTGGCCGCGGCCTCGCCGGACCGCTCCGGGGTGATCACGGCGGTGCTCGGCGCCGCGGTGATCCCGGTCGGCGAGGCCTGCTCGTCCGAGTCGTCGAAGCGCTCGGATGTCACCCGTACGGCGAGGATCGCGACACCCACGAGTACTACGCAGGCGACCAGGATGATTACGCGACGCACCACGGCGACAACTTATCGTCCCCCGTACGGGTGGTTGATCTAGCCCCGCTCGCCCTGCCGCCTCGCGACCAGGAACAGCGCCTGCCGCCGCAGCCGCGCGCCCGGCGCCATCGCCGCGCCGACGAGCCGGTCGACCGGGCGCACGCCCCACACCGGATCGCTGGCCAGCCCCTCGGACAGCGCGCGCTGCTCGGCGTACTCCGCGCGCTGCGCCCGCGCCGACAGGGAGTCCCGCCCGATCCGGAACGCCGCCAGGGACTCCCGCTGGCCGAAGAAGTCGCCGTGGCCCAGCAGTCCGATCCACAGCGCCAGGTCCATCGGGAACTTCCAGCGCGCGTCCCACCCGCCGACCGCGTCGAACTGGGCGCGCCGGAACAGCGCGCCGCCGGGCTCCCCGAGCGGGTTGCCGCCGTGCCGGACGATCTTGCGGATCACCGTGCTCGCCTCGTGGCGGCCGATCAGTCCGCGCAGCCCCCGGTTCGCGGCGAGCACCTCGCCGGTCTCGTTGATCATGTCGCGGCGCGAGCACACCAGCGCGATCGCCGGGTCGGTCGCCAGCACCTCGTACTGGCGGCGCAGGCAGTCGGGGTGCAGCAGGTCGTCAGCGCACACCAGCTTCACGAAACGGCCGCTAGATTCGGCCACCACGCGGTTCCAGTTCTCCGCCAGCGGCAGCACACGGTCGTTGCGGAGCACCTTGAGCCGCGGATCGGTGAAGCCCCGCAGGACGTCCGGGGTCTCGTCGGTCGAGGCGTTGTCCAGTACGACGAGCTCGAAGTCGTCGAAGGTCTGGGAAAGGACGCTGGAGACGGTGTCGGCGATGTACCGGCCGGACTGGTAGGCGGGGACGCACACGGAGACCGCGGCCGCGCTCACTGCTTTTCCCCCTTCCGGGTGTAGCTCTGAACAGGCAAAACGGTGATGGGTCACGCATGCTGGCACGCGTGGGGATCTTGGCGATGGTGGCCCTGCTCGTGGCGGGGCTGTTCGGCGGCTGGCCTCCGGCTGATCGGGACGACCCCCCGGCGCCACCGGCCGTGACGCTGCTGCCCGGCGCCGGGGATGGGCTCGTACTCGGCGTGACGCACGCACAGTACAGCCTCGACTCGTGGCTCACACCCGGGCAGCGCACGAGCGGGGAACAGATCCTCGGCGCCACCCCGATGCTGCAGAACCAGCACATCATGGGCTTCGGCGTGGGCAACCCCGAGCCGGCGCCCGGCAGCTTCGACTGGTCCCGCCTGGACGAGCGGATGGACCTGATCGAGCGCACCGGCGGCACCCCGGTGATCACCCTGTGCTGCGCGCCCGACTGGATGAAGGGCGGCGCGCCCGGCACGACCGACTGGGACGACCTGGCCGCCGCCCCGCTGCCCGCGCACTTCGACGACTTCGCACGCCTGTCCGCGACGGTCGCGAAGCGCTACCCGCAGGTCAGGTACTTCCAGGTGTGGAACGAGCTCAAGGGGTTCTGGGACGCAGAGGCCGGCACCTGGGACGCGAAGGGCTACACCGACCTGTACAACCAGGTCTACGACGCGGTGAAGGCGGTGCGGCCGGACGCGCTGATCGGCGGCCCGTACGTCGTGCTGAACACCTGGTCCTCGGCCGCGGCCACGACTCACCCGTCCGAGATGCGCGGCCCCTACGGCGTGGTCGACCAGCGGTCGCTGGACGTCGTGGAGTACTGGAACCAGCACAAGCACGGCGCCGACTTCGTCGCGCTGGACGCCTCCACCGGCACCCGCGACAAGGGCCTGATCACCACGCCGGACAAGGCGAGCCAGCTCTACGCCGACGCGACCCGCTGGGCGCGCAGCCTCACCGGGCTGCCGGTGTGGTGGTCGGAGTTCTACCCGGAGACCGCTCCCCCGCCCACCGGGACCCGGACCACCGCCGAGAGTGCTGAGAACCCCGTGCCGCTGGACCAGGCGCGGGCGGTGGCCACGCTGGACGCCGTGGCCCGCGCCGCCGAGGCGGGTGCGGCCGCGATGCTGCTGTGGCAACCGGAAGCCAGCGACGACCTGCCCTACGCCGCGCTGTGGTCGGCGGCGCGGCCCGGCGCGGAGGTGCTGCGGCCGACGAGCCTGACCGCCGCCTGGACGTGGCTGGCGCCGCGGCTGCGCGAGGGGCTGGTCGACGTGCAGCGCCCCGCGGACGTGCTCCAGTTCAGCGCGCCGGGCGGCGAGGTCGTGGTCAACCCACGGGCCGAGACCGGGCTGGTCCGGTCGGGCGGGCTCAGCGTGCGGGTGCCCCCGCTGACGATCCGGTTGCCGGGCTGAGCCGGTCACAACGTCAGGCCCACCACGATCCGCCAGATCGCGCCGATCGCGGTGAGCACGGTGAGCCCCACCGCCACCAGGTCCAGGGTGCGGATCCGCTCGGTGCGCGCGGAGGCGGTGTCGGTCGACCGGCGGCCGACGGCCATCTCCTTGAGCACCGTCCGCACCACGAGCACGACGAGCAACGCCACCCCGAACAGCGCCGTGACCAGGGTGAGGAAGTCGGCCTGGCTCACGCCGGCTCCGCCACGACGGACGTCTGCCGCACCAGGCGAGCCGGCACCCCGGCGTAGACGCCGGGCACCGGGCAGTCCCGCGCCACCACCGCGCCGGCGGCGATCACCGCGTCGTCGGCGATGCGCACGCCGGGCAGGATCTGCGCCCGCGCGCCGACCCACACCCGGTCGCCGATCACGACCGGCCTGGCCTCGGCGACGCGGGACACCGTGCCGTCGGGCAGCGTCGGGTGGTGCGAGGTGATGATCATGACCTGGGGGCCGAACTGGCAGGCCGCGCCGATCGTGATCGGCCCGACCGACTCCAGGTAGCACTCGGCGTTGAGGAACGTGCGGCGGCCGATCTCGACGTTGCGCAGCGCGCCGTGGATCCGCAGCCCCGGGAAGATGTTCCCGGAGTGGATGCGCGCGCCGAACGCGCGGTAGCCCAGCAGCCGCAGCGGCCGCGGCACCAGCGCGCTGCCGAGCAGGCCGTTCACGATCGCGCCGACGGTCATCGACCACAGCTCGATGTGCACCTGGTCCTTCAGCCGCCGTCCCAGGGACCGGGTCTGGTTCACGTGTTCCCTCCGCCACTGCCCTGCACGAACTTGTCGGCGGGCGTCGTCCGGCCGAGCACCAGCGAACCCTGGTCGTCGAACACCAGGCGGTACAGCCCGGTGGCCTCGAGCTCGCGCACGAGGTCGGCGCCGTAGGTGTCGGGCACCTGCTCGAAGATCTTCAGGTAGGCCCACTGTGGCTCGGTGAGCACAAGATAATCGGGGCCCTTCAGGCGCAGGCAGGCGACCAGCGCGGGGATGTCGTCCATGACGTCTTCGCAGTAGCCGTCGACCTCGAACTGGGACACCTCGCCCACCCGCGCGAACGACAACGGCACCGAGTTGACCAGCGAGTCCACCCGCTGCCCCGGCTGCGCCTCGTGCACCGCCCAGCTCGCCGCGGCGATGTCGCTGGCGTGGAAGCTGATGTAGGCATCGTTGCCGCCGCGCGCGGTGACCGTCGAGGCGAGCAGGCCGGTGAGCACGACCCACGGCACCCCCGCGGCGAGGACCGTGTGCCCTGGCCGGTTGCGCCAGCGCAGCCTGCGGGCCGCGGTGACGGCCTTCTCCAGCGCGAGCGACGCGGGCAGGGCCATCACCGGCAGCGAGAAGAGGAAGCAGCGCATGAACACCTCGCCGCCGTAGGGCTGGGCCACGGCGAGCCCGAACGGCGCGACGCACAGGGCGGGCAGCAGCCACGACTTCAGCGAGTCGCGGCGCATCAGCCAGATGCCGTAGGCCGCCATGCCCGCGACGAACAGCGTGATCCCGATGCGCACGGTCAGCACCACGAGCCTGCCGGGGCTGCCCGCGAACCGCGCCACGATGCCCTCGTCCACCGAGGACCCCACGTCGCCGAGCGGGCTGAGGATCATCTGGACCAGCTGGCCGCTCCAGAACTCCGACGCGCCCAGCGAGAACCACACCACCGCGCCGCCCAGGACCACGAACGGCATCCACGCGGGCCACAACCGCCCGAACACCAGCAGGAGCAGCAGCAGGACCCCGAGCACGTACGGGGTCAGCTGGTGGGTGGGCGCGAGCGCGAGCCCGATGAGCACGACCGCGCCCTGCGCGACCAGCCGCGCCTTCGGGCTGGACCGCGGCGCGAGCCGGGCCCGCAGCCGCGCCTTGACCGGTTCGGTGAGGCGGGGCCGCACGAGGTGCCGGAAGGTCAGCGTCAGCGCGGCGAGCATCAGGATCATCGCCGTGCCCTGCGGCGAGAAGTAGTCCTGCTCGGTCCAGTTCGCCACGAGGTAGAGCCACGGCGCGATCCACGCCGCGCGCCGGTTGCCCAGCGCGGACACGGCCAGCGCGCGCACGCCGAGCACCGCGAGCCCGGACAGCAGCACCGGCGCCCAGTTCAGGAACGGGATCGCGTCGGGCAGCCCGGCCGCGCGGGTGATCATCGCGACCATGGCGAAGAACCCGGCCCAGGAGAACCGCGCGTCGTAGTCGTGCAGGATGTCGCCGTGCGTGGCGATGTAGTCGGCGAACCCGGCGTGCAGCCAGGCCACCGGCAGCCGCGCGACCTCCTCGACCGCGGGCTGCAGCCCGTACACGCCGAGCACGCCGACGAGCGTGTAGAGGGAGAGCAGCCAGGTGCGCGGCCGGTACCGCAGCAGCTCCAGCACCACCGCGGCGACCAGCAGCGGGTAGGACAGCAGCGTGGGCACCGACAGTTCGGCGACGAGCCCGAGCCCGCCGATCGACTCGGGCGGGATCGGGTGCAGCCCGATGATCCACAGCACCACCGCGACCCCGGCGAGGCCGGGACCGAAGAACGGGTCGGCGAGGAAGGCGGGCCGTCCGGCGCCGGTGCCCAGGCGGGGCCGGGACTCGACCGCGCGCGACGGCGGTTCCGGTTTCGGCTGCGGCGCCAGCCTGCCGGAGGCCGGGATGTAGCGGGTGGGCGTGCCCAGGGGCGGCGGCTGGGTGAACCGCATCGGCTCCCGCGGCCGGGGCGAGGGGCGGCTGGTGCGGTTCGGGCGCACCGGGCGCAGGAAGCGGGTGGGCGGTTCGGTCACGGACGCGCCCCGAACACCCGGCGCCGCAGGTCGGCCAGCACCGCGGCGGCGATCACCGCCTGCGCCACGAGCATGCCCACCCCGAAGCCGAACTCGGTTGGCACCAGCAGGGCGAGCACGACGGCGGAGGCGGCGGTCACGGCCTGCAGCACCGCGACGCCGGCGCCCCGGCCCGCGGCCAGGTGCACGGCCACGCCGAGCACCACGACCAGCCGCGGCACCTGGGCCGCGAGCAGCACCCGCAGCAGGTCGGTGCCCGCGGTGTACTCCGCGCCGAAGATCGCCAGCATGACCCAGGCCAGCGCGGCGCCGACGGCGAGCAGCGGCACGAACACCAGCACCAGCCGCTTGCCCGCGTCGGCGACCAGCGACCGGGCGTGCCCCGGCTCGGCGGACAGGCGCACCACGAGCGGGTTCACGAACGCGGTCGCGGCGACGTCGAGCGCGTTGATCGCGGTCCAGACCACGAAGAAGACGGCGTTGGCCTCGGCGCCGAAGCGGTGCAGCACGATCAGCGGCACCAGGTTGTACAGCACGACCACGCAGACCATCGCCGGGTACGACGGCGCGAGCAGCCGCACGATCTCCCGGCGGCCGGGCAGCACACCCGGCGCGAGCGCGGGCGAGGTGCGGCGCACCGAGCGCCAGATCAGGATGGTCACGACCACCACCCCGATCAACGTCGGCACCGCCCAGGACAGCACCAGCCCGAGCGCGCCCGCCACCGGCCCCAGCCCGGCGAGCAGTCCCAGCCGGGCCACGGAGAACGCGGTGTTCTCCACCGGCACCCAGCGGGCCAGGCCGAGGCCGGTGAGCACCTCGTCCTGGAACTGGAACAGGGTCCAGCCGATCCCGGCGACGAGGAACCAGGCGACCCCGGCGGGCACCCGGTGCACCACCTCGGCCCCGGCGGGCACGAGCACGAACACGACCGAGCCGACCACGCCGCCGGCCAGGACCGCGAGGTAGGTGCGCAGCAGCAGCCGCGGCTGCCGCGCGCCGGCGCGCGGCAGCCAGCGCAGGACCGCCGGCCCCAGGCCGAGTTCGGCGATCCCGGCGACGAGCAGGAACCCGGACACGAACGCGGAGGTGTCGCCGACCGCGGCGGGCGGCAGCAGCCGCGCGGCCAGCACCCAGCCGATCATCCCGGCGAGCGCGGTGATCGCGGCCGAGGCCGACAGCGCGAGCCCGTCGGCCACCATGCCCTTGCCCGCGGCGGTTTTCCGGTCCACCGTCATCGGGCCTCACCCGGGCGGCTGCGCAGCACGTGGTGCGCCAGCGGGACGGCGGTGACGAACGCGAGCGCCACGACCGCCGCCTCCGGGTGCCAGAAACGGGTCAGCACCAGCACCTGCGCCACGATCAGGGTGATCGCCAGCGAGATGCCGACCGCGCTCACCCAGGTCACCGACAGGTGCCGCACGTTGACGTAGGAGATCAGGGCCCAGCCGGGCGCGGTGAGCACGAACACCAGGACCGCCAGCGGCCGCAGGAAGAAGTCCAAACCGGACCAGACGAGCACGATCGTGACGAGGCAGACAGCAAGCAGCCCGTAGGCGGTGTACCGCCGGATCCTCAGCTGCTGCTCGACCACACGCGCCCTTCCTGCCCGTCGCCGTCCATCTTCACCGGCGGCCGGATCCGGCCTCACCCCGGGCCCGCATCAGCGCCGCCGCGCCGCCCAGCAGCCCGAGACGCTCGTCGCGGCGCAGCTGCCGCAACCGCGACCGGGCGGCGCGGTCGGACAGCGGGAGCTCCGGGGTGCGGGACGCGAGCCGGGCCGCCCCGCGGGGCACCCGGCGCAGGATCGAGAACGCCGAAACCGGGCGGCGCCGCACGGACAGCACGAGCATCGCGGCCAGGCCGACGCCGTAGCCGCGCATCCGCTCCCGCAGTTCGAGCCAGTCGGCGCGGTGGATGTGCCGGGCCACGGCGTGCGGGGTGTGGACCACCGCGCCGCCGGCGTAGGCCAGCCGCACGAACAGGTCCAGGTCCTCCCCGGCCATCGTCGGGGTGCCCGCGCCGAGCAGCGGGTCGAAACCGCCGAGCTCCTCGAAGACCTCCCGCCGCCAGGTCGCGCAGCTGCCCGGGCCGTAGCGCGCCATGGACAGTGGGTAGAGCGGGTCCTCGCGCGCGGTGTCCCGGTCGATCCGCTGCCACCGCACCGAATTGCTGTAGCCCTTGAGCCGTTCGAACAGGACCTCGGCGTCGGTCTCCAGGCTGGCCGGCAGCACGAGCGAGGTCACGCACCCGACCGCGGGGTCGGCGGCGAACTCCTCGGTGACGGCGTCGAACCAGCCGGGTTCGACGGTGATGTTCTCGTCGACGAACGCGATCAGGCCGTGGCTCGCGACGCGGGCGCCGGTGTTGCGGGCGATGCTGACGCCCTTGCGCGGCTCCACGACGTACCGCGCGCCCAGCGCCTCCACCTCGGCGCGCAGCCAGTCGTCGCCCTCGGGCAGCCGCGGCAGGTTGTCGACCACGATCACCTCGAGGTCCGGGTACCCGGCCGCCAGCGCGGCGCGGGCGCTGGCCACGGCCTGCCGCTTGCGGTACGCGGTCGGGATCACGACGCTGACCGGCGGCCGGGTGAACTCCGGCCGTCGCCGCGGGGCGGGCGCGGTCGCCAGCTTCGGCAGCCGCACGACGCCGCGTTCCACCGGGAGCAGCAGGACGTCGAGGGTGCGGTCGCCGTCGCGGACGAGCACCTGCGCCGCGCGGTAGTGGCCGACCGGCCGGTGCGGCACGGGCAGTTCCTCGGGCGCGGTGCGGGCGTCCACGGTGGCGATGTGGATCGGGCCGTGCACCAGCGACGACGACGGGCGCGGCCGCGCCGGGCGGATCTGCGCCTTGCCGCGCAGGTACCCGGCCGCGGTCGAGGACACCACGGTCACCAGCCCGAGCACGCCGGCCGCGCCGGACGTGCGGAACAACGCGAGCCGCCCGAATTCGCGCACCACCGCGGCCGGGATGGTCCGGCTCAGGTAGTCGCGCTCGGTGGACAGCGCCGCCTCGCTGCCGACCAGGCGCGAGACGTAGGCCTTGGACAGCCCTTCACCCCAGCCGCGGCGGCGCAGGTACGCCCAGGTGGTGCGCTCCGGGGTGACGCGGTGGCGCACCACCGCCTGCGGCCGGAACACGATCCGCGCGCCGGGCGAGGCCTGGCGCAGCCGGATGCACAGCTCGGTCTCCTCGCAGCCGAGCGGCGTGCGCCCGATGCGGCCGAGGTCCTCGGAGAACAACCCGGCGAGCGTGAACGCCTCGCGGCGGAAGGACATGTTGCAGCCCATCAGGTTGCGCACCGGCGCCTCCGCGGTGGGCTGCCCGGTGTAGGTGCAGCCGACGACCCAATCCAGTTCGCCGTGCACCGATCCGCGGCCGGCCGGGAGCTTGGCCGGCCGCTGCCCGCCGGGCCAGCGCGGGCGGGCCGAGCCGCCGACGGCCAGCACGTCCCGGTCGCGGTAGCCGGCCAGCAGCTGCTCCAGCCAGTCCGGCGCGGCTTCGGCGTCGTCGTCGAGGAACGCGATCACGTCGCCCTTGGCGAGCCCGACCGCGGTGTTGCGGGCGCCGGACAGGCCGCGCCGCCCGGCGTTGGGCACCACCGTCACGCCGACGAACTCCGCGGCGGCCCGCCGCTCCAGCTCCGGGTTGTGGTCGATGACCACGATGATCTCGCGCGGCGGCGCGGACTGGTCACGGGCGGAGGCGACCGCCGCGGTCAGGTCGTCCCAGCGCTCTTCGGTGTAGGCGCAGATCACCACGGTGGTGTCGAACGAGGTCATGCTTCGGGGGCTCCCGTGTCCAGCGCGAGCGGCGCCGGGGTGTCCACGACCGGCTCCGGGGTGAACAGGCCGAACCGGCGGCTGCGGCGCTGGCGGCCGACCCGCTGCCATTCGGCGACCAGCGTGCGCAGCACCCGGCCGCCGTCGGAGAAGGTACGCAGGTTGGTCTCGCCGTGCAGGCGCGCCCGCTCGACGCTGGGGACCTCGGTGATCCACAGTCCCAGCGCGGCCATCCGGCAGTTGATCACGGTCTCGATCTCGAAACCGTCGCCCCACAGCATCTCCTCGCCCGCGGGCGCGAACACCGGCGGCAGGTTCAGCAAGGCAACCAAATCGCGCCAGAACGCGTTGTAGCCGTAACAGAGATCGGTGAACCCGGCGCTGAAGAGCGTGTTGGACAGGCGGTTGAGCCCGGAGTTGCCCGCGGCGCGGAGGTGTGTGATGTCGTGGCTGCCGCCACCCGGGGCGAACCGGGTGCCCTTGGCGAAGTCCGCGCCGTCGGTGAGCGCTTCCACGAACCGCGGGATCTCCGCGGGGTCGGCCGAGCCGTCGGCGTCGAACATCACGATCACGTCGCCGGACGCGGCGAGGAATCCGCAGGCGAGCGCGTTGCCCTTGCCACGCCGGGTCTGTTTGATGACCCGCACGCCCGGCCGCGCCGCACGCGCGACCTCCGGTGTGCCGTCCCCGGTGTCGGCGTCGACGACCAGCACCTCGTGCACGGGCGGCAGCTCGGGCAGGATCTCACGCAGGTTCGCCGCCTCGTTCTTCGCCGGCACCACGACGGTGACGCGCGGGTCGGGCCCGCGGCGGGGCGGGTGCGCGGCGGCGAAGGCGAACGCGTCGCCCAGGTTCTCGTAGTCGGTGACGGGACTGGGGGAATCCATGATCGTCAACGCCGTGCTGTCCTTGCTGGCGGGCACACCGGGTCGGGCTGGTGCGCGGGTCGGGGAAGTGCGGGGCTGGTGCTCGATCGTGTGACGCGCGGCCCTGCGGTCAGGTTCGGTGTCTTCGCAGATCTTCCGCGAGACGGCCGCCTGCCTGCTCGGACTTCAGCCACGCGAGACGGGTGTAGCGCTGCGTGAACGCGTCCATGGTCAGGCCGTGGCGGGTGTAGTGCCCGGCCAGCTCGCGGGCGCCGTCCTCGACGGACCAGACGGCCGCGTACCCGGGAAGCGCTTCCCGGATGCGGGAGAAGTCCACCCGGTAGGAGCGGGGGTCGGGGCCCGCCTCGCCGGTGATGAGCAGTTCCGAGCCCGGCACGGCGGTGACCACGGACTCGGCGATCTGGCGCACCGTGAGGTTGTTGGCCTCGGTGCCCACGTTGAACGCCCGGTCGTGCACGGCTTCGGCGGGCGCGGTCAGCGCCGCCGCGAAAGCCGTGGCGATGTCGTGCGCGTGCACCAGCGGCCGCCACGGCGTGCCGTCGGAGAGCACCCGCACCTGGCCGGTGAGCACGGCGTGGCCCACCAGGTTGTTCAGCACGATGTCCGCGCGCAGCCGCGGGGAGAACCCGAAGGCGGTCGCGTTGCGCAGGTACACCGGGCTGAACCCGGAGTCGGCGAGGTCGTGCAGGTCGTCCTCGACACGCACCTTGGACTCCGCGTACGGGGTGACCGGGCGCAGCGGCGCGTCCTCGGTGACCAGGTCGTCCCCCGCCGCGCCGTACACCGAGCAGGTGGAGGCGTAGAGGAAGCGGCGCACGCCGGCGTCCTTGGCCAGCTTGGCCAGCTGCACCGACGCGGTGTGGTTGATCTCGTAGGTCAGCTCCGGCGCGAGCGCGCCGAGCGGGTCGTTGGACAGCGCGGCCAGGTGGATCACGGCGTCCACACCGGACAGCCGGCCGGCGGTGACGTCGCGCAGGTCCACCGGATCGCCCGGCGGGTCGTCCGGGGCGGGCCCGAGCACGCACGCGGCGAACAGGCCGGAGTCCAGGCCCAGCACCTCGTGCCCCGCCTCGCGCAGCACCGGCGCCATCACCGATCCCAGGTAGCCCTGGTGTCCGGTCAGCAGGACCCGCATCAGCGCACCTCCGCCGGGATCGGGGCCGGGCGCTCCCACAGCATCCACGGCCGCGCGCCGCTTTCGTAGGCCGCGTCGAGCGCGGCGCGTTCCTTGAACGTGTCGGCGGGCTGCCAGAAGCCGCGGTAGGGGTAGGCGATCAGCCGGTCCTTCTCGGCCAGCGCCGCGCAGCCGTCCTCGACCAGGTCGCCGTTCTCCGGGAGGTGGTCGAAGATCTCCTGCCGCAGCACGAAGTAGCCGGCGTTCTCCCACAGCGGCAGGCGGCTCGCCGAGCTGATCCCGGACACGCGGTTGGTGCCGTCCCGGAACTCCACGCAGTGGAACGAGGACTGCGGCGGCACCACCATCATCGACGCGCCGGCGTCGGAGGCGGCGAGGTTGTCGACCATGACGTCGAGCGGGGCGTCGGTGAGCACGTCGGCGTAGTTGGCGAGGAACATCTCCTCGCCCTCGACGTGCTTGCGGACCCGGCGCAGCCGCTCGCCGATCGGCGACTCGACGCCGGTGTGCACGAACGTGATCGACCAGTCGCTGATGTCGGTGGACAGCAGCTCGACCTCACCGCCGCGCAGCACGAAGTCGTTGGACGCGGTCTCGGTGTAGGTCAGGAAGAAGTCCGTGATGTGCCGCGCGCCGTAGCCGAGGCACAGGATGAAGTCGGTGTGCCCGAAGTGCGCGTAGTACCGCATCACGTGCCACAGCAGCGGCCGGGGGCCGACCATCTGCATCGGCTTGGGCACGTCGTCCGCGGGGCCGTTGCGCATGCGCATTCCGTAGCCGCCGCAGAAGAGCACCACCTTCATTCAGTTCACCTCGACAGCGTGCAGCGCGGGATTCTTCGGGGAGACGATCTCCAGTTCCGGGATCGCGAACACCAGGCGGCCGCCCCAGTCCGCGACATACGCCAGCTGCTCGGTCAGCTCGGCGCGCAGGTTCCAGGGCAGCACGAGCACGTAGTCCGGCCGGTCCGCCGCGATCCGCTCGGGCTCGTGGATCGGGATCCGCGTGCCGGGGGTGAACCGGCCGTGCTTGTACGGGTTGCGGTCCACTGTGTACTCGAGCAGGTCGGGCCGGATCCCGCAGTGGTTGAGCAGGGTGTTGCCCTTGCCCGGCGCGCCGTAGCCGACGACCCGCTCGCCGCGGCGCTTCGCGCCGATCAGGAACTCCAGCAGCGACAGCCGGATCTCCTCGACGCGGCGCGCGAAACCGGCGTAGCCGGACAGGTCGTGCAGCCCGGCGGCGCGCTCGGTGTCCAGCACCTCGGCGACCCGCGGGGACGGCTCGCCCGCGGCTTCGGCGGGCCGCGCCCACACGCGGATCGAGCCGCCGTGCGTGTCCAGCAGTTCGACGTCGGTCACGGCCAGGCCGCCGGTCGCGAGCGCCCGCTGCGCCGAGGCGAGCGTGTAGTACTGGAAGTGCTCGTGGTAGATCGTGTCGTACTGGGTCAGCTCGACGAGGCTGAGCAGGTGCTGCACCTCGATCGAGACCCAGCCGTCGTCGGCGACGAGCGCGCGCAGGCCCTTCGTGAAGCCGAGGACGTCCGGGATGTGCGCGTAGACGTTGTTGGCCACCACCAGGTCCGCTGGCCCGTGCTCGGCGCGGACCGCGGCGCCGGTCTCCGGCGTCAGGAACGCGGTCAGGGTCGGCACCCCCGCCTCGCGCGCGGCCGCGCCGACGTTGACCGACGGCTCGATGCCCAGGCAGCGCAGGCCGCGGCCGACGACGTTGCGCAGCAGGTAGCCGTCGTTGCTGGCGACCTCGACGACGAAGGAGTCCGGGCCGAGCCCGAGGCGGCTCACCGCGGAGTCGACGAACTTCTCGGCGTGCGCCAGCCAGGAGTGGGAAAACGACGAGAAGTAAGCGTATTCGGTGAACGTCTCGGCGGGATCGATCAGGGGCGGCAGCTGGGCCAGCAGGCACTCCGGGCAGATCCGCAGGTGCAGCGGGTACGCCGGCTCCGGCGCGTCGAGGTCCGCCGCGGCGAGGAACGACTCGCAGGGCGGGCTCGCGCCGAGGTCGACCACGCTGCGCAGACCCGGCGAACCGCACAGGCGGCAGGACAGCGTCTGGGCTGACATGGTGCGGCGTGCTCCCCGGTGATCGATCCTCCCGCCCCGGAAGGGGCCTATGTCAACGTGACTATAGGGATGGCAGTGGTCAGCGTTACGAGCAACCGGGTGATCAGTTCACCCCGATCGGGTGATCACTGCCACTCGCCGTAGTGCCCGACCCCACGAGAAGTCACTGGGAAGAGATCATCTTCGCGTTTTGACCGGATTGACCGGCCACGATTCACGCCACGATCCACTCGCAGTGGTCGCCGTCGAGCTGCGGGAAGGCGGCGCGCACCTCGGGCTCGAGATCGGGGACGAACAGCAGGACGGCGCGCGGGATCGGGTGGGTGAGGACTTCCGTTGATACCACTGGAATCCGGGTACCGGGCATCCGCCGACCGTGCTTCGCGGGCGAGACGTCCGCGATCTCCGGCAACAGATCGATATCGATTCCGGCGCGGCGCAGCAACACCACCGCCCGGGACGCGGCGCCGTAGCCGACGACGCGCTTCCCCGCGTGCTCCCGCAAGCGCGCCCGGACGCGGTCGCAGCCCGCTTCGACGGCCCGGCCGAGCCCGGCGACGACGGGAATCCGGTCGGCCCCGGCGGCTCGTTCCCCGGCCACCAGGCCGGCGGTCTCCGCCGCCGGGCTCGCGTCACGGGCGAGTTCGAGGAGCACGGTGCCGCCGTAGAGGTCGAAGGTCCAGCTGCGGCCGGGCCGCAGGCCCGCGGAGGCGGCCAGGGTGACCGCGGCCGGGGTGGAGTAGTAGGCGAAGTGCCCGTGCCGCAAGGCGTTCCACTGCCCCTGCCGGACGATCGAGGCCAGCGAGTGGAACTGCATCAGCAGGGCGCCGCCGGGCGCGAGCCGCGCGGCGCGGCGGGCCATGGCCGCGCGCTGGTCCGGTTCGTGCATCAGCCCGAAGCAGTCGACCACGACGTCCGCGGGCTCGCCCTCGGCCACCTCCCGCATGCCCGCGGCGCGCAGCAGCGGCAGCCACGAGCCGCCGTGCGGGCTGCCGAACTCCGCCACGGTCGCGCCCGGCCGCACCAGCCCGGCGCCCGTGAGCCGGGCGACCGCGGCGGCGGCCTGGTCGGTCAGCGCCTTCGGCTCCACCCCGGCGGGTTCCTCGGCCGTGCCCGGATCCTCGGCCAGCTGGGCCAGCGCGCACCGCGCGCACATCCACATCCGCAGCGGCCACACCGGATCCGGGCCGGGGTCGGCCGCGGGCGGGAACAGGTCGCACGGCGGCTGCTCCCCCAGGTCCAGCACGACCTCGCCGTCGGTGGCGCCGCACGCCCGGCAGGTGATCACCGCGCCCCCTCGCCGAGCGCCAGCGCGAGCTTGTCCACGTAGAAGGCCTCGGCGTAGCGGGTGTGCTGCTGCACCCCGCGTAGCCGGGCCAGGCCGAGGAACGCGTCGCGGGTGTACCAGTCCCGGCCGTGCTGCGAGGGGTAGTGCTTGGCCAGCAGGTCGGCCTTCGCCTCGGCGACCTCCTCGGTGAGCGGCTGGTAGACCGTCGGCTGGCCGAGGTCGCCGTCCCACTTGAGGATCTCGTAGCCGAGCACGGGCTGGTCGCGGAACACGGTGGGCACGATTTCGGCCAGCAACCGGTGGTCCTGGTGGCGGTCGGCCGGCTGCGGCGCGAACACCAGGTCCGGCGTGACCCGGCCGCGCAGTGCGGTGACCGCGTCCTTGACCGCGTTCCAGTGCGCCGGCATCCGCCCGTCGGGCAGGTCCAGCACGGTCAGCTCGACGCGCGCCGGCGCGCAGAACTCGGTGAGCGCGGCCTGTTCCTCGGCGGCGCGCTCGGTGCCGCCGCCGGACAGGACGAGCGCGTGCACCTCGAGGTCCGGGCGGTGCGCGCAGAGCGTGAGCAGCGCGCCGCCGGCGCCGATGGCGAGGTCGTCGCAGTGGGCGCCGAGCAGCGCGACCGAGCGGAGACGGGGGAAGGTGAGAGCCTGCACGTCCGGCAAGGGTGCCAGAGTCGGCGTCAGTACGCGCCCCGGCCTCCGGTGACCGCGCGGAACGTCTTCCACAGGATCGCCATGTCCAGCGCCAGCGACCAGTCCTCGACGTAGCGCAGGTCGAGGCGGACGCTCTCCTCCCAGGACAGGTCGCTGCGGCCGCTGACCTGCCACAGCCCGGTCATGCCCGGCTTGACGAGCAGCTTGCGGCGCGCGGCGCGTTCGTAGTTCTCGGTCTCGCCGGGCAGCGGCGGGCGCGGGCCGACGAGCGACATGGTGCCGCCGAGGACGTTGAACAGTTGCGGCAGCTCGTCGAGGGAGTACCGGCGCAGCACCGCGCCGACCCGGGTGATGCGCGGGTCGCGGCGGAGCTTGAACAGCGGGCCGGAGCCCTCGTTGTCGCCGAGCAGGCCGTGCCGCAGGCGGTCGGCGTCGATGACCATGGTGCGGAACTTGACCATGGTGAACGTGCGGCCGTCGCGGCCGACGCGCAGCTGGCGGTAGAACACCGGGCCGCGGTCGTTGAGCTTGATCAGCGCCGCGATGCCGAGCAGGAGCGGCGCGGCCAGCACGATCAGCGCGGCGGCGCCCATGCGGTCGACGATGTCCTTGACGACGCGGCGGCCGCCGGTGAACGTGGGCGCCGAAACCCGCAGCAGCGGCATGCCGAGCACCCCGGACACGTTGAGCCGCGGCCCGGCGATCTCCATCAGGACCGGGGCGACGACCAGTTCCGCGCCCGTGCCCTCGAGGTCCCACGCCAGCTGTTGCAGCCGCTCCGGGGTCCAATGCGGATCGGAGGTGACCGCCACGACCCGGTAGCCGCCGCGGCGG
This sequence comes from Amycolatopsis sp. 3B14, assembly GCF_050958625.1. Classification (NCBI taxonomy): domain Bacteria; kingdom Bacillati; phylum Actinomycetota; class Actinomycetes; order Pseudonocardiales; family Pseudonocardiaceae; genus Amycolatopsis; species Amycolatopsis sp. 3B14. The sequence goes on from NZ_JBHZEN010000024.1 coordinate 44,440, forward strand.
ACCTGGTCGGCGAGCTCGTCGAGGCGGCCGGCCACCGCGATGCCGCCGATCTCGCCGGTGGCGCGCTCGCCCTGCCCGGTCGCGGTGCACACCGCCGACACCTGCCACCCCACGTGCGATTCGGTGCGGGTGCGCTCGATCAGGTCGCGCAGCGTGTCCGGCGACCCGGCCGCGATCACCGAGTGCATGCACTCGCCGGCGCGCCGCTTGCGGTGCAGCACCTGCCGCAGCCCGTACCGCAGCGGGAACGCGATCACCGCGACGGCCGGCACCGCGTAGAAGACCCACGGCTGCACGTCGAGCGCGCCGAAGAGCAGCCCGGCGAGCGCGACGACCACGGCGGCGATCACGAGGCTGCGCCCGAGGCGGCGGAACTCCTCGGTGCCTTCGCCGAGCACGTGCTGGCTCCAGGCATGGTTGAGCGGCAGCGAGCAGAGGATCGCGAGCGCGGTGCCCGACGCGTGCAGGAAGTAGGGCCGCCCGGTGATGTCGAGGATCAGCAGCGCGCCGGTCACGATGACCACCAGCGTGGCGACCACGTCCGCGGTGATCACGTAGGCGCGGTACCGGTTCTCCCACGGCTGGGCGGCCGCGCGTGGAGTGGCCTTCTCGCCCGGGCCGACGGCGTGCAGCCGGGCGTGGCCCGCGGGGCCTCGCGTCTCGGAACCCAGGACCGCCTCCCCCAGCGGCATGGGCTTCCGCACCGGCTCTTCCATCCGACCTCCCGCGACGTCCGGCTGGGTGCCGGCGCGCCCCGATCACGCCGACGATTACGCAAAGTAATCGTGCTCTTTGCTCCGCCAACCCCGGCTGGGGTGGCATCTGCCCTGGAATCGGTGACGTTCAGAGTGGTGTTACAAGCCACTCCAAGGAATTTGCCCAGTGATCCGGCAGCTCTCCGGCCACGGTTCGATCACAGCCAGGTGACGGACCGCGGTCGTTGCTCACCCGCAAACAACTACTCCTGGTAGCCGGTTAATTGACCACTTCCGCATGTGTTTCATCTAGTAAAACGTAGAAGCTGAAATTGCCCCGTTCGGGGCCTTGCCGGAGGGCCGCCCGGCGGCGAGGATTGCTCCCGCCGCACGGTTGTTCCTCACCGGCGCGGCGGCCAGCTGTAGTGCCACAGCCATTGACACCCCGGCCGCGGCTGGTTGGCGAGGGAACCTCGGCGCACTTGCGTCTTTCCGCCCTCCCCGGTGCACCGGGGTTCCCTTTCCACCAAAGAATCTCCACGGCGCGCGGCGACCTCGGGCCAGAATCACGGACCGCATCCGGTGGATGCCTACGCCACCTCGCCGGAGGGCCGGGTGGAAATCTGCTCCGCGATGCGCCGCAACGCCTTCGCCGCCCCGGCCACGTCCCGCTGCGGGAACCGCGCCGCCGGCGCGCTCAGCGAGATCGCCGCGGGCAGGTTGGTCCCCAGCAACGGCACGGCGACGCACCGCCCGTCGGCCTCGTTCTCGCCGTCGTCCACCGCGTACCCCTGAGCCCGGACCTTGTCCAGCTCGGCGAAGTAGTCCTCGATCGTGACGATGGTCCGCTCGGTGCGCGCCGGCATCCCGGACCGCTCCAGCAGCTCGCGCACCCGCGCCTCGGGCAGGTGCGCCGTGATCGCCTTGCCCAGGGCCGTGGAGTGCAGCGGGTCGCGGTCGCCGCGCGAGGCGGCCAGCCGGACGCCCCGGCGGCTCTCGATGATGTCGATGTAGATGATGTGGTCGCTGTCCAGCAGGCCGAGGTTCGCGGTCTCGCCGAACTCGTCCCGCACGCCCTCGAGCCACGGCCGCACCCGCTCGCGCAGCAGCTCGAGGTGCCGGGACTGCATGCCGAGGAAGCCCAGACCCAGCCGGCACAGGCCGGTCGCCTCGTCACGCTCGACGTAGCGGTGGGTCTCCAGCGTCCAGAGGTAGCGGTAGGCCGAGGACTTCGGCATCCCCGTGGCCTCGACCACCTCGTTGAGGGTGATGCCGTCCACGGACTCCTGCAGCAGGTTGAGGATGGCGCACACCCGGTCGACGGCGCGCAGGGAGTAGTCGCGATCTTCGGCGGGGGGAGGCTCGTCGGAGTTCCGGTGCGGCGACAGCGAACTCACCTCGTTTCAGCAGCAGGAGCGAGCGTTTCATGTTACCGCGACCACACCGCTTCACGCAGCCGTCAGGCCGGATCCAGGGGACGAACAGGGTGAGGTGACGGCGGTCTCCCGCGCCAGAGTGACGTGGAACCAGTGCCGGAATGAAACAAAACAGCCCCAGGTTGGAAGCCTTGGGACTGGACGTCAGAGTGGCTTCACCTGGGGCCGGTTTCGGTGGTGGGCGATACTGGGATCGAACCAGTGACCTCTTCGGTGTGAACGAAGCGCTCTCCCGCTGAGCTAATCGCCCCCGTCCGTACGAGAGGGAACTCTAGCGGATAGCCTGCCGGGCACTGCAAACGGGTGGTCTTTGGACCACACGCTGCGGATATGACCCGACACGCTGCGGAGAAGCCCGAGGTGATCGAGGTGGGTCCCGGCCGTGGAGCGATCCAGGTCACGTGCCGGGCGGCGAAGCCACGCTGTCGTGCCCGCGTCAAACCGAGCAGTATGTGGGTAGACGATCAGCGAGGCCGGTCCCGCAGGCCGGTACCGCGCGAGCGCGAGTGCGAGAGGTGCCGCGAACCCGTCCGGGTGAAGCCCGGGGATTTCGCGAAGCGAGACGGCGGGTACGTGCGTCTCACACTCGAAGCTCGGCCGAGCGGGCCGTGAAGGGAGACGAAAGGTAAGACGATGCGCAACGACCACGTGACGCTCCGCTCCACAGCGGTGTTCGACCTCCTCGCGCCGCGTGCCCCGGCCGTGCCGGTGAAGGTGGAGCTGCGGTACGACACCCGCGACCCGTACGCGGTCGTGGCGGCGTTCCGCACCGGCCGTGCCGGCTGGGTCGAATGGGTGTACGCCCGCGACCTGCTCGCCGACGGCCTGCTGGCCGAGGCCGGGGACGGCGACGTCCGCATCCGCCCGTCGGTCGAGGACCCCGAGTCCGTGATGATCGAGCTGAACTCGCCGTCCGGGCACGCCGTGTTCGAGGCGTCCGCCCAGGAGCTCGCCGACTTCCTGGACCGCACCTACGACGTGGTGCTGCCGGGCAACGAGCACCTGTGGATCGACATGGACGACGCCCTCACGCACCTGATCCCAAACGATCTTGGATAGCACCCGCGCGGGGGGCGCGGAACACCCACCCCCCTGTTTTCGCGGGTTGCCGGGTCGGATATTGTTCTCTCACACCACGACGACGGGGCCTTCGGAACCCGGAGTCACGGTAGGCGGACGTAGCGCAGCTGGTAGCGCATCACCTTGCCAAGGTGAGGGTCGCGGGTTCGAATCCCGTCGTCCGCTCGGAGGAGCCCACTCGGGCCCGCACGGTGGAGTGGCCGAGAGGCGAGGCAACGGCCTGCAAAGCCGTGTACACGGGTTCGAATCCCGTCTCCACCTCGCGCGATTAGCTCAGCGGGAGAGCGCTACCTTGACACGGTAGAGGTCACTGGTTCAATCCCAGTATCGCGCACCACCTGTGCAAAACGCGGCGATCGGCTGATCGCCGCGTTTTTTGCGTTCCGGGCTGCTCGCATGATTGCGGTCACGACGGCTGTGACGTGCGGCAAAAGTGCGCCGGAAGGGCCGCGGCGAGCTGTTAGCGTGCTCGGACCCCCACGTTTCCGGAAGGTGTTCGGAAGTGTCCGCCGACCTGTCGTCCGTCATCGCGGCCACCGCGCAGTGGCTGTTGCGCGCGTACCCGCCCGAGCGCGGCGCGCTGAGCGCCGCACTGGCGGAGGCGCAGTGCCGCCAGGCCGCGACGGTCGCCGCGTGGCTGCGGTACCCCACGGCGCTGGACGCGGGGCTCCTCGGGGTCGTCGGCCCCGGCGGGTCCGGGCGGCTGGACTGGGTGGCGGGCGTCGACGTGGTGCCGGGCGAGGACACCGCGTGGCGCACGTGGGTGGACGAGGTGGTGGCCAGCTGGGCGGCGTGCCTGCTGGCGGACCGTTCGCTGGCGGTGGCCGCGGCCGCCACGGTCAGCGGCTCGGTCCACGCGGCGGGCCTCGCACCGGACTTCCGGCGCCTCACCGACCCCGATGTGCGCGACCGGCAGGCCGCTGTCCTGCTGCGGCACCCCGATCTGCTGTCCCCGGTGGCCGACCTGCACCGGGACGACCTGCTGAACCGCCTCAGCGGCGGCGCGGCGCGCGCCGCCTGACGATTCGTTCCGGGGGCGACCGGCGCCAGAGTGCCCGACCGGCCACCCCGACTCGCGTAGGCGGAGCCGCCCACTCACACCACGGCGAGCTGCCCACCGGCGGGCGCCCCACTGACCGTCGAGCGACCGGCGCCGGCAGGACCGCGCCCGTCTCCCAGGTCCACTGTGGACCTTGCCGGAAAACCGCGTGCGGGCGGCGGCCCTGCCGGTATCGTCGGCTGATGACCATGACCCAGCTCGTGGCGCTTGGGGGCGTCATCGTGCTCGCCGCGATGGCTCCGGGGCCGGATTTCCTGATCGTCAGCAAGAACGCACTGGTGTCCGGGCGGCGGGCCGGCATGGCCTGCGCGGCGGGGATCACCACGGGCGTGTTCTGCTGGGCGATCGTCACCGCGCTCGGGCTGGCCGGGTTGCTCGCCGCGTCCGCGGTCGCGTTCACCGTCGTCAAGCTCGCCGGCGCCGCGTACCTGCTGGTGCTGGGCGTGCGGACCCTGCTCACCGCCCGCCGCGGCCGGTACACCGCGCCCGGATCGGCCGCGGGCACCGGCAGCGCGTTCCGCCAGGGGCTGGTGTGCAACCTGCTCAACCCCAAGGTGGCGGCGTTCTTCCTGGCGCTCCTGCCGCAGTTCGTGCCCGAGGGCGCCGGGGCCGGTGACCACCTGCTGCTGGCCGCCGTGGCGTCCGGGGTGACCCTCGTCTGGTTCCTGGTGCTCGCGAACGTGGTCGGCGCGCTGCGGCGGGTGCTGTCCGCGACGCGGGTGCGGCGCGCGATCGACGCCGTGATGGGAACGTTGCTGGTCGGGCTCGGAGTGCGCATCGCGCTGCCCTGACCGCGGACGAAGGGACTCCACCGCATGCCATGGACGCGCGCGTGGTGGCGGGCGATCACCTGAGCCCCCTGCGCGACAATGGCTGACGCTCACACCGGTAGGGCTCGCGGTTGCGTCCTCAACGACCCCCGCGCGTTCCGCAACGACTGCTCACCCGTACCGCTCCCCCACGAAATCACTCAAGCGCCCGGCGAACGCCGCCAGCGTCGCGGCCGCCTCGTGGCGCGAGTCCCACGCCGCGGTCAGCTTGATCTCCAGCCGGCGCTCCCCCGTGCGCACCCGCAACGGCACCAGCCCGAACCGCGGATCGTCCGACACCAGCGCCACGCCCCGGCCCGCCGCGGCGTGCGCCTGCGCGACCGTGCCGTTCGCGGCCTCGATCACCCGCGCGTAGGTCGTGCCCAGCTCCAGCAGCGCCGCGTCGAGCGACTGCCGCGCGGTGAACGCCGGCGGCAGGACGATCACCTGCTCTTCGAGCACCTCCGAGAGCGGCACGCTCCCCCGGCCGCTCCACGGGTGCCGCTCCGGCACGTACGCCCACACCGGCAGCACCGCCAGCCGCCGCGACCGGTAGGGCGCGCGCGGCGCGGCCGTGGCGATCGCGAGGTCGGCGCCGCGGGCCAGGGTCTCCACCGCGGACAGGCCGTCCGCGCCCAGCACGTCGATCGTCGGGTCCTCGGGGGCCAGCGTCGCGATGAACGGGGCCACCACGTCGGTCAGGGTCACCGTCGGCGCGCCGATCGTGAGGCGGTCGATGCGGCCGTGCGCGTGGAAGGTCGCCGCCGTCTTCAGCGCCGCGGCCCGCTCCAGCACGTCCCGCGCGTTCGCCAGCAGGGCCCGGCCGACCCGCGACGGCGTCATCCGCCGCCCGGCGCGGTCGAACAGCTCGGCGCCCAGCTCGTCCTCCAGCTGGCGCAGCTGCCGCGACAGGCTCGGCTGGGTGATGTGCAGCAGCTCGGCCGCCCGGCTGACCGTGCCTGCCTCGCAGGTCACCACGAAGTACCGGAGGTGCCGCAACTCCATTATGCCTCCCGGGCATCAAAAATCTGCCGACCAAGTATTGGACAGCATGACGGATCGCTCCCGAAACTGGGGCATGACCACGAGCACGGGCACAGAAATCCGCCAGCGGCGGCGGCTGGAGACGGCGATCCCGGGACCGCGATCCCGCGAACTCATGACGCGCAAGGGCGCCGCGGTCGCCGCGGGGGTCGGCACCACGATGCCGGTCTTCGCGGCGGCGGCAGGCGGCGGCATCGTGGTCGACGTCGACGGCAACCACCTGATCGACCTCGGCTCGGGAATCGCGGTCACCACGGTCGGCGCGAGCAACCCGCGGGTCGCGCGCGCGGTGCGGGAACAGGTGGAGGCGTTCACCCACACGTGCTTCATGGTCACGCCGTACGAGGGGTACGTGGCCGTCGCCGAGGCGCTCGGCCGGCTGACGCCCGGCGATCACGAGAAGCGCACGGCGCTGTTCAACTCGGGCGCGGAGGCCGTCGAGAACGCGGTCAAGATCGCGCGGGCGCACACCGGCCGCGGCGCGGTGGCCGTGTTCGACCACGCCTACCACGGCCGCACCAACCTGACGATGGCGATGACGGCGAAGTCCATGCCCTACAAGCACGGGTTCGGCCCGTTCGCGCCCGAGGTCTACCGGGCGCCACTGTCCTACCCGTTCCGCGACGGCGGACTGTCCGGGGCCGAGGCCGCGAGCCGGGCGCTGGACGTGATCGAGAAGCAGGTCGGCGCGGCGAACCTGGCGGCGGTGGTGATCGAGCCGATCCAGGGCGAGGGCGGGTTCGTCGAGCCCGCGCCCGGTTTCCTGCCCGCGCTGGCGTCGTGGTGCCGGGCGAACGGCGTGGTGTTCGTCGCCGACGAGGTCCAGACCGGGTTCGCCCGCACCGGCGACTGGTTCGCGTGCGACCACGAGGGCGTGGTGCCGGACCTGATCGTGACGGCGAAGGGCATCGCGGGCGGGCTGCCGCTGTCGGCGGTGACCGGGCGCGCGGAGATCATGGACGCCGTGCACGCCGGCGGGCTGGGCGGCACCTACGGCGGCAACCCGCTGGCGTGCGCGGCCGCGCTGGCCGCCATCGAGACCATCGAGCAGGACGGGCTCGTGGCCCGCGCGCGGGAGATCGGCTCGCTGCTGAAGTCCCGGCTGCGCGGGCTGGACGACCCGCGGATCGGCGACGTGCGCGGCCGCGGCGGGATGATCGCGGTCGAGCTGGTGCGGCCGGGCACGACCGAGCCCGACGCGGCGCTGGCGAAGGCGGCCGCGGCAGCGGCCCACGAGCGGGGCGTGATCGTGCTGACCTGCGGCACGCACGGCAACGTCCTGCGGTTCCTGCCACCACTGACGATCAGCGACGACCTCCTGCACGACGCGATGGACGTGCTCGGCGAGGCACTGCGCGCGTAGCGCACGGCGCTCCTGCGGGCGGTGCTCAGGCAGGCGCCTGCGCGCCGAGCGCCCCCGGCGGGCGTTGGGGACGCCAAGCTCTCCCCGGGAGGCGCTCGAACCTCAGCGCTCTTGCGGGTGCGTGGCCAGCGGCTCCACCGTCACGTCCATCCACGGCCACATCGGCAGGGACGTCAGCGCGTCGTGCAGGGCGGCGGGGTCCTCGGCTTCGTAGAGGCCGATCGTGGCGTTGCGGCCGGGGACCCGCCACAGCCGCTTCAGCACGCCCTCCGCCCGCAGCTCCATCGCCCGCTCCCGCTCCGCCTTGCACAGCTGGTCGCGGGTCTGGCCGGGCGTGTCGGCGGGCAGCCGGTTCTCGGTGCGGACCAGGAACTCCACGAAGACTCCTCCTCAGACCAGGGACAACAACAGGCCGGCTAGTTCCTTGGGCGCGGTGACCATCGCCTCGTGGCCGGTGGCGATCGTGTGCACCGGCCAGCCCCGCGCGGCGGCCCGCTCCGCGTGCGGCTGGAAGACCCGCATCCAGTCGGTGCACTCGGCGAACGCCGCGGGCACCCGCTCCACCGCGCCGCTCAGGCGCAGCGGTTCGGTGTAGCTCAGCCACGGGTGCGGGGTCAGCCGGGCGCTCAGCCAGTCCACATCGGACTGCTCGGTCACGCCGAGCACCTGCAGCGACCGCACCGGGATCAGCCACCCGAAGCCCGCCGTGGCGACGGACTCGCGGTAGTGCCCGGCGATCGTCTCCGGCTGCAGGTCGACCGCGGCATCCCCGTCGTCGCCGACGAACGCGTCCAGGTACACCCGCCGCGCCACCCGGTCCGGCACCCGGTCGGCCACGCCGGTGATCACCTGCCCGGCGTAGCTGTGCCCGACCAGCACCACGTCGTCCAGGTCCCACGCCCGGATCAGCGCCACGACGTCCTCGACGTGCGTGCGCAGCCCGACGGACGGGCTCAGGAGGTGCGCCCGGTCGCTCACCCCAGTCAGCGTCGGCGTGTGCACCTCGTGCCCGGCGGCGCGCAGCAGCGGCGCCACCCGCTGCCACACCCAGCCGCCGTGCCACGCGCCGTGCACCAGCACGAAGGTGCTCATGCGCCCAGCTCCTCGAACAGCGCCAGCCCGGCGGCGGTGTTGGACGCCGGCACGTGGTAGGTCTCGTGCACCCGCCGGATGTTCTCGCTCAGCGCGCCGCGCATCACCAGCCACATGATCAGCTCGATCCCCTCCGTCCCGGCCAGCCGGATGTACTCCTCGCGGCTCAGCGCGGCCAGCTTCGCCGGCTCGGTCTCGATCGCCGTCAGGTACATCCGGTCGAACTCGCTGTTGATCAGCCCGGCACGCGCGCCGGCCAGCTGGTGCGACATCCCGCCGGTGCCGAACACCGCGACTTTCTCCGCGCCGGGGAACGACCGGATCGCCCGCCCCAGCGCCTGGCCGAGCGCGAAGCAGCGGGCCGCGGTCGGCTGCGGGTACTGGATCACGTTGACCAGCAACGGGATCACGCGGCACGGCCACGCCTCCCCCGGTTCCGGGCAGTACACCGACAGCGGCACGGTGAGCCCGTGGTCGACGTCGAGGCGGTGGAAGGTGGCCAGGTCGAACCCCTCGTCCACCAGCTCGCGCACCAGGTGCTCGCTCAGCTCCGGCGCGCCCCGCACCACCGGCACCGGGCGGCGGCCCCAGCCCTCGTCGGCCACCTGGTAGGACTCGGCGGTGCCGATGCCGAAGGTGGGCACCAGGTCCAGATCGACCGCGTTGGCGTGGTCGTTGTAGACCACGATCGCCACGTCCGGCGTGTGCTCGGCCATCCACTCCCGGGCCGGGGCGTAGCCGTCGAACAACGGCTTCCAGTACTCGTCGCCGGTCTTGCGGTTGTCCATCGCCGCGCCGATCGAGGGCACGTGCGAGGTCGCCAGACCCCAGATCACCTCAGCCAAACTTCCGCCCTCCCGAGCGCAGCGCCGCCGCGAACTCCTCCGCGGTCATGCCGGTGAACACGCCACCGAGGTACTGCATCGACTTCTGGTCCATCATGGCCAGCTTGTAGGTGTAGAAAATGGACGCTCCCAGGTCGAGCATCCCGGTCCAGTCCCGTTCCAGGACCGCCTTCTTCTGCTCCGGCGACAGCCCGTAGGCATCGCAGTAGGCGGCCTCGTCGGCGCTGAACCGCTCGCGGTTGGCCGCGTCCTTCAGCGACAGGCACATCCGGTTCAGGGCGTAGCCCCGCCTGCTGGCCGTCAGATCCAGGACGTAGTCGTCGCGTGCCTGGCCCATGTCCCCTCCTTCAGAAGACGACGGTGGTGTTCCCGTCGCGGATGACGCGGTCGTCGCAGTGCCAGGACACCGCGCGGGACAGCACGAGCCGTTCCACGTCGGCGCCGCGGCGCTGCAGGTCGCGGGCGGAGTCGCGGTGCGACACGCGGATGACGTCCTGCTCGATGATCGGCCCCTCGTCGAGGTCCTCGGTGACGTAGTGGGCGGTCGCGCCGACCAGCTTCACGCCGCGTTCCTTCGCCCGCTGGTACGGGCCCGCGCCCATGAACGCGGGCAGGAACGAGTGGTGGATGTTGATCACCGGCACGCCGAGGTCGTCCAGGAACCCGCCGGACAGGATCTGCATGTACCGGGCCAGCACCACGAGGTCGACGTTGCCCTTGAGGAGGTTCAGCTGTTCCTTCTCCGCCTCGGCCTTGCGCTCCTTCTCCACCGGCACGTGGAAGAACGGGATGCCGAACTGCCGGACGTCGTCGCCGAGGTCGGGGTGGTTGGAGATCACCATCGGCACGGTCATGCGCAGCTCGCCGCGCCGCTGCCGCCACAGCAGGTCCAGCAGGCAGTGGTCCATCTTGGACACCAGGATCGCGACGCGCTTGTGCCGCCGCGCCTCGACCAGCCGGTAGGTCAGGCCGAGCTCGTCCACCAGCCTCGCGTCCAGCGCCTCGCCCAGCGCGGGCAGCTTCGACGGCAGGTCCGGCAGGTGGAAGACGGTGCGCTGGAAGAACCGGCCGCCGGCGGGGTCGCTGGTGGACTGGTCGAGCGCGACGACGTTGGCGCCGTGCCCGGCCAGGATCGCCGACACGCTCGACACTATGCCGGGCCGGTCGGCGCCCTGCACGATGAGCCTGCCGTAGTCCTCGGCGACGATCATGACCGGCCGTCCCGGGTGCCGAGCGAGGCCAGCAGGCCCTGCCGCCACCGTTCGGTTCCTTCGAGCTCGTTGAAGGTGAAGATGTGCAGACCGTGGATGTTCCCGGCGGGCCGGGACGCGAGCCGCCGCGCCAGTTTGCCGGGCTGGTAGGCGCCGGGCAGCAGGAACCGCCACAACAGGTTTTGCTGCTTGCGCAGGAACCGCGCGGACTGGCCGAGACCGAGGCCGGCCGAGATGCGGATCAGCTTTTGCCGGTTGACCGGTCCGGGGATGCCGACGTGGACGGGCAGGTCGATGCCGGACGAGGCGATCCGCTCCGCCCAGGCGTGCGTGGTCGCGGCGGTGAAGCAGATCTGCGTGAGGATCCGCGTGGCCAGCGGCGCCTTCTGCTTCAGCGCGAGGTCGACGGCCTCCTGCGGGATGACGCCGTGGCCCTCGGGGTAGCCGCCGATGCCGATCGCGCGGAACGAGTGCCCGGTGCGTTCCAGCGCCTGCAGCAGCGCGTAGGCGTCGGGGTAGGGCCCGGCCGGGGCGGGCGCGTCGCCGCCGACGACGAACACCGAGTCGGCGCCGGCCTCCCGCAGGCGGGACGCCACGTCGGCGACGTGCCGGTCGTCGCGGAACAACCGCGCGGCGAGGTGCGGGGTGGCGCGGTAACCGTGGCCGAGCAGCCGTTCGGTGAGGTCGAGGGTGGTGTCGAGGCCCTTCGCCTCGGTGACCGTGACCGTCAGCGGCACGGTCACCGGCACGTGCTCGAGGACCTTCCGTTCGGTGCTCGCGAACGGCATGACCTCGTAGCTCATGGCGCGCACGAGATCCGTCAGGCGACCGGAGTGGCTCATGCAGCCCAGTAGACCCGAGCCGGCGCGGGGTTTCGCCCGGCATCGAGACAGCCCCGGGCGCGACAAATGACGCACACCGGAGCCGCCTGGAGGACCTCACGGCCGCCCCGCGCGGCTCCTAGTGTCCATCGTGGGTGCCGACGACGACACGAGGAGAAGGCGATGACGTTACTGGTGGTCAGCGCGCACGCGGGGGATTTCGTCTGGCGCGCGGCGGGTGCGATCGCCCTGGCCACCAGCCGGGGCCGGCGGGCCAAGGTGCTGTGCCTGAGCTTCGGCGAGCGCGGCGAGTCCGCGAAGGCCTGGCGCGAGGGCAAAACGCTGGACGAGATCAAGGAGATCCGGCGCGGAGAAGCGGAAAACGCCGCCGCGGTGCTGGGAGCCGAGATCGAGTTCCTCGACGCCGGCGACTACCCGCTGCAAGAGACCCCGGAGCTGGTCGACCGCATGGTTCGGGTCTACCGGGAGGTCAACCCGTCGGTGGTGCTGACCCATCCGCCGGCCGACCCCTACAACGGCGACCACCCCGCCGCCGCCCGAATGGCCTTGCAGGCACGGGTGCTGGCGCAGGCCATCGGCTACGACGCGCCGGGCGAGCCGCTGGGCGCGCCGCCGGTGTTCTTCTTCGAGCCGCACCAGCCGGAGCAGTGCGATTTCAAACCGAACGTGCTGCTGGACATCACCGAGGTGTTCGACACCAAACGCAAAGCCATGGAGTGCCTGCCCGCGCAGCAGCACATGTGGGACTACTACACCGATCTCGCCAAACGCCGCGGCGTGCAGGTCAAGCGCAACGCCGGCCCGAACCTCGGGCTGCCGCACCACACCATGGGCGAGGCCTACATGCGCCTCTACCCGCAGGTGACCGGGGAACTCGCATGAGGACGGTCATCGTCACCGACCCGCCCCGCGCCCCCATCCAGAAGGTCGACGCACTCGCCGAGTTCGGTGTGGCGACCGTGCACGAGGCCTTGGGGCGCACCGGTTTGCTCGGCCCGGAGCTGCGCCCGATCCAGGACGGCGCCCGGGTCGGCGGCACCGCTGTCACGGTCTTGTGCTGGCCGGGCGACAACCTGATGATCCACGCCGCTGTCGAACAGTGCCGGCCCGGCGACCTCCTCGTCGTCACCACCACGTCCCCCTGCCTCGACGGCCTGTTCGGCGAACTGTTCGCCACCGCCCTGCAGTTCCGGGGCGTGCGCGGGCTGGTCACCACCACCGGCGTAAGGGACGTGACCGACCTGCGCGCGATGAACTTTCCGGTGTGGTCGGCCTCCGTGTCGGCGCAGGGCACCGTCAAAGCCACCGCGGGCGCGGTCAACGTGCCCATCGTCGTGGGCGGGCAGCTGATCCGCCCCGGCGACGCGGTCCTCGCCGACGACGACGGCGCCATGGTCGTGCCCCGCGCCGACCTCGACCGCGCCCTCGACCAGTCCCGCGCCCGCGCGGAGAAGGAAGAAGCCACGCGGAAGGCCTTCCGCGACGGCGAACTCGGCCTCGACCGCTACGGCCTGCGCAGCAAGCTCACCGACCTGGGCGTCACCTACGTCCCCTACCAGAACGGATGACCCGCATGACCGCGAAGAACCTGCAGGAAGTGCTCGACCAGGCCGGAAACACGGTCCAGCTGCTGCGCGACTCCCAGATCGGCGCCTACATCTACCCCGTCGTGCCCAGCGAGTTCACCAACTTCCGCCGCGAGGTCACCGCCTGGCGGGAGACCGCGGTGCTGTTCGACCAGAGCCACCACATGGTCAACCTCTTCCTCTCCGGCCCGGATGCGCTCAAGCTCATCTCCGACACCGGCATCAACAGCGTCGCCAAGTTCGGAGTCAACACCGCCAAGCAGTTCGTGCCGGTCTCCCCCGAGGGCGGCGTGATCGGCGACGGCATCCTGTTCCACCTCGCCGAGGAGGAGTTCGTCTTCGTCGGCCGCGCGCCCGTCGCGAACTGGCTCACCTACCAGGCCACCCGCGGCTACGACGTGGACGTGCGCCTGGACCAGCGCTCCCCCTCCCGCCCCTACGGCAAGCCCGTCAGCCGCGACCTGTGGCGCTTCCAGATCCAGGGCCCGCGCGCCTGGGACGTCATCGAGAAGGTCAACGGCGGCCCGGTGGAGCAGGTCAAGTTCTTCCGCATGGGCTACCTGACCATCGCCGGCGAACGTGTCCGCACCCTGCGCCACGGCATGGCAGGCGCGCCCGGACTGGAGATCTGGGGCCCCTACGAGACCTACGACAAGATCCGCGACGCCATCCTGGAAGCCGGCCGCGAGTTCGGCCTCGAACCCTGCGGCGCCCGCGCCTACTCGTGCAACACCCTGGAATCCGGCTGGATCCCCTCGCCCCTGCCCGCCGTGTATACGAGCGAGGAGCTGCGGGCGTACCGGGAATGGCTGCCCGCCGAGAGCTACGAGGCCACCAACGCGCTCGCCGGCAGCTTCGTCTCCGACGACATCCGCGACTACTACCTCAACCCCTGGGAGCTCGGCTACGGCTCGTTCGTGAAGTTCGACCACGACTTCATCGGCCGCGACGCGCTGGCCGCCATCGACCCGGAAACCCAGCGCCGCAAGGTGACCCTCGCCTGGAACGCCGAGGACGTCGGCAAGCTGCTGGCCAACCCGGTCGCCAAGGACGGGCCCGTCTACCAGTTCTTCGACCTGCCCAACGCCAACTACGGATCGTCCAACTTCGACTCCGTCACCGACGCGGACGGCAACCTCGTGGGCCTGTCCCTGTTCACCGGCTACAGCGCCAACGAACGCACCGCACTCTCCCTGGCGACGGTCAACCCGGACGTCCCGCTGGGCGCCGAGGTCACCGTCGTCTGGGGCGAGCCCGGCGGCGGCAGCCGCAAGACCACGGTCCAGCCGCACGAGCAGTTCGCCGTCCGCGCGATCGTCAGCCCCGCCCCGTACTCGGCGATGGCGCGGGAGTCCTACCAGCCGGGCTGGCGCACCGCCGTGACCGTCTGACCCCGAGCAGGCCGGTCGCCACCCGACGGGGGTGGCGACCGGTCATCCATCACGCGAAGCCGACCGCGGCGACCATCACCGGGATCAGCAGCATGATCAGGATCGCGCCGACGACGTCGAAGGCCGCGCCGGACCGGATCATCTTGGTGATCGGCACCGCGCCGGAGCCGTAGACGATCGCGTTCTGCGGCGTGGAGACCGGCAGCATGAACCCGAACGACGCGGCGAAGGTCGCGGCCAGCGCCGGCGTGAACGGGTCCACCCCGGCGGCGATCGCGATCGGGATGACGATCGGCACCACCACCGCCGCCGACGCGGTATTGGAGGTCGTCTCCGACACCAGGATCGCCAGCAGCACCGCGAAGAGCGTCAGCGCGATCCCGCTGCCGATGCCGAGCGCCCCGGCCAGCCCGGTGCCCACGCGCTCCGCGAGCCCGGTGTCCGCCAGCAGCGAGCCGAAGATGATGCCGCTGCCGAACAGCAGGATGGTGCCCCAGTCGATGCGGGCGGCCTCGGACCAGGTGAGGGTGAACCGGCGCTCCCGCCAGTTCGTCGGCAGCACGAACAGCAGCGCCGCGCCGAGGACGGCGACGATGCCCTCGTCGAGCCGGTCGCTGACCAGTTCGTAGGCGCGGGAGTCGTTGCCCGCCACCAGTGCCACGATGCCCGGCGTCACCCACAGCACCACGGTGATGCTGAAGGCGATCAGGGTGTTGCGCTCGGCGACCGAGAACCGGCCCAGCTTCGCCCGCTCACCGGCCACGTACTCCTCGACGCCGGTGAGCTTCTTGATCTCCGGGCGGTTGAGCAGGATCAGCAGCACGATCAGGACGACGAACATCGCCACGCAGGCGGGCAGCGCCATCGTGGTCCACTGCAGGAACGAGATCCGCTCGCCGGTGGCCTCCTCGATCAGGCCGCGCCCGATCAGGTTGGGCGGCGAGCCGATCGGTGTGAGCAGACCACCGACGCTGGCGCCGTAGGCGAGGACGAGCATCAGCGCGATGCCCACCCGCAGCCGCAGCGGGTCGAACCGCTCCCCCTCCGGCATGCGGCCGCGGATCAGCTCGGCGATGACGGTCAGCAGGCCCACCGCCGTGGGCAGCAGCATCGCGACGGTCGCGGTGTTGGAGATGAACGCCGAGATCACGCACGTGACGAACCCGAGCGCGGCGATGACGCGCCAGGTGCTGCGGCCGACGCCGGGGACGGAGAGGATGAAGAAGGCGAACCGGCGGGCCAGACCGTGCCGCAGCATCGCCTGCGCCAGGATGAACGCCCCGATGAAGACGAACACCGTGGACGAGCCGAACGGCTCCAGCACGTCGTCGGCGGGCAGCACGCCGAGCACCACGATGGCGGCGACCCCGATCAGGCCGCCGATCGGGATCGGCACCGGTTCGCACACCCACAGCACCACCACGCCGAGCAGGACCGCCGCCAGGGTCTGCTGGCTGGAGTCCAGCGTGGTGGGCACGAACAGGAAGACGATGGTCACGAGCGGGGCGAGCACGAAGCCGACGGTCCGCCGGGCCCGCTCGAACCGCTCCTCCGCCGGGGACAGCTTCTGCTCGGCGAGGCCGCGGTAGGTGCCGCCGGTCAGCAGGGCCGAGGTCACGCTCTCCGTACGTTCTCTGGTGCGTTCCTCACTTGTGGACATGAAAGGGACGATAGCGACGAACGTGACCCACGTCACTCTTTCGTGTCCGGTTTCCGCCGGGCGCCGGCTGCGGGCGCCGGGGCAGGTCAGCGTGCCCGGGGTCCCATGAGCAGCATGACGACCTCGGTCGCCACGTCCACCGTGCCCGCCAGGTTCCCGCCCTCTTCCAGGGTGATCGCGATCAGCTCGCGCAGCCCGCCGAACAGGGTGATCGCCAGCTCCCGCGACGGCGGCACCACACCGGCCGCCCGCAGTTCCGGCGTGTCCGCCAGCGTGCGCATCAACGTCACGAACGAGTCCATCGTCTCGCGGGACAGCGCGCGGCCGGCCTCGCCCAGCGAGGGCGCCGCCCGCATCCAGCTCAGGCACAGCGCGGGATCGCTCTCCATCGACGCGATCAGCGCCTCCACCGCCTGGCGCGCCTGCGCCTGCCAGGGCGCGTCCCGCTCGACCGCGGCCGCGATGTCCCGGATCATCCGCGCGTTGGTCTGCCGCAGCAGCTCGACGAAGCACTCCTGCTTGCTCGCGAACTGCTCGTAGAAGGTGCGCTTCGACGTGCGGGCGTGGTTGACCACGTCGGCGATCGTGACGTCGTGGTAGTCCCGTTCGCGCAGGGCGGCGGCCATGCCCTGCAGCAGCCGGTCGCGGAACCCGGTGCCCGCCACGTCGACGTCCGTCACGCCGCCAACCTAACCCAGCCGCTTGACCGGGCGGCACGTCCGGCTCTACCGTGCCTGGTACCCGGCAGTACCACGGTGGAGGTGGATGTCGTGATGACCCGGCTGCAGGACGGCGTGAAACCGGTGGTGCGCTGGGGCATCGGCCACGCGCTGCCGCGCACGGTCCTGCGTGCCGCGGCCCGGCGCGGCGACCTGCAGGCGCGGCTCGTGGCCGAGGCCGCGGTCTCCCCCACCGCCGCGTTGTCCGGCCTGTTCGACGAGATCCGCGGCCACGGCCCGCTCTACAAAGGCTCGTTCGCGTACGTCACGACCAGCCACGCAACGGTGCGGGAAGTGCTGACCAGCAACGACTTCCGCGCCGGCGTGGGCGCCGGGTCGGACGGGGTGCTGGCGCGGCTGAGCGAGTGGTCGGCGTCGGACAGGCTGCACCCGATCGCGCCGCCGTCGCTGCTGGCGACCGAGCCGCCGGACCACACCCGCTACCGCAAGCTCGTGACCCGCGTGTTCACCGTCCGCGCCGTGGAGAAGCTGCGCTCCCGCACCGAAGAGATCGCCCGCGAGCTGCTGGACGCGCTCGACCCGGACCGGCCCGTCGACCTCGTCGAGGCCTACTGCGCGCTGCTGCCGGTGACCGTGATCGCCGAGATCCTCGGGGTGCCGCCGGAGCAGCGGCAGCGGGTGCTGGAGCTGGGCACCGCCGCGGCGCCGAGCCTGGACCTCGGGCTGCCGTGGCGGGAGTTCCGCGCGGTCGAGTCGGCGCTGGCCGACTTCGACGCCTGGCTCGGCGACCACCTGGAGCGCCTGCGTGCCGACCCCGGCGACGACCTGCTCAGCCAGCTGGTCGCGGCGCGCGAGGACGGGGTCGGGCTGACCGATCTGGAGCTGCGGGCGACCGCCGGGCTGGTGCTCGCCGCGGGCTTCGAGACGACGGTGAACCTGCTCGGCAACGGGATCACCCTGCTGCACGACCACCCCGACCAGCTCGCCGCGGTGCGTGCGGAGCCGTCGCTGTGGCCGAACGCGGTCGACGAGATCCTGCGCGTCGACCCGCCGGTGCTGCTCACCGGGCGCACCTGCGTGCGTGACACCGAGGTCGGCGGTGTGCGGGTGCGCGGGGGTTCGGTGGTGACGACGATCCTGGCCGGCGCCAACCGCGACCCGGAGGTCTTCGAGGCCCCCGCGAGGTTCGACGTCCGCCGCGAAAACGCCCGCGAGCACATCTCGTTCTCGGCGGGCAGGCACTACTGCCTGGGCGCCGCGCTGGCCCGCATGGAGGGCGAGGTCGGTCTGCGGACGCTGTTCGACCGCTTCCCGGAGCTGCGCCTCACGCCCGGCGCGACCCGCCGGAGCACCCGCATCCTGCGGGGCTTCGAACACTTGCCGGCGCGGCTGCGCTGAGCCGGGTCACGGGGACACCGCCACGCCGAGGTAGTCCGCGCCGAGGGACTTCGGCGCGCCCTTCTCGTAGAACCGGTCGAGTTCGCGGATGACGAACCCGGCCTCGGTGACCACGTCGGCGATCTGGCGTGTCAGGCGGCAGCCGCCGAACACGCGCCCCTGCAGGGGGTCCAGGCGGTGCTGCCAGCGCTGAACCTTGCCGTCCTCGGCCAGACCGTGGTCGAGGAAGTGCAACGTGCCACCGGGTTTCAGCACCCGCCGGACCTCCTTGAGCGCCGCCACCACGTCCGGGATCGTGCACAGCGTGTAGGTCGACAGGGCGGTGTCGCAGGTGTTGTCCGGCAGCGGTACGGACTGCCCGTCCAGGCCGGACCGCTCGACCGGGACGGACGAGGCGGCGACGCGCTCGGCGGCCAGCTTCCAGGCCACGTCGGAGGGTTCGATCGCGTGCACGGCGGTGACCGCGGCCGGGTAGAACGGGACGTTGTGGCCGGAGCCGAAGCCGATTTCCAGGACCCGCCCGTGCAGGCCGGCGCACGCGCGCGCCCGGTAGGGGCCTGCCACTTCCATGCCGCACAGCACGTTGATCAGCCGCGGCAGGACCTGCTGCTGGTAGATGCCCACGCCTGCACGGTGCCCCCACCGGGCGGCCGGCGGTAGTGCCGAAAGACCCGCACCGGCCAGTTCACCTCGCCAGACCAGTGTGCGGCCCGTGCGCACCCGGATAGGTCCGAAGTGGACGAGCACGACCGGCGCGGGCCCATGCCGGGTGCCGTGGCGGCGCCCCTTCGGTCGCACTGTCAGCGAAGCACGACCGAGCCGTTGTAGAGGGCGGCCCCTCGCGCGTCCTGCACCCGCACCCACGCCTCACCCGTGTCGGGATACACCGGCTTCGCGCCGTCGGGCAGCCAGACCGCGAACGTCCCGTTCACGACCGGCACCGTGACGGCCTCCCCGGTGCCGAAGTCGGCGACCATGCTCGTGGCCGACCGGGGCGCGAGGCCGACGAACGGCACCTTCCCGGCCTGCGCGGGCACCGACAGCCTGCGGACCGGGATCGACGTGCCGAGGAACGTGTCGAGGTGCAGTGACGATCCGGTGGGCCCGGTCACGCACGCGATCATGTGCGCGGCGCTGCGCCCGAGCACCACGCGGTACGGCCCGTGCTCCAGCAGGCCGCCGGGCTGGTAGCCGTCGGCGTCGGCGGGCGGTGCGGGCAGCGCGGCCAGGCATTCGTCGAGCGCGCGGCCGGCGGGCGAGGTCCGGTCACCGGGCCGGTCGACGACGCTGACCAGCGGCGCCGGGGCCGGCGGCAGCTCGACCCGCGGCCCGGGGCGGGTCTTCTGGCCCTGGACGGACATCCCGGCCCACAGGGTCGTGGTCGCCGGGTCGGTCGCGGTGAAGGCGGTGAACGCGCCGGTCCCCGGCATGACCGGCTCGACGGTGATGCCGAGGCCATCGGGCAGGGACAGCTCGATGGCCGGCCACGAAGGATCGGCGACCCCGGCAGCCAGTCCCGTCCCGGTGTAGAGCAACAGCCCGGCGCGGCTGCCCGCGGCGTAGGCCGGCTCGGCGGCCGGATCGGACACGGTGACCGTGGTCGCCGTGGTCTCGCAGAACACCGGCCTGCCGCCGGCGAGGTAGGAGGTGACGACGTCGTCGCCGAGCACGTGGCTGCCGGTGGCGCGCCACACCTCCCGCGGCGGGACCTGCCCGGTCTTGCCCGCGGACTCGATCGCGGCCCAGCACCGGTCGTCCACACCGCCGGAACCGGCGGGAACCGGCGCGGACGAGCGGAAGAACTGGGCGCCGACCAGCACCCCGGCGACGAGCACGATCACGGCGGCGCCGGCCACGAGGGCGCGGCCGCGGTGGGGGGCGATCCCGGCTTGCACGGTCGCGCGCATCCGTTCGCGGACCTCGGGCGGCAGTTCGCGGCGCGGCGGCAGGGTGTGGCTCATTTCTCCTCCAGCAGGGCACGGAGCCGGGCGCGGGCGCGCGACAGGTGTGCGCGCACGGTCACCTCGGCGACCTCGAGCAGGGCGGCGGCGTCGGCGATCGGCAGCTCGCCGAGCAGGCACAGCTCGACGACCTGCCGTTGCGCCGCGGGCAGGGCGCGGACGGCGTCGACGATCCGCTGCAGACGCGCCTCGGCGTCGATGCGGTCGGCGACGCCGTCGGCGTGGTCGGACACCGCGGCGGGAGCGGGCATCCGGCGCAGCAGCCGCAGCCGCCGCGCCCGGCCCCGGTGCTCGTCGCGCGCGAGGTTGCCCGCGACGGTGAACAGCCAGGGCAGCGCGCTGTCGCGCACCAATGTGACGTCGCCGCGTCTGCGCCACGCGGCCAGGAAAGTCCCGGAGGTGAGGTCCTCCGCGCTGGCCCAGGAGCCGGTCAGCCGGTAGGCGTGGTTCCACACCGCCTGCGCGTGGCGTTCGAAGAGCGCCGTGAAGGCCTCGCGGTCACCCCGCGCGGCCCGCGCCCACAGATCGGCGTCGCCCGGCTCCACCGGTGCCCCCAGTCCGGTCAGTTGCATGGTCACACCGGACAGTGGCCGGCACCGCGCCTGGTGTTGTCACCCCGCCTGATGTTGTCACAGCGTCCAGAGCGACGCGCCGAGGTCGAGCACGACCCTGGCCGGGATCTCGCCGGCCCGCAGTTCGGCGAGGCACGTCTCGGCCACCACGCACGTCCGCCCGGCGGCGTGCAGCGTGAACACGTCGGCCGTGTCGCGGCGGGTCCCGGCGATCGAGCCGGTCACCGCGTCGAACAGCGGCACCGTCAGTGCGCCGCGGGCGGGCAGCGCGACGCGCCCACCCGGCGGGCCAGGTCCGAGCCCGCCGACGCCGAACACCGCGACCAGCTCCCCCGAGGCAAGCCGGGACACCTTGACCGCCCGGAACGCGGTCGTCCCGGCGCACGTCAGCGCGGCGGCGTCCACAGCGGACTGTTCATCCGGGACGCTCGCAGTGCCCGCACGCCGAGCCGAGCCAGCTGATCGCCACGCGCTCCCCAGGCCGGTGCAGCGAGGCGACGGGCCCCAGCGCCTCCACCACCCCGACGCCCTCGTGCCCGGGTATCGACGACGGGCTCGGCCGCAGCGGCCAGTCGCCCTGGAGGAGGTGGACGTCGGTGTGGCACAAGGCGCTGGCGAGCATCCGGACCAGCACCTGGCCCGGTCCGGGCTCCGGCACCGGGCGGTCCCGGATCTCCAGCTTGGCGCCGGTCTCGGACACGACAGCCGCTTTCATCACGGTCCTCCCCTGGCCGGCAGCGCTGTCAGTACCGCAGGTGCGCGGGCTGGTGGGTCACTTCCTCGATGTCGCCCGCGGCCGCGTCGAGCAGCCGGTGCGCCAGATCGCTGAGCGCCCGCGCGGTGGCCAGCTCGTCGCCGATCTCGGGCACGTTGGTGTCGGCCGGGTTGAGGCGGGCCGTCCCGATCCCGACCAGGTTGGTCCGCTCGCCGGTGCGCAGCCGCGCCGTGGCGCGGGTGCGCGTCTCGTGCTCGTCGATCACGATGTCGACGCGCCAGTTCTTGTCCCGCATGGCAGCCTCCCGGTGGTCTCCGGCTTCCACGCTGCTCCGGCCGGCGGGGCGCAGGAAGGGCCGGAAGTCACCGCGTGCGTCAGCGGATCCGGCGCACGTCCAGAGGTGTCTCCACCGCGCCGCCGTCCGGGCCGCGCTCCACCCGGTACGCCCCGGCGCGGTCCCGCTCGGCGAGCGCCTCGGCCAGTTCGCCGCCGCGGTAGAGCAGCCCGGCCCCGTCGTCGGTCGCGTAGCCGGGCGGCAGCGTGCCGTCCGCCACCAGCGACTGGAACAGCGGCCGCCGGGCGGGTTCGCTGTCGTGGTGGACGCCGTTGGACCACGGGAGCAGGCCGAGCCCGTTGGTCACCGGCCGCAGCTCGGGGCCGAACGAGTCGGTCGTGCCCCCGGTGTGCCAGCAGATGGAGCCCGCGGACACGCCGGTGAGAACGACCCCGGCCTGCCAGGCGTCGCGCATCACCGCGTCCAGGCCGTGCAACCGCCACAGCGCCAGCAGCCCGGCGACGCTGCCGCCCCACACCCAGATCACGTCCTGGGACAGCAGGTGCCCGGCGAGGTCGGCGATGTTCGGCATCGGCAGCAGCGCCACGTGACTGCCCGCCCACCCCTCGCGCCACGCGTTCTCGTAGAAAGTGGCGGTCAGGCGGCGGTCGTCGCCGCAGGCGGTGCCCAGGAAGCACACCCGAGGCGCGCGGCCGGTGACGCCGGCGAGCTCGACCGCGTAGCGCGTCAGGGGGCCGACCTCCCAGTCCAGTCGCGCCGAGGCCCGGACGCCGCCGGAGGTGGCCAGGATCGTCGGTTCGTCGGCTGCCATGGCGTGATCCTACGGACTGGCGTCGCTTGCATGCATTGTATACAGTGCATGCCGTGGAGACGACGTACGACCGCGTGCGGGAGCTGATCGTCGGCGGAGCCTTCCCGCCCGGGCAGCGCCTCACCGAACTCGACCTGTCGCAGCGGCTCGACGTGAGCCGCACGCCGGTGCGGGAGGCGTTGCGGCGCCTGGAAAGCGACGGCCTGGTCGAGAGCGGGCAGCGGGGTGTCACCGTGATCCGGCTGAGCGATGCGGAACTACGCGAGGCCTACCTCGTCCGCGCCTCCCTGGAAGCGCTTACCGCCGAACTGGCCGCCCAGCGGCAGCAGGCGGGGGAGATCGCGCCCGCCGCGCTGGCCCGGCTGACCGGTCACGCCGACGACGCCGACCGCGCCACCCGGGCCGGCGACCTGATCGCCGGTGTGCGGCACAACCGCGAGTTCCACCGGCACGTCGCCGTCCTCGCCGGGAACTCCCTCGCACTCGGTTTCCTCGACCGCGTGTGGGACCGGATCCTCGTGTCCACACGGGACTCCCTGTCCGCCCCCAGCCGCACCGGCCAGGTCGACGACGAGCATCGCCGGCTCGTCGGGGCCATCACCGCCGGGGATGGGCCGTCAGCCGCGGCCCTGGCCCGCGACCACGTCCTGAGCACCCTGTCCGCACTACCCGGAGGAACATCCCGATGAGCAAGGAACACGGCTACGAGGTCACGGTCAGCTGGAACGGCTCCACCGACGGGGGTTACCGCGCCTACGACCGCGGGCACGACGTCACCGCCGAGGGCAAGGCGCCCATCGCGGCGACCGCCGACCCGGCCTTCCTCGGCGACCCGGCCCGCTGGAACCCCGAGGAGCTGCTGGTGGCGTCGCTGTCGCAGTGCCATCTGCTGACCTACCTCGCGTTGTGCGCCCGGCACGGCATCACGGTCACCGGCTACCGGGACACCGCGACCGGCCGCATGGCCGAAACCGCCGGCGGCGGCGGGCACTTCACCGAGGTGACACTGCACCCGGAGGTCACGATCACCGACGCGAGCGCGGCGGACAAGGCCGCCGAGCTGCACCACCGGGCGCACGAACTGTGCTTCATCGCGAACTCGGTGAACTTCCCGGTCCACCACGCCCCGCTGATCCACGTCGCCTGATCGCGGAGATCACGGAAATCCGGAGTGGACTAACCGAGCGCGGCCACGATCGCCGCGCCGAGGTCGGCCGGCCTGCTGAACTGGGGCCAGTGCCCGGTCGGCAGGTCGACCAGATCCACGTTGCCCATCGCCGCGAGCTCGGCCACATACGGGTGCTGCGCGGCGATCAGCTCACGCACCTGGGCGGCGGGCATCGACGTGCAGATCACTGTTGCCGGGATGGCGCGGCGGCGCTCGTCGGACAGCTCGACCGGTTCGCGGGTCACGGCAGCCGGCTCGGGAATCGCCTCGGCGCGCATCCGCTCGCGCAGCTCGCCGGTGAGGCCGGCCAGTTCGCTGTCCTCGAACGCCGCCCAGTCCGGCAGCGGCACGTCGGCGCCTTCCGCGGGCAGGGCGTCGTTGATGGATGCGCCGCTGGACAGCGGCCCGGCGTCGACGAAGACGATGCGCGCCACGCGGTCCGGGCGGGCGTCGGCGGCGGCGTAGGCGAGGGGCCCGCCGCCGGAGTGACCGACCAGGACCACCGGCTCGTCCTCCGCGTCGATCGCGGCCACGATGGCGGCGACGTGGTCGCGCACGCCGATCCCGGAGCGGTCGGCGTCCGCTTCGAGGCCGGGCAGGGTCAAGGCGCGCACGGTGTGGCCGGCGGCGGTCAGCGGGGGTTCGACGTCGCGCCAGGACGACGCGCCGAGCCAGAAGCCGGGGACGAGGATGACGATCATCGGCAGAGCCTAGAACGTCAGGGTTGTCCCCGATACCGGTTTTACCGGGATCGCCTTACGGTCGCCGTACCGCCACGACACGGAGGCTTCCGATGAAGGCGATCGTCCAGGACCGGTACGGCTCACCCGACACGCTTTCCCTGCGGGAAACCGCCCAGCCGCGGCCCTCGTCCGGTGAGGTCCTCGTCCGCGTGCGCGCGGCCGCGGTCAACGCCTACGACTGGCACATCATGCGCGGCGATCCCTACGTCCTCCGCCTCACCGCGCGTTCCTTGCGCGGCCCGCGGTTCCGCATCCGGGGCCGGGACCTGGCCGGCGTCGTCGACGCGGTGGGGGACGGCGTCACGGGCCTGTCCCCCGGCGACGAGGTGTACGGCGACACCGGCGAGTCCGACGGCGCCTTCGCCGAGTACGTGTGCGTGCCCGCGGAACGGCTGGCGCCCAAGCCGGCGAAGCTCACCTTCGAGCAGGCCGCCGCGGTGCCGCTCGCCGGCAGCACCGCGCTCGTCGGGCTGCGCGACGCCGGGCGGTTGCGGGCGGGACAGCACGTCCTGGTCAACGGCGCGTCCGGCGGGGTGGGCACGTTCGCGGTGCAGATCGCGAAGGCGCTG
The DNA here is from genome assembly GCF_050958625.1 of Amycolatopsis sp. 3B14. Classification (NCBI taxonomy): domain Bacteria; kingdom Bacillati; phylum Actinomycetota; class Actinomycetes; order Pseudonocardiales; family Pseudonocardiaceae; genus Amycolatopsis; species Amycolatopsis sp. 3B14. Next base: position 69,466 of record NZ_JBHZEN010000024.1, read on the forward strand.
GGCGCGACGGTGACCGCGGTGTGCAGCACGCGCAACGTCGAACTGGTGACCTCGCTCGGGGCGGACCACGTCGTCGACTACACGCGCGAGGACTTCGCTCGGGGCATGAACCGCTACGAGCTGGTGCTGGACCTCGTCGGGAACCGCTCGCTCGCGGACCTGCGCCGGGTCCTGACACCGGAGGGCACGCTCCTGCTCTCTGGCGGAGGCGTCTCCCGCGGCGGCAGCGTGTTCGGCCCGATGGGCCTGATCATCCGCGGACGGCTCGCGTCCCGGTTCACCCGGCAGCGGATCGCGGACTTCTCCGGCTCGTCGAACCGGGCGCTGCTCACGTCCCTGACCGAACTGATCGAGGCGGGCCGCGTGGAGCCGGTGATCGACCGGGACTTCCCGCTGGAGAAGACGGCGGAGGCGATCCGCTACCTGGAGACCGAACACGCGCGGGCGAAGGTGGTGATCACGCTCTGACGGCCGCCGGCCGCGCCGCACACCACGTCGCGCCACCACCTTTCCCCCCCGGCGGGGGTACCGCTTCCCGCGCCGCCACGTCTCGCGGCGCCGAACAGCAACGGGGACGGTCAGCCCTCGATCCAGCTCAGCGGGTCCGCCACCACCCGAGCGATCACACTGCCCGCCGCGCCGCGGAGGGCCGCGTCGGCGCCCAGTTTCGCCTGGCGCAGGGTCAGCCCGGGCGCGAGCCGCTCCACCACGCGCTGCCGGAAGGGCTCCCCGAAGGCCGCGAGCCGACCACCCAGCACGATCGTCTCCGGGGCGAGCAACGCGCGCACCCCGACGAGCGCGTCGGCCATCGCCTCGCTCGCCCGGTCCACCGCCCGCAGCGCCGCCGGGTCCGCCGCGCGCACCCGCCCCACCAGCGGCTCCTCCACCCCCAGCAGCCGGGCCACGCCCCCATCCGCCACGCCCGCCGACGCCGCCATCCCGGCGCGGCCCGCGTACAGCTCCAGGCACCCCCGCCCGCCACAGGCGCACACCTCACCACGGCGCCGCACCGGGACGTGCCCCAGGTCGCCGGCCAGTTCGGCCGCCGGGTTCAGCGGCGCGAGCCCGATCACCTCCTCGCCGCCGAGGTACCACCAGTCCCGCGCCGCCCCGGCCTGATACTCGGCCAGCGCCGCGCACGCCACCTCGCCGGCCACCAGCACGTCCAGCCCGTGCAGGTCCAGCGCCCGCAACTCCCCCGCCACCAGCGCCCGCACGTCGACCCCGCGCCACCCCAGGGGCAACGCCGTCACCAGTCCACGCGACACCAGCCCGCCGACCGCGACCCCCACCCCGGCCACCAGCCGCCCGGCCGTGGTCGCCTCGTCGAACAGCCGCCGCAGCACCGGCCGCGCCGCGCGCGCACCCTCCGCCGCACCGGCCCCGGCCACGTCGAACCGCCGCAGCTCCCGCGCGAGCGGCCGCCCCGACAGGTCCAGGATCACCCCGGCGATGTGCCCGGACCCGAACTGCAGCCCCAGCGCCACCGGCCCGTACGGATCGAGCACCAGCCGCCCCGCCGGACGGCCCGGCGCCCGGCCCGGCTCCGGCCCGAGGTCCCGCACCAGCTCGGCCCCGGTCAGCTCCGCCACCAGGCTGGACACCGTCGCCTTCGTCAGCCCCGTCCGCTGCGCCAGCTCGACCCGCGACACCGGCGCGTCCCTGGCGATCAGCTCCATGACCAGCGCGACGTTGTGCCGCCGCATCGCCTGCGCGCCCATCGCCTCCACATTCGTCAGTTTAGTGAATTGACGAACTCTGGCCAGCACCGCGGCCGCCCGGATAGACAGTCCGGGTACGACGACGTGACGCGAAGGGCGGTCCCCATGGCTGAGGTCAGCTACCGGCAGGCGTCGCGGCTCTACCCCGGCAACCCGCCGGTCCGGGCCGTGGACAGCCTCGATCTCGACATCGCCGACGGCGAGTTCCTGGTTCTGGTCGGCCCGTCGGGCTCGGGCAAGTCGACCGCCCTGCGGATGCTGGCCGGCCTGGAGGACGTCGACGAGGGCGCCATCCACATCGACGGCAAGGACGTCACCGCCGTCCCGCCGAAGGACCGCGACATCGCGATGGTGTTCCAGTCCTACGCGCTCTACCCGCACATGACCGTCGCCGAGAACATGGGCTTCGCGCTCAAGCTCAAGCGGGTTTCCAAGGCCAAGATCGCCGAGCGGGTGCGCGAGGCCGCCGCCCTGCTCGACCTGACCCCGTACCTGGACCGGAAGCCGAAAGCGCTTTCCGGCGGTCAGCGCCAGCGCGTCGCCATGGGCCGCGCGATCGTCCGCGAGCCCGCCGTGTTCCTGATGGACGAGCCGCTGTCCAACCTGGACGCGAAGCTGCGCGTGGAGACCCGCGCCAACATCGCCGCGCTGCAGAAGCGCCTGGGCACCACCACCATCTACGTGACGCACGACCAGGTCGAGGCCATGACGATGGGCCACCGCGTCGCGGTGCTCAAGGACGGCAAGCTCCAGCAGTGCGACACCCCGCGCAACCTGTACGAACGCCCGCGCAACGCTTTCGTGGCCGGCTTCATCGGCTCGCCCGCGATGAACCTCAAGACGGTCGCCCTCACCCCGGACGGCGCCCAGCTCGACGGGCTGACCGTGCCGCTCCCCCGCGCGACGCTCGCCGCGGCGCGCTCGGCCGGGGTGGAGTCGGTGACGCTGGGCCTGCGGCCGGAGTCGCTGCGCCTGGCCGGCGCGGGTGAGCAGGCGGCGAAGCTGACCGTCGAACTGGTCGAGGAGCTGGGCGCGGACGCCTACATCCACGGCGGCGTGAAGATCGGCGACCGCGTGGAGCGGTTCGTGGTCCGCGCCGACGGCCGCCGCCCGCCGCAGCTGGGCGAGACCGTCCAGATCGCGGTCGGCGACGCCGACGAGGTGCACGCCTTCCACCCCGAGACGGGCGAGCGGCTGCCCTCCGCCGACTGACCCGACGACACCACGAGGGGCCGGTGGCGGATCCGCCACCGGCCCCTTGACTGTCCGCACCCCTCGCGAATAAGTTACTCCGGAAAACAAAACCCAGAGGAGCTGCGATGGCGCGCCAACCGACCCCTGAGGACAAGTTCTCGTTCGGCCTGTGGACCGTGGGCTGGACCGGCACGGACCCCTTCGGCGGCCCGAGCCGCCCGGCGCTCGACCCGTGGGAGTACTCCGACAAGCTCGCCGAGCTGGGCGCGTGGGGCATCACCTTCCACGACAACGACGTCTTCCCCTTCGACGCCGACCTGGCCACGAAGCAGCGGCTCACCGGACGGCTCAAGGACGCCGCCGACAAGGCGGGCCTGGTGATCGAGATGGTCACCACCAACACCTTCAGCCACCCGGTGTTCAAGGACGGCGGCCTGACCTCCAACGACCGCGGCGTGCGCCGCTTCGGCCTGCGCAAGGTGCTGCAGGCGGTCGACATCGCCGCCGAGATGGGCGCGAGCACCTTCGTCATGTGGGGTGGCCGCGAAGGCTCCGAGTACGACGGCTCCAAGGACATCCACGCCGCGTTCGAGCGCTACAAGGAGGGCCTGGACACCGTCGCCGACTACATCAAGTCGCAGGGCTACGGCCTGCGGATCGGCCTGGAACCCAAGCCGAACGAGCCGCGCGGCGACATCTTCCTGCCCACCGTCGGCCACGCGCTGGCGCTGATCGCGCAGCTGGAGCACGGCGACATCGTCGGCCTCAACCCGGAGACCGGGCACGAGCAGATGGCCAACCTCAACTACACGCACGCGCTGGGCCAGGCACTGTGGAGCGGCAAGCTGTTCCACATCGACCTCAACGGCCAGCGCGGCCTCAAGTACGACCAGGACCTGGCGTTCGGCCACGGCGACCTGATCTCCGCGTTCTTCACGGTGGACCTGCTGGAGAACGGCTTCCCGGGCTCCCCGGACGCGCCCCGCTACACCGGCCCGCGGCACTTCGACTACAAGCCCTCGCGCACCGAATACATGGACGGCATCTGGGACTCGGCGCGGGCGTGCATGTCGACGTACCTGATGCTGGCGGAGAAGGCGAAGGCCTTCCGCGAGGACCCGCGCGTCCGCGAGGCGTGGGACCGGGCGGGGGTCCTCGAACTGGCCGAGCCGACGCTGGGCGCGGGCGAGTCGGTGGCGGACTTCCTGGCCGCCGACGACGGCTTCGACCCGGAGAAGGCGGCCCAGCGCGACTACGGGTTCGTCCAGCTGCAGCAGCTCGCGCTCGAGCACCTGATCGGCTGATTTCGTCCATCGGCTGGACGAAATCAGTGCGCCGTTAGGATCGCCGCCGTGACCGCCCTCGATCAGCAGACGAGCGCCCGCCAGTCCAGCCTGCGGGCGAGCAACCTGGCGCTGGTGGCGCGCACCGTGTGCGCGTCCGCCCGGCCGTTGTCGCGGGCGGACGTGGCGGCGGCGACCTCGATGACCCGCACCACCGCCACGCGGCTGGCCGACGAGCTGGTCGCGGGCGGGGTGCTCGGCGAGATCGAGCCGGACGGCGGCGGCAGGCGCGGCCGTCCGGCCACTCCCCTGGTGCCCGGCTCCCGGCTGGCCGCGGTCGGGCTGCAGGTCAACGCCGGGTTCCTCGCCGTGCGGGTGGTCGACCTGCGGGGCCGCGTGGTCGCCGAGTCGCTGGAGTACGCCGACCTGGTGGAAAGCGATCCGGAAGCGACCCTGGACCGGCTGGGCGCGCTGTCCGCGAGGGTGCTGGCCGGGCTGCCCGAAGGCCTGCGGCTGGTCGGGGCGGGCCTGGCGCTGCCCGGCATCGTCGCGGCCGCCACCGGCACGCTGCTGCGCGCGCCGAACCTCGGCTGGTCCGGCGTGCGGCCCGCGGAGCTGCTCGACCCGGCCGCGGTGGCCGGGTTGCCGCTGCGGGTGGGCAACGAGGCCAGCCTCGCGGCCCGCACGGTCGCCGAGGTCGCGCCGGGGCGGCCGGGCCCGTTCCCGGACTTCGTGTACCTGTCGGGCGAGATCGGCATCGGCGGCGCGGCCGTCGTCGGTGGCGAGGTGATGGCCGGGCGGCACGGGTGGGCGGGCGAGATCGGCCACGTGTGCGTCGACCCGGCCGGCCCGGCCTGCCGCTGCGGGTCGACGGGTTGCCTGGAGACCTACGCCGGCCGGGACGCGCTGCTCGCCGCCGCCGGCCTGACACCCGCGTCGACCCCGGCGCACCTGGCGGAACTCGCCGCCGCGGGCGACGCGCGGGCGCGGGAGGCGGTGACCGCGGCGGCACAGGCGCTCGGCGTGGCGCTGGCCGGGGTGATCAACGTGCTGGACATCCCGACGGTGGTGCTCGGCGGGCACCTGGCGCAGGTGGCGGACCTGCTGCGGCCGGAGCTGGAGAGCCGCCTGCGGGAACGCGTGCTGTCCGCGCGGTGGACCCCGCCCGCGATCCACGCGGCGAAGAACATCCCCGCCCCCGGCGCGACCGGCGCCGCGTACCGGGAACTGGCCGGGGTCCTCACCGACCCGGCCCGCTGGCTGCCGTGACCGGCGCGGGTTCGGGACCGGCCGGCCCCGGTTGATCACCGACCCGGTTTGCTCCCGTCCGGCGCGCTGGGGGAAGCTGATGCCGAGGCATCTCACCCCGACCACGTTCGAAGGGAGCGGGCACGCCGGCGCCCACGTCTTGACTGAATCCGACCGTCTCGTCTCCGCCTCCCCCGCCGGGATCGACGCGGGCTGGGACGGTGCGCCGCACCCCGCCCTGCTCGCCGCCCCGGACGGCACCGTCCACGCGGCCAACGAAGCCGCCCGTCTGCTGTTCCCCGCGCTGCGTCCCGGGCGTTTGCTCGCCGACTGCGTCTCGGCCTGGTTGTGCGCCGCCCACGCGGCCGGACCTGCCGTCGCGGCGGGCCGGGTCGACGACCGGACCTTCGACGCGCACCCGGTCCGGCAGCCGGACGGGCCGGTGATGTGGTGGCTCGTGGAGACCACCGAGCTCCACGCGGCGCGCGAGGCGCTGCGCCGGGAACGGGAACGCACCGCCTTCCTCAGCGCGGCCTCGGACGCGCTGCTCGGGTCGCTCAACGTGCCCCGCACCATGGAGGTGGCCGCCGAACTGTCCGCGGGCCACCTCGCCGACGCGGCCTGGATCGTCGCGCCGGGCACGCGCGGCCGCTACTCCGCCGTCGTCTGCGTGCGCGGTGCGCGGCCGTGCCCGCTGACCCTCGAGATCGACCCGGACGAGCTGCCCGGGCTGGCCGAGGCGCTGCAGGGGTTCCCGCCGGTGCCGTCACGCTGGATCGACCCGGCCCAGGCCCCGACGTGGATCGTGCCGGAGGGGTTCGGCCGGGTCGGCTCGGTCGTGGTGACCCCGCTGCCCGGCCACGGGGTGCCGGCGGGCGCGCTGATCCTGCTGCGCCGCACCGAACACCACGCCTTCACCGAGGACGAGGAGGTGTTCGCGCGCCTGTTCGCCGCCCGCTCCGGCGCGGCGATGTCCGCGGCGCGCCTGTTCGAACAGCAGAGCTCGATCACCGAGGTCCTCACCGAAGAGCTCCTGCCGCCGGTGCTGGAGCAGATCGGCGGGGTCGAGTTCGCCGGCGGGTACCGTCCGGCCCAGGACACCGACCGGCTCGGCGGCGACTTCTACGACGTCCACCCCCTCGGGGAAGGCGAGTCGCTGGCCCTGCTCGGCGACGTGTGCGGCAAGGGGCTCGAGGCCGCCGTGCTCACCGGCAAGATCCGCAACACGCTGCACGCGCTGCTGCCGATGGCGGACGACCACGGCCGCATGCTCCGCCTGCTGAACTCGTCGCTGCTCAGTTCGCACCACACGCGGTTCGCCACGCTGGCGCTGGTCTCGGCGTGCCGGCACGGCCAGGAGGTCCGGTTGCGGGTCACCAGCGCCGGGCACCTGCCGCCGCTGGTCGTCCGCGCCGACGGGACGGTCGAAGAGGTCGTCTGCCGCGGCAGCCTGATCGGGGTGCTGCCGGAGATCGAGGTGTCCGGTCAGGACATCGTGCTGGCCCCCGGCGAGACCTGCCTGCTCTACACCGACGGCATCACCGAGGCGCGGGGCGGCCCGCTCGGCGGCGAGATGTTCGGGGAGGCCCGGCTGCGCCGCGCGCTCGGCGAGTGCGCCGGGATGCCCGCCGAGGCGGTCGTCGAGCGCGTGCAGATGCTCGCGAGCGAATGGGTGGGCGCCGGACTGCACGACGACATGGCCCTGCTCGCCATCACCGCCCCGCGCGAGCGGCACCTGACCGCCGTGCGCGGTCCCGGATCATCGTAGGTAGCAGCATGAACAAGACCGTGACACAGCCCGCGAACACCACGGACCACGCCGAGCGGCTGTGGGACGCCGTCCTCGACGGCGACGAGTACGCGGCCACCGAGGCGGTGCTGGCCGCGCGGCACAGCGGCGTCGGGACGGAGGCCGTGCTGCTGGACGTCATCGGCGCGGTGCAGCGCCGGGTCGGGCACGAGTGGGCGGCCAACCGGATCAGCGTCGCGCAGGAGCACGCGGCGACGGCGATCAACGAGCGGGCGATCGTCCACCTCGTCCGCGAGACGCCGCGGCCCCGGGTGACCCGCGGGCGCATCACGGTGTCCTGTGTGGACGGTGAATGGCACGCGCTGCCCGCGCGGCTGCTGGCCGAAGTGCTGACGCTGCGCGGGTTCCGGGTCGATTACCTGGGCGCGCAGGTGCCCACCCCGCACCTGATCACGCACCTGCACCGCACCGGGCCGGAGGCGGTCGCGCTGTCCGGTTCGCTGCCCACCCGGCTGCCGGCCGCGCACGCCACGATCAGCGCGTGCCAGGCCGCCGGGGTGCCGGTGATCGCCGGCGGCGCCGCGTTCGGCCCGGACGGCCGGTGGGCGCGGCTGCTGGGCGCGGAGGCGTGGGCGCCCGACGCGCGCGCCGCCGCGGACCGGCTCGCGGACGACCCGCTGACCCGGCCGCACGCCCCGCACCAGCCCATCGACGACCTGCCGCACCTGGCCGACCAGGAGTACACGCTGGTCCGCCGCAGCTCGCCGCAGCTGGTGCGCGCGGTGTACGCCGGGCTCGAACAGCGCCTGCCCGCGACGCGCGAGTACACCGAGCTGCAGCGCCAGTACACCATCGAGGACCTGGCGCACATCGTCGATTTCCTGTCGACCGCGCTCTACACCGGCGACGCCTCGCTGTTCACCGCGTTCCTGGCCTGGACCGCCGACATCCTGGCCGCGCGCGGGGTGCCGCCGGGCTCGCTGATTCCGGCGCTGGACCTGCTGGCCGGTGAGCTGCGGGACTTCCCCAGGGCGACCGCGCTGCTGGCGGAGGCGCGGGCGGAGTTGTCCGGCCACCTCGGGACCGGCCGGGGCGGGCCGGGATGACCGAACCGCGGCCGCTGACGACGAGCTGGACCACCCCCGACGCCCGGACGCTGCGCGGTGTCCTCGCCGGGGACCTGGACTACCGCAGCGGCGACGACCTGCTGAGCGAGGTGACCGCCCGGCTGGCCCCGGGCCTGCGCGACGTCCGGCTCCACTTCGGGTCGCTGGACTTCTGCGACTCCTACGGGCTGTCCACGCTGCTGATGATCGCGCGGCGGGTGCAGGGCGCCGGGGCGAACCTGCACCTGGACGACCGGCCGCCGGTGCTGGAGCGGCTGCTCGACATGACGCGCACGCTGGACTACCTGACCGCCCCGGCGCGGAAGGACGGCCAGGGGGATCCCGACTAGCCCCGGGGTTCGGTTCCTGCGCCTCGAGCCGGGGCAGATCGGGTGCGCGGACCATGGCTGGTGGTGGCGGCAGTGCCGCGGCACCGCTTGAGCCGGAGTGGCTCCGCGAGCGAGCCGGCTACCTCCGCCCGGGCCCCCCGAACAGGCTCTCGCTGCGCGAGCCCCGCACCGGCAACCACGGGCCGCCGCCACCGCGAGCTTCTCGGACAAGTCCCGCCGCGCAAGCAACGCACCGGCGACCGTGGCGCCGCCACCCGCGAGTTTCTCGAAAGTCTCGCTGCGCGAGCCGCGCACCCGCAACCACGGGCACCGCCACCCGCGAGTTACTCGGACAAGTCCCGCTGCGCAAGCAACGCACCCGCAACCACGAGCACCGCCACCGCGAGCTTCTCGAACAGGTCCTGCTGCGCAAGCAACGCACCCGCAACCACAGGCACCACCTGCGAGTTACTCGGACAAGTCCCGCTGCGCGAGCAGCCGAGTGGGTGGCTGGTGGGCCCTCACTTCCGCGGGGAGTCGCCGGGATTCGCCTCCGGCTCGGGGCGTTCCAGCTTCGGGGGTTTCGGCTTGGCCGCCTTCGGCTCGGGGCGTTCCAGCTTCGCGGGTTGCGGCTTGGCCGCCTTCGGCGCGGCGGCCTTGGCCTGGCCGGTCGCGCTCATCACCGCGCCCTTGCCCTTGACCTCGCCATTGCCCTTGGCCCCGGCGCTGCTCCTGGCTCCCGCGGCGCCCCTGGCCTCGGCGTTTCCGTTGGCCCCGGCGTTGCCGGTCGCAATGCCGTCACCGTTCGCAGAACCCTTGCCGGCCGCAATGCCGTTACCGGCCGCGGCGCCGTTACCGTTCGCAGTGCCCTTGCCGGTCGCAGCACCGCTACCGTTCGCAGAACCCTTGCCGGTCGCAGCACCCTTGCCGGTCGCGACGCCATTACCGTTCGCAGTGCCCTTGCCGGTCGCAGCACCGTCACCGGTCGCAGAACCCTTGCCGTTCGCGGGACCGTTGCCCTTCGGGCGGCCGTCCTTCGCCCCGCTCTCCGCGAGCGCGGCGCCGACCGTGCCGGGGACGCGGACCTGAGGAGCCACAGCGGCGACGTCCGGCGCGACAGGCCGCACCGGGGCCGCGGCCAGGGTCTTCGGCGCAACCGCCCGGTCGGGCACCACCGCAGGTCCGGCAACGGCCGCGACCGCCGCGAGCGTGACCGCGGCGGCCATCTTCGAGATCGCCGTCACCCCGCCACCGGCGGCCATCGACGCCGCGGGCGCCCCGCCGCCACCCAGCAGCCGTCCGAGCAGCGGCAGCAACGCCAGCGCGGGCAGCCCGCCGTTGACGGTCTCCAGCACCGCGGCGACCCGGTGGCACTTGGGGCAGCCGGCGAGGTGCGCCGACACCGCCCGGCCCTGCCGCGCGGTCACCTTCCCGCGCGTCCACGCCCCCAGCCGCCGCCGCACGCTGCGGCAGTCCTCGGCGCGCGCCGCGGGCACGTGGGCCTGCAGGAACGCCTGCCGCAGCCCCTCACGAGCACGCACCGCCAGCGCGGCGACCCCGTTGGCGGTCATGCCCAGCTCCGCGGCCAGCGCCGCGGGCCGGGTGCCCAGCATCTCGGTGTGCCACAGCACATACCGCCAGCGTGGCGGCAGGGTTTCGAACGCCGAGAGCGCCACCTGGCCGGTGAGCCGGTCGATCACGATCTCCTCGACGCCGGGCGCGCCTTCGTCGCGGGTTACGGCCCACGGGTCGCACCGCTCGCGGCGGCGCCCCCAGTCCATCGCCAGGTTCCGCAGCGTCACGAGCAGGTAGGGGCGGAACCGCTCGGCCGGACCCGCGCCGTCGCGAATCGCCGCGAGCACCCGCAGGAACGATTCGGCGACCAGGTCGTCCACCTCGGACCGGTCCCGCCACATCATCGACGCCACCCGGCGCGCCGCGGGCAGGTGCCGCCGGAAGAGACGGTCGTAGGCGAGCAGGTCGCCCGCGCGGACCGCCTCGATCAGGTCGGCATCGACGTCCGTGTCCCCCGCCATGGTCCTCCTCGTCGCCCGGGCGCCTTTGCCCGAGGAGACTCCGCACTCGCGAGTTTCGTTACGGGGCAGCCTGCCATGCCGCGTGGATCACCGCACGGGATTGGTCAGAAATCCGCGGCCTTGCCGATGTATATCTCGCTGAACGAGGCCGCCGCGGCGGGCGACCCGAGCAGACGGCGCAGCCGGGCCTGCGCCAGCCGGGCGCGGAACGGGTCGGCCGGCGGGTCGACGGTGGAGCTGTGGAAGATGTCCGACAGCCACTGCGAGAACTCCTGGTACTGCCACACGCGGGCCAGGCAGGTGTCCGAGTAGCGGGCCAGCGGGCCGTCGTCGCCGCCGTAGTGGGCCTCGATCGCCTCGGCCAGGTGGAACGCGTCGTGCAGGGCGAGGTTGAGGCCCTTCGCCGCGATCGGGGCGACCAGGTGCGCCGACTCGCCTGCCAGGAACAGCCTGCCGCGGGACATCGGCTCGTGGACGTAGTTGTGCATGTCGAGGACGCGTTTCTCGATCAGCTCGCCCTCGACGAGCGGACCGTCCGGCACCCCCAGCCGCTGGTGCAGCTCGGACCAGACGCGCTCGTGCGGCCAGTTGTCCTCGGAGTCGCCCGGCGGGCACTGCAGGTAGAAGCGGGTGACGGTGGGGGTGCGCGCCATGTGCGCGGCGAACCCGCGGGGGTGGATGCCGAACAGCACGCCGTCGGCGCTGGGCGGCGCCTCGGCGAGCAGCGCCAGCCAGCCGATGCCGTAGTCGTGGGTCAGCAGGTTGCCTGCGAGGTGACGCCGCGTGACGCCCTGCGCGCCGTCGCAGCCAGCGATGAAGTCGCAGCCGAGACGGCGGGCGGTGCCGTCGGCTGCGGTGAAGGTGACCGCGGGCTTGGCCGATTCGATGTCGTGCACGGCCACGTCCCGGACCCCGAACTCGATGTCGCCACCCTTGTCGGCGTAGTGCGCGACCAGGTCGGTGACGAGGAGCTGCTGCGGGTAGACGAAGTGCCGCTGGCCGGCCCACTGCTCGTAGGAGAAGGGGTGGCGGCCGTTTTCGAACCGGAACTCGAAGCGGCCCTGGCTCGGCGCGGTGGACAACAGCTTGTCGGCCAGGCCGCGCTCGTCGAGCGCGCGCACCGCCCACTCCTCGATGAACCCGGCGCGCGGGCGGGCCTCGATGAAGGCGCGGGTCTGCTCCTCGAGCACCACGCAGCCGATTCCCCTGTCCCGCAACACGTTGGCGAGGCCGAGCCCGGCGGGCCCGGCCCCCACGACGACGACCCCGGTGCGCGCGACCACGATTCCTCCCCAGGTGGTGCGATTGCGGCAGTGTGCCGGAAAGTGCCCGGCGCTGCAACGGTTTCCGGGGAGGACGTGGATGGTGGTCTCGGCGCGCTCAGGCGCCGGCCGCGGTGGGGTGCCGCCTGGATCAGCGGGCCGGGCCGCGGCGCGACCGCTCGACGGGCCGTCCGGGCCGCTGCGCAGGCCGATCCTGGTACGGGATCGCGTAGGTGGCCAGGTGCTGGCGGACCGCGGCGCCGTCGGTGGTGCCCACGGGCGCCGCGTCGGGGGCGCGGCCCTCGAAGACCTCGGCCACGAACCGGGCGACCTCGGGAGGCGGCGGCAGCAGGTCGGTCCCGTAGTAGCGGACCACGCTCAGCTCGTGCCCGGCCGTGGTCTCGATCGCCACCGCCCAGCCGTCGTGCTCGTTCCACACCAGGGCCGTGTCCTGGGCGGGGTGGTCGCGCAGCCGGTCGTCGAGCGCGAGGTAGGCGTACGCCGGCGGCGGGTCCAGGTGGGCGTAGTAGGCCTCGCCGCTGCAGCCCAGCTCCTCGGCGACGGTGTTGACGTAACGACGCAGCCCGGAGGCCGCCGCGTGCTCGTATTCCAGATGCATCTCACGCCCCGTTGAGTGAGTAGTCGGCCGTGCGGGCGGACTACCACCTGACCGGGTGACCAAAACCCTCAACCGACCACGCCGAGTCCCGTCGCCGCGTGAACCTCCAGCCGGACGAACTGCGCCTGCGGAACCGCCTCGACGGCGAAGTGGTCCCCGCGATGGGGATCGTCGACCGTGGTGGGCTCGAGCCAGGTGAAGCTCCGCAGCGCCCGGGCAGCGGCCTCCACGGCCTCGAACGCCTCCCACTCGGTGCCACCCACGAGCGCGGCGACCTCGACCGTGCCGCTCGGCCGCCGCCGCGGCTCGCTGACCTCGATGTCCTCCTCCGACGGGAACGTGTGCCGCCGGAGCTCGCCGGCCAGCCCGCGCACCATGTCCCGCGCATCGATCCCGTCCGCGCCGGATATTTCCGCGACGATCACGACCCGCGTGCTGGTGGCAGCGTGCGCCAGCTCCATCAGTTCACGGATCTCGTCCTCGTCGAACCCGCCCTCCGGGCCGAGCGGTTCGAGCTCTTCGACCTCGATCTCCTCCGGCTCGGTGCCGAACGGGTCCTGCCCACGCTTGACGAACATCGTCGCGAACGTGCCGTCCGGCAACTCGGCGCGGTAGACGCGGCCGAAGGGCTGCCCGCCGATCTCGGTGACCTCCAGCAGCGCCGGGTCCAGCCCGATCACCTCCAGGTGCCCGAGCGCCACCCGCCGGATCGCCTGGATCCCGCTTTCGCCGTCCCGGGATCGGGACCGGATCAGCAGCCGGGCGTCGTACGGTCCCGGCGGATCGCTGTTGGCCGGCCCGATCGAAAACCGCCACGCTCCCAGCGCCGCGATCAAGTGCTGGCAGGCCGTCACGGCATCGCCGAGGCTGGGCGCCGGGAACCACAACTGGAGCTCCGCGACCACATCGGTGTCACGGAGCTCCTCGGAGATCGTCACTCCGCGGGATCGTAGTCCAGGTTGGGGCGCAACCACTTCTCGATTTCCGGCTGCGGCAGTCCGCGTCGCCGGGCGTAGTCGGTCACCTGGTCGCGTCCGAGGCGGCCCACGGTGAAGTACCGGGACTCCGGGTGGGCGAAGATCAGCCCGCTCACGCTGGCCGCCGGGGTCATCGCGAACGACTCCGTCAACCCGAGGCCCAGGTCCGACGCCTGGAGCAGGTCGAACAGCTCCCGCTTCTGGCTGTGGTCCGGGCTCGCCGGGTAGCCGAGCGCGGGCCGGATCCCGCGGAACCGCTCGGCGTGCAGGTCCGCCAGCGACGGCTGCGCGTCCGGCTCGAACCACTCCCGCCGCGCCTCCAGGTGGATGGACTCGGCGAACGCCTCGGCCAGGCGGTCGGCCAGCGCCTTCACCATGATCGCCCGGTAGTCGTCGTTCTGGGACTCGTAGTGGCGCGCCAGCTCCTCGGCCCCGTGCACGGTCACCGCGAACCCGCCGAGGTGGTCCCCCGCAGGCGCCACGTAGTCGGCGAGGCAGCGGTTCGCGCGACCGTCCGGTTTGGACGTCTGCTGGCGCAGCATCGGGAAGCGCACCCCGTTTTCCAGCACGATGTCGTCGCCCTCGCTGTGCGCGGGCCAGAAGCCGTAGGCACCGCGGGCCTCCAGGAGCTCGTTCGCGACGATCTCGTCGAGCAGCGCGTTCGCGTCGTCGAACAGCTCGCGCGCCACCGGCTGCTCCAGGATCGCCGGGTACTTGCCCTTCAGCTCCCACGCGAGGAACAGGAACTGCCAGTCGATCATCTCGCGCAGCGCGGGCAACCCCGGCGACACCGCGCGCACCCCGGTGAACGACGGCACGGGCAGGTCGTCGAAGGACACCCGCTCCGGGTTGGCCCGCGCCTGCTCCAGCGTGAGCATCGGGCGGCGTTGCTTGCCCGCGTGCTGCTCACGCAACCGCTCCTGCTCCGCGCGGTTCGCCGTGTCCAGCGCCGCCGCGCGGTCGGGGTCGAGCAGGTCCGACACCACCCCGACGACCCGCGACGCGTCCAGCACGTGCACCGTCGTGTGGTCGTACGCCGGCGCGATCCGCACCGCCGTGTGCTGCCGGGACGTGGTCGCGCCCCCGATCAGCAGCGGGATCTTCAGCCCGCGCCGCTGCATCTCCGTCGCGACCGACACCATCTCGTCCAGCGACGGCGTGATCAGCCCGGACAGGCCGATCGCGTCGGCGTTCTCGGCGACCGCGGTGTCCAGGATCTTCGCCGCGGGCACCATCACGCCGAGGTCGATCACCTCGTAGTTGTTGCAGCCCAGCACGACGCCGACGATGTTCTTGCCGATGTCGTGCACGTCGCCCTTCACGGTGGCCAGCACGATCTTGCCCTGGCCGCGCTCGGTGCTCACCTGCCCGGACCGGCGCAGCTCCTCCTTCTCCGCCTCCATGAACGGCTCGAGGTAGGCCACCGACCGCTTCATCACGCGCGCGCTCTTGACCACCTGCGGCAGGAACATCTTGCCCGAGCCGAACAGGTCGCCGACGGTCTTCATGCCGTCCATCAGCGGACCCTCGATGACCTCCAGTGGCCGCGCGAAGTTCTGCCGCGCCTCTTCGGTGTCGTCCTCGATGTAGTCGACGATGCCGTGCACCAGCGCGTGCCGCAGCCGCTCCGCCACCGGAGCCTCGCGCCACGACAGGTCCACCACCCGCTTGCGGCCCTGGCCGCGGACCGTCTCGGCGAACTCCACCAGCCGGTCGGTGGCGTCCTCGCGCCGGTCGAACAACACGTCCTCGACCAGTTCCAGCAGGTCGGCGGGGATGTCCTCGTAGACGGTGAGCTGGCCGGCGTTCACGATGCCCATGTCCAGGCCGGCGCGCACCGCGTGGAACAGGAACGCCGAGTGCATCGCCTCGCGCACGACGTCGTTGCCGCGGAAGGAGAACGACAGGTTCGAGATGCCGCCGCTGGTGCGCGCGCCCGGGCAGCGCTGCTTGATCAGCGGCAGCGCTTCGATGAACGCCTTGGCGTAGCCGTTGTGCTCGGCGATGCCGGTGGCGACGGCCAGCACGTTGGGGTCGAAGACGATGTCCTCGGGCGGGAACCCGGCCTCGCGCGTGAGCAGGTCGTAGGCGCGGGCGCAGATCTCCACCTTGCGCTCGGTGGTGTCGGCCTGGCCCTTCTCGTCGAAGGCCATCACGACGACACCGGCGCCGTAGTCGCGGATTCGGCGGGCCTGGCGCAGGAACTGCTCCTCGCCCTCCTTGAGGCTGATCGAGTTGACCACGCCCTTGCCCTGCACGCACTTGAGCCCGGCCTCCAGCACGCTCCACCGCGAGCTGTCGACCATGATCGGGATGCGGGCCACCTCCGGCTCGGTGGCGATCAGGTTGAGGAACGTCGTCATCGCGTGCTCGGAGTCGAGCAGGTCGGCGTCCATGTTGACGTCGAGCAGGTTGGCGCCGCCGCGGACCTGGTCCAGCGCGACGTCGACGGCGGCCTGGTAGTCGCCGGACTCGATCAGCCGCCGGAACTTGGCCGAGCCGGTGACGTTGGTGCGCTCGCCGATCATCACGAACCCGGTGTCGGCGCCGATCTCGAACGGCTCCAGCCCGCTGAACCGGGTGTGGGTGCGCGGCGGCGGCACCTCGCGCGGAGCCGCGCCGGAGACCGCCTGGGCGATCTTGGCGATGTGCTCGGGGCCGGTGCCGCAGCAGCCGCCGACGATGTTGACCATGCCGCTGCCGGCGAACTCGCCCAGCATGCGGGCTGTCTCGTCCGGCGTCTGGTCGTAGCCGCCGAACGCGTTGGGCAGGCCGGCGTTGGGGTGGCAGGCGACGTAGGTGCCCGCCAGCCGGGAGAGCTGTTCGACGTGCGGGCGCATCTCCTCGGCGCCCAGCGAGCAGTTCACACCCACGACCAGCGGGCGGGCGTGCTCGATCGCGCTCCAGAACGCCTCGACGGTCTGGCCGGACAAGGTGCGCCCGGACAGGTCGACGATCGTCACCGAGATCCACAGCGGCAGGTGCGGGGCGACCTCGCGGGCCGCGGCGATGGCGGCCTTCGCGTTGAGGGTGTCGAAGATCGTCTCGATGAGCAGCAGGTCGACGCCGCCCTCGGCGAGCGCGGCGATCTGCTCGGCGTAGGCGTCGCGGACCTCGTCGAAGGTGACCGCGCGGTAAGCCGGCTCGTCGACCTTCGGCGAGAGGGACAGGGTGACGTTGAGCGGCCCGATCGAGCCGGCGACGAACCTGCCGCCTGCTTCGTCGGCGGCCTGGCGGGCCAGCTGGGCGCCGCGCACGTTCATCTCGCGGACGAGGTGCTGCAGGCCGTAGTCTGCCTGGCCGATGCTGGTCGCGGTGAACGTGTTGGTCGTGGTGATGTCCGCGCCCGCGGCGAGATACTGCCGGTGCACGTCGAGGATCAGGTCGGGGCGCGTGAGGTTGAGCAGGTCCGGGTCGCCGGTGACGTCCTGCGGATGGTCGCCGATCAGGTCGCCGCGGTAGTCGGCCGGGGTGAGGCCCGCGCCCTGCAGCATCGTGCCCCAGGCGCCGTCGAGGACGGCCACCCGGTCGCTCAGGATTTCCCGCAGAGCCTTCGTCGTGTCCACCGGCGCCCTCCCAACTGTCGGGAGGCGCCCTTGTTGCGGTTCACGGGGGCCGAGCGTGGCGGACCTGGGTCCGTTGCAGCGCCTCTCGGCCTGGCGAACACAGTACTGGACGCCCCGCGGCGGCACCAAAACCGTTCCCGCGATGTGGACGCAACCGGCCGAAGGTGAGGAGGTCGCCCAATGCCTCGCGCGGGCTCCTGTTCCTGCTCCCGACACGAACGAACAGCACGACCGGGGAGGTACGGGGCCGCGAAGCCGGGCGAGACCTTCGTCGTCTCGGCGGCCTCGGGGGTCACCGGGGCGCTCGCCAAGCAGCACGGCTGCCGGGTCGTCGGCATCACCGGCTCGCCGGAGAAGGGCGCCTGGCTGCGTGAGCTCGGGTTCGACGCGGCGGTCGACCGCACCACTGGCGACCTCGGCGAGGCCCTGCGCGAGGTGTGCCCGGACGGCATCGACGTCTACTTCGACCACGTCGGCGGAGCGGTGCTGGACGCCGCGCTGGGGAACATGGCGCTGTTCGGCCGGGTCGCCGCGTGCGGGCTGCTGAGCGTGTACGACCGCGACGAGCCGGCGCCGGGCCCGGCGCGGTTCGACCAGATCCTGATGAAGTGGCTCACCATGACCGGCTTCTTCTCCCCCGACTTCTACCACCACGGGCCGGACCTGAACCGCCGGCTGCTCCCCTGATACGAGCGGGGCGCGCTGCGGATGGTCTTCGACGTCACGCCAGGGCTGGAGAACACGCTCGATGGCTGGGCGCGGATGCTGTCCGGCGACAAGGTTGGCAAGGCGCTCGTGGCAGCCGGCCCGATCGAGAACCGACCCGGAACGTAGAACGGCGGGCCGGCTTCCCCAAGCCGGCCCGCCGTCGGAGACCGCCTGCCCAGTGGCCCCGACCGGCCGGGCATCGACCTCCCGCGGGCACCATCCCCCGACGGAACCCGCTTTCCCCGCCGTGCGGTGCCCCGAGCACCCGCACGTGCTCCTCCAGTATGCGCCCGGGAAGACCGTTCCGGGCAAGGCGGAAGTCCTCAAAGTGAGGACTTTGTGCCCATTGCCGTCCACAGTGGATCTTTCCCGCTACGCTCGGGCCATGCGCGCGTTCGTGGTCACCGCTCCCGGCGCGGGCGCCGTGGTCGAGGTCGAGCCGCCGTCCGCCGCGCCGGGCGAGGTCGTCGTCGCCGTGGCGCGGGCCGGGATCTGCGGCACGGACGCGGAGTTCTTCGACGGCAGCATGCCTTACCTCCACGACGGGCACGCCCGGCATCCCATGCGGCTGGGCCACGAGTGGTGCGGCACGGTCGTGGAATCCGGCGACGGCGTCGACCCGGCCTGGCTGGGCAGGCGGGTCACCGGTGACACGATGCTCGGCTGCCGCGCCTGCCGCCGGTGCCGCGGCGGCCGCCAGCACCTGTGCGAGACCCGCACCGAGATCGGGATTCGCGGTGGGCGGCCGGGCGCGCTGGCCGAGCGCCTCGCCGTGCCGGTGACCGCGCTGCACCCGCTGCCGGACGCGGTCGGGGCGGCCGCGGGCGCGATGGTCGAGCCGGGCGGCAACGCGCTGCGGGCGGTGCGAGGCGCGGATCCGCGGCCCGGCGACCGGGTCCTCGTCCTCGGCCCTGGCACGATCGGCCTGCTGTGCGCGATGTTCGCCCGCGCGGCCGGCGCGGAGGTGCACCTGCTGGGCGCCACCGCCGCGTCGCTGGAGTTCGCCCGCTCGCTCGGTTTCCGGAACGCCTGGTCCCCGGACCGCTTGCCGGAGCTGCCGTTCGACGCCGTGATCGACGCGTCCGGGGCGCCGGAACTGCCTGCCAGGGCGGTGGAACTGGTCGAGCCGGGCGGCCGGGTCGTTTACATCGGCCTGGCCGGGCGGCCGAGCCTGCTCGACACGCGCCTGCTGGCGTTGAAGGACGTCACCGCGGTCGGCGTGCTCTCGGCCTCCCCCGGCCTGGCCGGCACGATCGAGCAGTACGCGAGCGGCGCGGTCGACCCGGTGCCGCTGGTCGCCGCCACCGTCGGCCTCGGCGAGGTGGCCGCGGTGCTCGCCGGTGACCGGCCCGCCGGCGGGGCGCCGAAGATCCACGTCGACCCCCGCCGCTGACCTCAGGCGTGCGCGCCGACCGTCACCGGGCCGATCGTCAGCCGCGGCTCCCGGCCGAGGACCTCCCCCAGCCGGGCCACCTGTTCGTCCAGCTCGCGCCGGTGCGCGGCGCTCAGCGTCGTGAACGGTTCGACGGTGAGGTGGACCGCCCGGCCGGAGCGGCGCTGGTGCCACAGCCCGCCGGCCACGCCGTCGACGAGCAGCACCGGGAAGTTGCCGGCCTGCCCGCGGGCGAGGCACCGGTGCGCGGCCACGCCGGGGAAGAGCAGTTCCCGCGGGAAGCTGCCAACGACGTGGGCG
This sequence comes from Amycolatopsis sp. 3B14, assembly GCF_050958625.1. Taxonomy (NCBI): domain Bacteria; kingdom Bacillati; phylum Actinomycetota; class Actinomycetes; order Pseudonocardiales; family Pseudonocardiaceae; genus Amycolatopsis; species Amycolatopsis sp. 3B14. The sequence goes on from NZ_JBHZEN010000024.1 coordinate 88,958, forward strand.
TCGAACAGCGGCAGCAGCCGCAGCGCGGGCGGTGTCCGCCTACCCGGCAGCGTGTCGTCGGCGTTCAGCCACATGCGCTCGCCGTCGAGATCGACCGGACGCAGGGCGCTGCGGGCGAACAACGCCGACGCCCACTCCACCGGAGCGGACAGCCAGCGCGCGAAGTGCTGGGGCGTGGCCGGCCCGTAGGCGTGCAGGTACCGGGCGAGCACGCCGGTCAGCGCGGTTTCGGTCTCCGCGGGCCGGAACCCGGGCAGCCACCGGCGCGGGCTGGTGTAGGTGACCTGCCGCCCGCGGTCGCGGCCGAAGCACAGCGCGCCGCGGTGCGCCGCCGTCGCCAATGCCTGGCGCCAGCGCGGCCAGAACCCCTGAAACGCCGGCATGACGAGGTCTCCCGCCCACGAACCGACACGGTCGACGAGCGCCTCGGTGAGTTCGTCGGCGGTCAGTTCGGCGCCGGCGAGCGCGTCCGCGACGGCCTCGACGATCCGGTCGGTCTGCTCGTCGGTGAGCCGCACCGCGGACGGCATGGTCGAACGTTGTGGGACCGCGGGAAGCGCACCGGTCCACAACGCCAGGTCGTCGGCAGGCAGCAGGTGCACAGTGCCGCGTGGGCCGAAGGTGCGGATCAGCGTGTGGTCGGCCACCGCATCGCGGACGTCGTCCGTGGTGCCGCCGGTGCGCAGGGCGACCGACATCTCCGCGGCGGTGCGGACCTGGGCGTGCGCGCCGCACATCGCGGCGACGACGTCCGCCGGGCTCGCCCCGGGGCGGGACAGGAAGTGCCGGTCGAGCCGGCGGGCTTGGACGGCGGTCCACGAAACACGGTCGGTCATGATCGGAACGCTAGGCCGCAAAGCGGTCAGAATCCGTCCTCGATGGCGTCGACCAGGCCCCAGTCGAGCGCAGTCACGGCGATCAGGGGCCGCCCGGACAACGCGGGCCACAGCGTGCGCCACCGGCCGATCCGGCGCGGCACGCTCACCGTGCCGCCCGCGCCGGGGATCAGGCCCATTGCGACCTCCGGCAGCCGGAACACGGTGTTCGGATGCGCCACCACGCGGCCCGCGAACGCCGCCAGCTCGATGCCCGCGCCGACGCACGCCCCATGCACGCGCACCTCCGCGCGCCCGGCGATCGCGTGCAGCGCCCGCGCGGCACCGGCCCTGGTGCGGACGAAGTGTGCGGTGACCAGGTCCGGGGTGGTGCCGAACTCGTCGAGGTCGCCGCCCGAGCAGAACGCCGGACCGGCCCCGTCGAGCACCACCCGGCAGTCCTCCGCCGCGGCGGCCCGCAGGGCGTCGGTGAGCGCGTCCCGAAGCTCGCGGCCGTACGCGTTGCGACGGTCGGGCCGGTTGAGCGTCACGCGGAGCATGTCGCCGTCGCGAGCCAGGAGCACCGGCGGTTCGGTCGCGGGCGGGGGCAGCGGCCGGTTCCCGCGATCGCCCAGCCACCGCGCGAACTCCGGCCCGCCGAGCAGCGTCGAGTAGGCGAACGACTCGACGTCCAGCGCCGCGCCGACGTCCAGGCGGCCGCTCGCCCGCAGCACCTGGCTCAGCACCAGCGCGGCCTGCGGGTTCGCCTCGGCCGCCTGCCGCAGCACCTCGGCGTCGCCCGCCGGGTCGTCGCTCGCCGCGAACTGGGGGCCGCTGCCGCAGCCGGCGGCCGCGAACGTCAGGTCGAGGGCGTCGGCCAGCGCCCAGCGCTCGTCGTCGACCGCACGGCAGGCGACCCCGACCAGGATCCGTTCGGACGTCCGGGCCGCCCGCGCGGCGGCTTCGACGACGTCGGCGGGCACGGGCTCGTCGAGGTCGACCACGACCAGCGGCCGCCGCACCTGACCGGCGTCGTCCAGGAGCGGGTCATGCGCGGCGCCGTCGGCGAGCGCGGCGATCTCCACGGTCATGCCGAGCGGGCCTTCCGGCGTGCCCGGGCCGCGGGCCGCTTGCGCACGCCGACGGTCATCAGCGCGATGTCGACGTAGCGCTCGGCCAGCTCGTCCGGCGACAGCGGGCCGCCGTCCGGGTGGTACCAGCGGCCGATGGACTGGAGCATGCCCAGCAGCGCCCGCGCGGTCTCAGCGGGCCGCTTCGCGACGAACAGCCCCTCGGCCACCCCGTCGGAGACGATCCGCGTGACGAGGACCTCGATCTCCTTGCGCCGCGCGGCGTACCGCTTGCGGTTGGCCGGGGACAGGTGCCGCAGCTCGAAGTCCAGCGCGGCGAGCCGGGTGCGGTGCGCCATGTGCAGCACGATCGCCTCGACGGCGTTGACCAGCTGCAGGTCCGGCCGCTCGCCTGCTTCCTCGACGGCCTGCCGCACCCGCCAGTCGAGGTCGCTCGTGGCCTCCTCGACGAGCGCGGTGAACACGCCCTCCTTGTTCTCGTGGTGGTAGTACAGCGCGGGCACCGTCTGGCCGACCCGCCGCGCGATGTCCCGCACGGGGGTGCCGTGGAAGCCCTGCTCGTAGAAGGCTTCCAGGGCGGCCGCCAGGATCGGGGTCAGTTCGAGCGGTCCGTACTCCCGCCACGCGCCCGCGGGTCGCGTCATGTCCAGCCCATCGAAGAAGTCACCGGAAAACGATAACGGGACGCGGCGGCGGGCCGGGGCGCCGCCGCCGCGTGCCGGGTCAGCGCGGGGCCATGCGGATGGCGCCGTCGAGCCGGATGGTCTCGCCGTTGAGCATCGGGTTCTCCACGATGTGCCGGGCCAGCGCCGCGAACTCGGTCGGATCGCCCAGCCGCGAGGGGTGCGGGACCTGCGCGCCCAGGGAGGCGATCGCCTCCTCCGGCAGGGTCGCGAACAGCGGCGTGTGGAACAGGCCGGGCGCGATCGTCACCACCCGGATCTGCAGGCTCGCCAGATCCCGCGCGATCGGCAGCGTCATCCCGACGATGCCGCCCTTGGACGCCGAGTAGGCGGCCTGCCCGATCTGCCCGTCGAAGGCGGCCACGGACGCGGTGTTGATGATGACGCCGCGCTCCTCACCCACCGGCTCGGTCTTGGCGATGCGTTCCGCGGCCAGCCGGATCACGTTGAACGTGCCGACCAGGTTGACGTTGATGACCTTGGCGAACCCGTCCAGCGGGAAGGGACCCTGCTTGCCCACGGTCTTGTGCGCGTTGCCGATGCCCGCGCAGTTCACCGCGATCCGCAACGTGCCCAGCGCCTCCGCCGCGTCCAGCGCCGCGGACACCTGGGCCTCGTCGGTCACGTCGGCCGCGGCGAACACCACCCCGTCGCCCAGTTCCTTGGCCACCGCCTCACCCTGCGACGAGGGCAGATCCACGATGACGACCTTCGCGCCCTTGCCGTGCAGCTCCCTGACCGTCGCCAGCCCGAGCCCCGACGCGCCACCGGTCACCAGCGCGACCGCGTTGCCGACCTCCATGTCGCAACACCCCTTCCGTTCGCCCGTTCCGGCCGCAGCCGGAACCTTGCTTAGCGCACGTTAAGGGAGATCGACCGCGTGGGGAAGGGCCGCGGGGCGGATGTCTCAGCCGCGGGACTCGACGGCGAGCGCGATCAGGTCCGGCATCCAGTCCGCGCTCGCGCCGAGCAACGCCTGCGCCTCGGCGACCGCGGCGAGGCGGACCTCCACCACCTGCTCGCCGTCGTCGGGATTGCCCGGCTCGCCGACGATCTCCACCTCGGCCGCGCACCACAGCCACGCCTTCTCCGGGTGCGGCTGGTGCGGACGGTAGGGCTCGGGCCGGTCGCTGACGCAGTGGTGCGCGCCGATCCACCGCAGCTCGCCGGCCAGCCGGGCGCCGGCCTCCTCGGCCAGTTCGCGGGCGACGCACTCGCCGATGCTCTCCCCCGCCTCCCGCGTGCCGCCCGGCAGGAACCAGCCGTACCGCTCGTCCCGGCACACGACGATCCGGTCGCCGACGAAACCGGCCACGTGAACGTTGGTGACCAGCTCGTCGGCAGGCGCCGAGGTGGAGAACACGGCGTCGAGACCGCCCCACTCCCAGCGTTGCGGCGCGAACAGCAGCGGGCGGTCGATCTTCATGGACCGGATCGTACTGGCCGGCCGCGGTCGGTCAGGCCAGGTTCTGCCCGGCCAACTGGCTGCGGATGCGCCGCCAGGCCAGCGCGTAGGGCTCGGCCGGATCACCCGGCCGGACGATGCCGTTCGCGACGTCGGAGCGGGAGCGCGCGAGCTCCTGCTCGGCGAGCGAACGCGGTACGTGGAGAACTTCGACGATCTGCCAGAAGAGCTCGCCCGGCCCGGCTTCGGTCCCGTCCGCCATGCTCGCAGAATGGCGGCTCCCGCCTGCCTCCGCCACCGCAACGCCGGATTCCACGCGATCGGAGCCCGGCCGGGTCACGAGACGGTCTCCTCCACGACCCCCTCGGCCGCCGACGTCACCTCGTCGGCCTGCAGTTCGGACCAGTCGAGCCCGATCGCGGCGACCACGTCGTCGAAAATGGGTGTCCGGTCGCTCATCGCGCGCCCGGAACAGGCTTGGCACACATACGTTCCCCTCCAGCGTCGTGCACAGCCACGGCGAGGTCGGAAATTAACACGCGGCCAGCAGCGGCCGCCACGCGGAATCCCATGAACGGGGGACACCTTTCCGGGGATCGGGACGGAGTTTGCCGTTGGCCCGCAGGGGGAAGCCCGGCCGCGTGGACCATGCGCAGGCGCCGGTGATCGAAGCCATCCAGCGGTACCGCGAACGCGGTCACCTGGGATTCATCCCGCCCGGGCACAAACAGGGGCGCGGCGTCGACCCTCGGCTGGCCGAAGTCGTGGGCCGGGACGCGTTCGCCTCGGACATCATCCTCATGAACGGCCTCGACGACCGCCGCATGTCCCAGGGCGTGCTGGCCAAGGCCGAGGAGCTGATGGCCGACGCCGTGGACGCCGAGGAGGCGTACTTCTCCACCTGCGGCAGCTCCCTGTCGGTGAAGAGCGCGATGCTCGCCGTCGCCGGACCGGGCGACGAGCTGCTGGTGTCCCGCAACGCGCACAAGTCCGTGGTGGCCGGGCTGATCATCAGCGGCGTGCGGCCGGTGTGGGTGCACCCGCGGTGGGACGGGCGGTTCCACCTCGCGCACCCGCCGGGGCCGGAGGACGTCCGGGACGCGTTCGCCGCGCACCCCGGTGCCAAGGGGATGCTGCTGATCACGCCGACCGACTACGGCGGGTGCGCCGCGATCCGGGAGACCGCGCGGGTGTGCCACGACCACGACGTGCCGCTCATCGTGGACGAGGCGTGGGGCGCGCACTTCCCGTTCCACCCGGACCTGCCGTCGTGGGCGATGGACGCCGGCGCCGACATGTGCGTCACCAGCGTGCACAAGATGGGCTGCGGCCTGGAGCAGGGCTCGGTGTTCCACCTGCGGGGCGGCCGGATCGACCCGCAGGCGCTGGCGTCGCGGGCGGACCTGCTCGGCACGACGAGCCCGAGCGCGCTGATCTTCGCCGGGCTCGACGGCTGGCGGCGGCAGATGGTGCAGCACGGCGAGGAACTGCTGGGACGCGCGCTCGAACTGGCCGCGTCGGTGCGCGCGGAACTGGCCGCGATCCCCGGGATCCGCGTGATGGAGCGGGACGACCTGGTCGGGCCGCGGCTGGCCGACGACCACGATCCGCTCAAGATCGTGCTGGACCTCGCGGAGCTGGACCGGTCCGGCTACGACGCGAGCGAATGGCTGCGCGAGCACCACCGGCTCGACGTGGGACTGTCCGACCACCGGCGGATGGCCGCGCAGATCACGATCGCCGACGACGAGGAGACCACCGGGCGGCTGCTCACCGCGATCCGCGACCTGGCCGACCGCGCCGGCGAAATCCGTCCCGCCAAACCGGTCGACCTGCCCGAGCCCGGCGAACTGGAGCTGGAGCAGGCGATGCTGCCGCGCGACGCGTTCTTCGGTCCCATTGAGGACGTGCCGCCGGAGGAGGCGATCGGGCGCGTGTGCGCGGAGGTGATCAGCCCGTACCCGCCGGGGGTGCCCGCGGTGGCGCCGGGCGAGGTGATCACCCGGCCCGTGGTGGACTACCTGCTGAGCGGCCTCGACGCGGGCATGTACCTGCCCGACCCGGCGGACCCGCAGCTGAAGACGTTCCGCGTCGTGCAACGCTGACGGCGCTCAACAGAAACCGGCGTCGTGCGCCATGAGCGCGATCTGCGTCCGGTTGCCGGCGTCCAATTTGGACAGGATCCGGGTGATGTGCGCTTTCACCGTGGCCACGCTGAGGAACAGCTCCGCGGCGATCTCGGCGTTCGTCAGGCCACGGCCGACACCGAGGGCGACTTCGTGCTCGCGCGGGCTGAGCGCGGCGAAGGCGGCGCGGGCGCGTTCGTAGGATCCGGCTTCGACCGCGGCCCGGTCCATGAGCCGTCGCGTGATGCGCGGGGACAGGATCGGATCGCCCGCGGCGACCCGGCGCACGGCGTCGGCGATCTCCACGGGCGGCGCGTCCTTGAGCAGGAACCCGCTCGCCCCGGCGCGGAGCGCGCGCAGCACGTTCTCGTCGGTGTCGAATGTGGTCAGCACGACCACCTCGGGCGGGTTCGGCCGCGCGCGCGTCCGGTGCGTGGCGAGGATCCCGTTCAGGCGCGGCATCCGGATGTCCATCAGCACGACGTCGGCGGGGTGCGCGTCGAGCGCGGCGGGCACCTCGTCCCCGTCGCCGGCCTGCCCTACCACGGCGATGCCCGGCGCGCCGTCGAGCATCATCGTCAGACCGGACCGCACCAGGGCGTCGTCGTCCACGATCAGCACGCGGGTCACGCCGGCCACGGCAACTCCGCCGCCAACCGGAACTCCCCCGCCACCGCGCCGTGATCCAGCCGCCCGCCGGCCAGCCGCACGCGCTCGGTGAGCCCCACCAGCCCGACCCCACCGCCCGGGCCCGGAGCGGCGCCGGACACCGGGTTGGACACCACGATGCGCAGCCGGGCGCCGGGCGCGCCGCCCAGTTCCACGCGGACCGGGCTGCCGGGGGCGTGCTTGCGGGCGTTGGTCAGCGCCTCCTGCAACACGCGGTAGGCCGTGCGGCCGGTGGCGCCGGGCACCGCGGCCGCGTCGAGCGTGTCCCGCACCTCGACCGGCGTGCCGACCGCGCGCGACTCCTCGACCAGCTCGGACAGCCCGGCCAGCGTCGGCAGCGGCCCGTCCGGGTCCTCGTCGGTGTCCCGCAGCAGCGCGATCACGTCCCGCAACTCGTTCAGCGCCTGGTGCACCGTGGCCCGGATGACGCCGGCCGCCTGCGCGATCCGCTCCGGCGAGCTGTCCGGCCGGTACTCCAGCGCCCCGGCGTAGGTCGCCAGCAGCGACAGCCGGTGCGCGAGCACGTCGTGCATCTCCCGGGCGATGCGGGTGCGCTCGGCCGCGCGGGCCTCGGCGATCCGTCGGCCCTGCTCGGCCTCGGCGCGACGGGCGCGTTCGGTGAGCGACAGGATGAGCTGGCGGCGGGCTTCGGCGAGCGCGCCGCCGCCGACGAGCGCGGCGTGCCCGAGGACCACCAGCACGACCCACCACTCGTAGGGCAGGCCGGGCGTCGGCCGCCACAGTCCGCGCACGAGGTGGCCGGCGACCCCGGCCGCGGCGACCCCCACCGCCACGGCCAGCGGACCGCGCCGCGCGATCTGCACGACACCGACGCTCGCCGGCGGCGTCGCGGTCGGGACGAACGCGGTCAGCACCATGAGCACCACCGCGGACGGCACCGGCCACCGGAACAGCAACGGCACCAGCGCGCAGCCGAGGACGCCGACCACGAGATCCGCGACGAGCGGCGCGCCCCGGACACCCGAGACGATCTCCCCCGCCGCGGTCGCCGCGAACCCCGCCGAGGCGGCGATGGTCAGCGCCGTCCTCCCCCGCTCGCAGAGCAACTCCCCGTGCACGTGGAGGAGCGTACGGGTGCGAGAGCCGTGACGACCAGCGACCAAAGTCGACATCGGTGCCCACCGTCGGCCGACGCGCGGCCGGTGGTTCTCCGCCAGACTGGCGGGCATGACGGCTTCCAGCACGATCGAGATCCCCGCCGCGGGCGCCTACCGCATCGACGCGGCCGGGTCACGCCTGTCGTTCACCACGCGGCACTTCTTCGGCCTCGGCCCGGTGCGCGGCACGTTCCGGCTGCGCGAGGGGCGGGTGACGGTCGCCGACCCGGTGACCTCCTCCGCGGTGACCGCCACCATCGACGCGGCAAGCATCGACACCGGCAACGCCACTCGCGACCGCACGGTGCGGTCCGGGCAGTACCTGGAGACCGAGCGGCACCCCGACATCACCTTCGCCTCGACGACGATCGAGCGGGACGGCGCCGGCTGGGTCCTGCGCGGCACGCTGACCGTGCGTGGCACCAACGGCCCACTGGACGTCCACGTCGACTCGGCGGTCACCGAGGGCCCGCGGCTGCGGGTGCGCGCGCACAGCCGGGTGGACCGCTATGCCTTCGGCGTGACGGCGATGAAGGGCATGACCGGGCGTCACCTCGACCTGGAGCTGGAGCTGGTCGCCGAGCGGGCCTGAACCGCCCACACGGCGGGCATTGCCCCTCCGGCGGGGTGGCCCACCCCCGTGCGGATTGGCGAACACCGTGCAGGCGAGCGTCAACCGCCCGGCGCCGCGCTCGCCGAGCCGAGCGATTTCTCCGACAGCGGCAGCCATTCCGGCATCCGCAGCGGCGCGGGCTGCTCCGTGCACACCATCACCGGCCCGCGCCGCGACTCCACCTCCAGCGTCCCGTCCGCCCGCAGCCGCACCGTCACCACCGCCGCCTCCGGCTCGCCGGGACCGCCGGTGTGCCGCGAGTGGTCCTTGGTCCGCAGGTAGAACGCGCCCAGCCCGAACGCGGCGAACACCAGCAGCCACAGCGGCCCGAGCATCAGGTACCCGAACGACGCCGAGTCGGTGAACGTGGCCGCGACCCCGCTCTGCATCGGCCCGTACGTGGGCAGGAACCGCAGCACCGCCTGGTCCTTGCCCGGGTTGATCACCGGGTTCTGCACCATCACGTCGACCAGGCTGACCATGATGATCACGAACATCCCGGCCAGCTCGGTCGGCACCGCCACCCCGAGCGCCACCCCGAGCCCGCCGTAGATGAGCCCCGCCGACAGCAGGCTCAGGAACAGCATCCCGCCGGAGTGCGGATCGCAGTAGAACCCCATCACGATGCTCGCGTAGCCGGACACCACCGTCGCGACCAGCACCAGCCCCGCCAGTTTCGCCAGCAGCAGCACCGGCCGCGGGAACCCGGCCAGCACCAGCCGCTGGTCGAACTCCCGCGCCCGCCGCACCGACGCGAACAGCATGAACCCGATGATCAGCGTGAGCGCGTTGAGCGCGCCGGAGATCAGGGCGAGCTCGCTCGCGTCGACCGTGATCGGCGCCGGCGCGATCCGCGACTGGTACTCGATCGGCCGCGACGGGATCACCGTGCGCACGATCGCCAGCCAGCACGGGATGAAGAACACCACCAGCGACAGCGCCAGCCGGTTGCGCGCGTGCTGCGCGACCTCGAACGCGATCGCCTTCAGCAACGCTGCGTGCCAAGTCGTCGAGTCCGCGATCCCGGCCTGCCAGCGCCGGGCCCGTTCCACCAGCTCCCGGACGGTCATGACGCCGCCTCGAGTTCGGCGCCCGCCATCGCGTCGGTCGGCTCGACCTGGCCGCGGGCCAGCCGCAGCAGCCGGTCGAACCGTTCGGTGTCGTGCGCCAGGTGCGAGATGACCAGCACCGACCGGCCCTGCGCGCGCAGCTGGTCGGTCAGCGTCCAGAAGGTCAGGTAGTTCTCCCAGTCGAACCCCTGGTAGGGCTCGTCCATCAGCACCACGTCCGGGTCGTGCATCAGCGCCAGCGTGAGGTTGAGCTTCTGCCGCGTGCCGCCGGAGAGCACCCCGGCGCGGGTGTGCCGGAACGGGTTGAGCCCGAGCCGTTCGGCCACCGACTCGGCCACCGTCAGGTCTTCCAGGTGGTAGGCGCTCTGGAAGTACCGCAGGTGCTGGCCCACGGTCAGCTCGTCGTTGACGACGATCCGCTGCGGGCAGTAGCCGAGCCGGCCGCGGTGCACCACTTCGCCGCGGTCGGCGCGCAGCACCCCGGCGAGGATGCGCAGCAGGGTGGACTTGCCCGCGCCGTTCTCGCCGAGGACGCCGAGCAGCTCGCCGGGCCGCAGCCCGAACTCGACGCCCCGCAGCACGTGGCGCGCCCCGAAAGACTTGTGCAGGTTCACCGCCTGCAACACGTAGTCCGAATTGGACACTGTGGACACCGGATCTCCCTTCCCGGTCAGCGGGTCCGGCGGGTGGCCTGGTGCACGAGTTCCGCGCAGGCGCGGCGGGCCGTCGCGGGCAGGTCCGCCGCCTCCAGCGCGGCGAGCGCCTCGCGGGCCCTGGCCTCGATCAGCTCGCCGACCGCGTCTTCGGCGCCGGTGTCGGAGATGACGGCCCGCAGCCGCGCCGCGCCGTCGGCGTCCAGGTCCGGATCGCCGTGCAGCCGCCGGATCACCTCGCGCTGCCCCGGCCGCGCCCGCCGCCAGGTCAGCGCCATCAGCACGGTCTGCTTGCCCTCGCGCAGGTCGTCGAGCACGGACTTGCCGGTGGTGCCGGGTTCGCCGAACACGCCGAGCAGGTCGTCGCGCAGCTGGAACGCCTCGCCGAGCGGGCGGCCGTAGGCGGTGCACCAGCGCAGCAGATCGGGGCCGCCCCCGGCGAGCGCGGCCCCGATCTGCAACGGCCGTTCCACGGTGTAGCCGGCGGTTTTCAGGCGCAGCGCGCGCCAGGCGCGATCGAGCACGTCCTCGGTCCACTCGCCGCCGAGGTCGAGGTACTGGCCGACCATGACCTCGCTGCGCATCGCGTGCAGCACCGGCGCGGCCCGCCGCAGGTCGTCGTCGTCCACGCCCGCGGTCAGCAGCATTTCGTCGGCCCAGGCCAGGCACAGGTCGCCGAGCAGGATCGCGGCGTTCACCCCGAAGCGCGCGGCCGCCTCGGGGTCGTCGCCGTGGTAGCGGGCGGCGAGCCGGCGGTGCATCGACGGGCGGCCGCGCCGCAGGTGGGAGCCGTCCATGACGTCGTCGTGGATGAGCGCGAAGGAGTGGAACAGCTCCAGCGCCGCGCCGACCCGCGCGACCGGCGCGCCGGCCGGGTCGCCGCCCGCGGCGAGCCATCCGCAGTGGCAGAACAGGGGGCGCAGCCGCTTGCCGTCGCGGACGAACTCGCGCAGGACGTCGACCAGCGGCGGCAGGCAGCGGTCGGCCGGGTCGCGGGCCTGCGCGTCGAGGAACTCGCCGAGCGCGGCCTCGACCTCCTCCAGCGCCCGGCCGAAGTCCGGTTCCGCCGGGGCGCGCGGTCGCGGGGGTGCGGTCACATCGGCGAGCCGAGTCGACATGAATTCTCCTCGAGTGCTGGGGAAAGACGCGGTCGGAGAAGTAGCACCGGAGCGGACGGGTGAAACGGCGAACTCGCCGCACCACACTTCCGGGAGCCGGGGCCGACCTTGTGAGCGAGGATTCGCGTTTCCTCATCGCGGACGGTGAACAACTCAGCGGCGTGATGAACCCATTGCGGCGCAACGGAAACAAAAACTCGTTCGAATGAAGCTGCGCGGCGGGCTTGAAACCGGGCCCGCGCTTCGGGCACCGTGGAGTTGTCCGGCGATCACCGGAAACCCGAAATCCCTTGTCTGGCAGCGTTTTCCGCTGCGTTCGCACCGCCGCCCGAAATGGGCGGAACAGGAGGACCCGCATGACCGTCCCCATCCGCACCGGGAAAGTGGTGCCGCTCTTCGCCGCGCCCGGCGCCGATGTGTTGGTGCCAAACGAGATCCGCTGGCACGGCGGCACCGAACCGTGCCCGGCCGCTCCCCTGCTCGCCGGGGGACTGCGCCGCCGCGGGTTGCGCGTCGCGGACGGGGTCGTCCTGGCCGGATCGGGCCCGCCACCGGGGATCCCGCCCGGCGGGCGAGCCGCCCTGGCCCCGGACTGGGCAGGCGCGCCGGCCGGTCCACCGGGGCCTGCCCTCGCGGTGGGACACCTCAACACGGGGAATCTGCGCCAGGGACACGGCGAAGCCGTTCGCGCGGAGCTGGCCGCGGCGGCCAAGGCGATGCGGCCGCGCGTGGTGCGGCTGGCCGCGCCGCGGTCGTTCTGCGCGGGTGTCGAACGGGCGATCCGCACCGTGGAGCGGGCGCTGGCCGAGCACGGCCCGCCGGTCTACGTGCGCAAGCAGATCGTGCACAACACCCACGTGATCAACGAGCTGGCCGCGCGGGGCGCGGTGTTCGTCGACGAGCTGGACCACGTGCCGCGTGGGCAGCTGGTGATCTTCTCCGCGCACGGGGTGCCGCCGTCGGTGCGCGCGCACGCCCGGGAGCGGGCGCTGCGGGTCGTCGACGCGACGTGCCCGCTGGTGTCGAAGGTGCACGCGGAGGCGCGGCGCTTCGCCGGGCGCGGCGACACAGTGGTGCTGATCGGGCGCCACGACCACGAGGAGGTCGTCGGCACCGCGGGCGAGGCGAAGGAGTCGACGGTGGTCGTGGAGACCGCGGGCGACGTGGCGGGGCTGCGGGTGCCGGATCCGTCGCGGGTGTCCTACCTGACGCAGACGACGCTGGCGGTCGACGAGACGGCCGGGGTGGTCGACGCGCTGCGCGAACGGTTCCCCGCGCTGCGCGGGCCGCGGTCGGACGACATCTGCTACGCCGCGACCAACCGGCAGGCCGCGGTGCGGGCGGTGCTGGACGAGGCGGACCTGCTGCTGGTCGCGGGCTCGGCCAACTCGGCCAACTCCCGGCACCTGGTGGAGCTGGCCCACCGCCACGGCACGCCGGCGCACCTGGTCGACCGGTGCGAGGACATCCGGTTCGCCTGGCTGCGCACCGCCACCACGGTCGCGGTGACGGCGGGCGCCTCGGCGCCGCCGGAGCTGGTGGACCGGATGGTCGCGGCGCTGGGCGGGCTCGGCCCGGTCACGGTCGAGGAGCGGGTCGCCGCGGTGGAAACCGTGCGGTTCGGCGAACCGGCGGTTCCGTCGTGACCACCGTGCGGCTGCGGCCGTTCTACTGCCCGGTCGAGTCGCGGATCCACCCCGACGTCGACCTGATCGAGGAACGCGCCATCGCCTGGCTGGACCGGGTCCGCTTCTACCGCGACGAGACGGAGCGGATGCGGATCGTGGGCACGAACAGCGCCGAGTTCTACGCCCGCTTCGCCCCGGACGGGATCACGGAGAACGTGGAGGCCGCGGCGCACTGGGTGTACTGGGGTTTCGCGTTCGACGACGCCCGGTGCGACTCCGGTGAGTTCGCGCGCTCGCCGCACGAGTTCCTGGTGATGGCCGGGCAGGCGCAGCGCGCGCTGGAGAACCCGTGGCACCCGCCGCCGGACGGCGATCCGATGGTCCTGGCGCTGCAGGACATCGGCCGCACCTTCGCGGCGTGCGCGACGCCCGTGCAGGTGCGCCGGTTCGCCGAAGCCCACCGCGCGTGGCTGTTCGGGGTGGCGTGGCAGATCGCGTGCCGGGGCCGCGGCCGGATGCCGGACCTGGCCGAGTACACCGCGATCCGGCTGAACAGCGCGGGCGGGCCGCCGACGCTGGCGATGCTCGAAATCGCCGCGGGGCAGGAGGTTCCGGCTGCGGAAATGGATTCACCGGCGGTGCGGGCGCTCACCGAGATGACGATCCTCGTCGCCTCGTGGGACAACGACCTGCACTCCTACCGGAAGGAGGAAGACGAAGGCGAAACCGGCATCAATTTGATCAACGTGCTGCGCGCGCGGCACGGGCTCGGCGCGGAGGAGGCCGTGGTGCGGGCCTACGCGCTGCGGGACCGCGTGATGAACCGGTTCCTGCGCCTGCGCTCGGAGGTCGCGGCCAAGCCGGTCAGTGCAGCGCTGCGGACCTACCTGGACGGGCTGGGCCACGCGATCCGCGGCAACACCGACTGGGCCCTGCGGGTGCCGCGCTACCACGGGTACACCAGCCCGGGCGAGGACCCGCGCTGGGCCGACGAGCCGTCGGACCCGTGCCCCGACCCGGTGCCCATCCCCGCCATCGCCTGGTGGTGGGACTCGTTGTGAACACTTGTGGAGGAGTCATGAAGCGAAACGTCATCCGGAGCCTGATCGCCGTCGCCACCCTCGGCTCGGCGCTGGCGCTCACGCAGGTGCCGGCGTCCGCACAGGAGGAAGGCTGGGCGCCGGTGCAGGACCTGGGCAGCGCCTACTTCTGCCAGGCCGCGGGCATCGCCGGGCAGACCTTCGGCCGCTGGCAACCCGGCGACTGGCGGTGCGTCGGCCCGGTCCTGTGGGTCCGCAACGACCCCCTCCTCGCCGGCGGCGCCCCAGCGTGATGCCCGGCCGGGGCGAGGGCACAAGCACCAGCTCGGCCCGGCAGCGGCCGGTGTGAGACGTCGATCCGGGCGAGGCGCCGGTAGGCCCGGGGGTTGATCGGCGCCACGCCAGGGCCGGCCTGGCCCGGCCGGGGCAGGGCCGGGCACGCCAGCACGGGCCATGCCAGGCCATGCCGCAAAAGACGCCAACCAGGTCAAGCCGGGCCAGACCGGCCGCCCAGCCAGCCATGCCGGCCGCCCAGCCAGCCATGCCGGCCGGCCGGCCACCAGCCACCAGCCACCAGCCACCAGGCACCAGGCACCAGGCACCAGGCACCAGGCACCAGGCAAGGGAGGAGGGTCCCACCTCGATCAATCCGGACAAACCCGCGGCCCGCCGCCCTCGGCGAGTCCACCCCACGACGGTCCGGTTCCGGGCCGCGACAAGCCGGTGGGCGCCGTGTCCCCACTGCGACGCCCACCGGCCGCGGGCGCCGTGTCCCCATCTGCGACGCCCACCGGCCGCGGGCGTCATGCCCCCACCGCGACGCCCACCGGCCGCGGGCGTCATGCCCCCACCGCGACGCCCACCGGCCGCGGGCGTCATGCCCCCACCGCGACGCCCACCGGCCGCGGGCGCCGTGTCCCCATCTGCGACGCCCACCGGCCGCGGGCGCCGTGTCCCCACTGCGACGCCCACCGGCCGCGGGTGTCATGCCCCCTCTGCGGCGTCCACCGGCCGCGGGTGTCAGCGCGGCTCGACCGCGAAGATCTCCAGGTCGCGGGGCGTGCCCTTCGCCCGGAACCAGCGTTTGCGGCGCACCTCGAAGCGCTCCGGGTCGAGCGCCTCCCGCACCGGAGCCGAGATCAGGACCTGCCCGCCGCCCGCGGCGTCCGCCACCCGCGCGGCCACGTTCACGTCCACGCCCAGGTAGTCGTGCCCCAGCTTGCGCGGCGTCCCGGCGTGCAGGCCCGCCCGCAGGCTCGGCCGGTGCCCGGAGATCTCCAGCTCGGCGACCCGCGCGCACGCCTCGATCGCCGCCTCGACCCCGGCTTCCGGCTCGGCGAAGACCGCCATCAGGCCGTCGCCGAGGCGTTTCACCACGCGGCCGCCGCGGCGGGTGATCTCGGGCTCGCTCACGCGCCCGACCTCGCGCAGCAGGCGGAGCGCCGCGTCGTCCCCGGCTTCCAGCGCCCACGTCGAGAAGCCCACGAGGTCGGTGAACAGGATCGTGATGCCGGCGGTCTCGGTGGCGCGCCGGGAATCGGTGAACGCCTGCCACACCTGGACCGCGGTCAGGCCCAGCTCGCGGAGCACACTCGGCTCCGGGTTGCCGGCCAGGGCGCGCGCCAGCCGGTGCGACGGCAGACGGCCCGCCGTGGACAGCGGGTCGCCCATCTCACTGTCGCCGGGAGCGAGCCGCCGGACGAACCGCGCGGTGCGGAGCAGGCTCTCCCGCCGGTCGACCTCGCGCAACGCCTGGCCAAGCCTGCTGCGGCGGCCGCCGGGGGCCTCGTCGGTCACCGCGCCAGGATAGTGGCCCGCGATCACCCCCACCGAGAGCCACCGCGGCTACCGGTGGCCACGTCGATCACCAAGCGACCAGGACACTGCCCCGCAATCACCCCCGCGACGCCTCAACGACCGCCCCCGCCGCCAGCTGCGGCGGCCGCCGACGGCCTCACCGGCCACCACCCCACCGCCAGCCACCGACGGCCTCACCGGTCACCACCCCACCGCCAGCCACCGCGGCCACCTCGGTCACCACGCGACCAGGACAGCGGCCCGCAATCACCCGCGACGCGTCAGCGATCACCCTCACCGCGCGCGGCGAGGGCCTCCCCGAGCTCGTCGGCGTGCCGCAACGTCCGGACCAGGAACGGGACGGTGATCGCGACCACCGACCGGTCCGCGCCGCGCGCCTTGGCCGCCTCCCGGACCTCGCCCGCGATCCCGGTCAGCGTCGCCACGGCCTGCAGCGTCAACCCGACCAGCAACCCGAGCCGCTCCGGCCGCACCCCGAACCGCCGCAACGGGCCCAGCCCGCGCTCGATCGCGGCCACCAGGTCGTCGACGCGGGTCGTGACCGTCACCAGGTTCGCGGCGGCGAGCGCGGCGACGATCCGCAGGCACACCACGACCGCAGGCTCCAGCCCGAGCAGCCACCACTGCAACGCGAACACCACCGCGACGAGCAGCCCCAGCGACCGCAGCAGCCCCCAGCACCGCCGCCCGGACACCCGCGCGACCGCGTAACCGGCCACCGCGGCGGCGCACAACACCCCGAGCCACACCGGCGACCGCAACACGAAGATCACCACGGCGAGCGCCAGCAGCACCAGGAACTTCACCCCCGCCGGGGTGCGGTGCAGGACGCTCGTCCCCGGCTCGTACCAGGCGTTCACGCGATCAGCTTCCGGTACCACGCCAGCGCCGGCCCCGGCGCGTCGTCCGCCACGACCCGGCCCGCGTCCAGCACCACGACCCGGTCGAAGCCGCCGAGCAGCTCCAGGTCGTGCGTCACCAGGACCACCTGCTGCGGCAGCCCGGCCAGCGTCTCGGCGAACCGCCGCTTGTTGCGCAGGTCCAGCAGCGTCGTCGGCTCGTCGCAGACCAGGATGTCCGGCTCCAGCACCAGCATCGCGCACAGCGCCAGCAACTGCTTCTGCCCGCCGGACAACTGGTGCGCCGGGTGGTCCACGTAGTCGCCGAGGCCGTAGCGCGCCAGGACCTCCGCGGCCCGCCCGGCGCGCTCCGGTTTGGACAGCCCGCTCCGGCGCAGCGAAAACGCGACGTCCTCACCGGCGGTGGGCATCACGATCTGGCTGTCCGGGTTGGTGAACAGGAACCCGACCCGTTTGCGCACCGCCCGGCCCTCGCGCACCGGGTCCAGACCGTCGACCAGGACGCGGCCTTCCGTGGGGGCCACCAGCCCGTTGATCATGCGCGCCAGCGTGGACTTGCCGGAACCGTTGGCGCCCACGAAAGCCACCCGCCGCTCCGGGATGCGCAAGTCCACATCGGACAGCACGACCCGCGAGCCGTACGCGTGCCCGACGCCCTCGAACTCGATCATCCCGTCTCCCACCTCGTCGCCACACCCACCCCGCCGCCTGCGGACAGCGCGGCCAGCCCGCACGTCCCGGCCCGCCGCCGCACCAGTGTGCCGAACAGCCGCACGACCAGCACGGCGCCCGACGCTCCCCACGGGTGACCCAGCGCGATCGCCCCGCCGTCCGGGCTCACGACCTCCTCGTCGATCCCGGCCGCGTCCAGGCACGCCAGCGCCTGCCCGGCGAACGCCTCGTTGAACTCGACCACGTCCGGCCGCCGGTCCAGCACGCGCCGCATGGCGGGCACCGCGCCGAGCCCGAGCCGGTTCGGGTCCACCGCCGAGGTCGCCGACGCGGCCAGCCGCAGCCCCGGCACCCCGAGCCGCTGCTGCACGCGCTCGCTCACGATCAGCACCGCCGCCGCGCCATCGTTGATTCCGCACGAGTTCGCTGCCGTCGCGGTGCCGTCCGGGGTGAACGCGGGCCGGAACCGCGCCAGCCGCGCCTCGGTGAAGCCGTCGCGCGGCCGCTCGTCCCGCACCACCCCGCCGACCGGCACGATCTCGGCGTCGAACCGGCCCGCCCGCTGCGCCGCGACCGCGCGGGCGTGGCTGCGTGCGGCGAAGGCGTCCTGCCGCTGCCGCGAGATCCCGGCCTCCGCGGCGACCAGGTCGGCCGCCGGACCCATGTCGGGATCGCCGATCTCCGCCGGCGCGAACGGCGCCCGCGTGTAGAACTCGCCCGGTTCGCTGCTCCCGTCCACCCGCCAGGCGCGGAACGGCGCCGTCGAGGCGCTCTCCACCCCGCCCGCGAGGAACACCTCGCCCTCACCGGCGCGGATCATCGCCGCCGCCAGGGTGATCGCGGCCAGCCCGCTCGCGCACTGCCGGTCGACGGTCACCCCGGGCACCGCGAGGCCAGCCCGCAACGCGGCGACCCGCGCGGGGTTCCCGCCCGGCCCGAACACGTTCCCCAGCACCACGTCATCCACTGTGGACAGACCGGCGTCGTCGAGGGCAGCCCGCAGCACGGGCGCGGCCAGCTCGTCGACCGGCACCCCGCGCAGGGCTCCGAACGCGTTGCCGATGGCGGTCCGCCGAGCGGCGATCACAACGGGCGTGGTCACGACAGCAGCCCCACATCCACCGCCCCCAGCCGCGCGGCAACCAACACCCGCCCCAGCCCGACACACGCCACGACCACCACAGGCACGATCACGACACCAGCCCCACATCCACCGCCCCCAGCCGCGCGGCAACCAACACCCGGCCCAGCCCGACACACGCCACGACCACCACAGGCACAGTCACGACAGCAACTCCACATCCAGCGCCCCCAGCCGCGCGGCAACCAACACCCGCCCCAGCCCGACACACGCGGCAATCGCGGCAGCCATGGTCACCTCAACGGCTCCACGGGCAGCGTCCCGTCCGCGAGCCCCGCGGCGACGAGCGCCCGCGCCGGCTTCCCGGACGCCGTGCGCGGCAGCGATTCGACCGCCAGCCACCGCCGGGGGCGGTTCGCGGGCGACAGCCGGTTCCGGGCCACCGCCCGCAGCTCACCCAGCCGGGGCGAACCTTCCACCACCGCGGTCACCAGCTCGCCCAGGCGGGGATGCGGAGTGCCGGCGACCAGCACGTCCACCACCCCGGGCGCGGTCCGCAGCACGGCCTCGACCTCCTCGGCGGGCACCAGCCGCCCGCCGCTGGAAATCGTGGCACCCGCCCGGCCGCGCACGGTCAGCGCGCCGGACGCGTCGAACTCGACCAGGTCGCCAACCGTCGTCCAGTCGCCGGCCGCGCGCAGGTCGCCATCGCGGAGCTGCCCGGCGCAGGCCAGCGGCGACCGCACCCACAGCACCCCGTCGCGCACGTCCAGCTCCACGCCGGGCACCGGCCGCAGTCCCCCGGCGCCGCGCCGGATCGCGATCAGCGAGTGCTCCGCCGAGCCGTAGTACTCGACCAGCTCGGCCTCCGGCAGCACCCGCGCGAAGCGCTCGCGGAGCTCGTCGCCGACATGCGCGCCGCCGCACACCACCGTCCGCAAGGCGCACCGCCCGCCACGCCGTTCCAGCACCGCGAGCAGCGCGGACAGCATCGCCGGCACCAGGTGCACGGTGGTGGCCTCCGTCCGGGCCGCGGCCTCGGCGTCCCAGCGCGGCAGGGTGACCACCGGCCGGCCGCACCACCGCGCGTGCAGCGCGCCGAACAGGAACAACGACGAACTCAGCGGCCCCGGGATCAGCACCGGCCCAGGCAGCGGTCCGAGCGCGGCGAAGCTGCGCAGCCACGAGTCGCGGGTGCGCACCAGGACCTTCGGGCTGCCGCTGCTGCCCGAGGTCGTCGGCAGGTAGAAGAACGTCTCCCCGTCACCGGCCTGCTCGACCGGCCCGGCAGGCGGCGGGGCCGCAGCGGTGACCACCAGGTCCGGGCGGGCGTCGGCGAGCACCGCGGCCCGCTCGGCCGGTGTCCAGGCCGGCTCGACCACCAGGGACGCGGCACCCAGCAGATCCGCGCCCAGGAACCACGGGAGCACGTCGGGCACGTCGAGCGCGACCCGCGAGCCTTCGCCGATCCCGCGGCCGGCGAGCCACCGGGCCGCGCCGTACGCCCGGCCGTCCGGGTCCATCACTCGCTCCGCGACGCCGATCCCACGAGCTTGCCGGGCAGCGCGCGGTGCACGACGGCGCCGATCAGGGCGACCGCGACGACCTTGGCCGCGTCGCCCGGCAGGAACACCAGCGACTGCACGGCGGCGGCGCCCAGGTCACCGGTGTAGATGCCGAGGTAGGTGATGCCGAAGACGTAGTCGGCGACCACGCCGGCCGCGGCGGCGAGCAGCAGCACCGGCACGTTGGGGCGCTTCAGCCGCGCCACGATCAGCCCCACCACCAGCGCCGAGAAGATCCAGCCGATCAGGAACCCGCCGCTGGGCCCGATGAACGGCGCGATCCCGCCGCGTCCGCCGGACAGCAGCGGCAGGCCGATCGCGGTGAGCGCCAGGAACAACACGACCGACGCGGTGCCGCGGCGCGCCCCCAGCACGCAGCCGGCCAGGAGCGGGCCGGCGTTCTGCAGCACGATCGGCACGCCGGAGCCGCCGACGTAGAGGCCCGGGAAGAGCCCGAGCACGGCGATGAACGCGGCGAAGACGACGGTGCGGGCGAGGTCACCTGCGGGCAGGGCGGGGCGGGACACGCGGGAACGGTAACCCGTGCTCCGCCGCGGCGGGAAAGACGCAGGTCACATTCAGCTGTGATCCATGCGGTGGAAGACGATTTCCCGCACGAACAACAGCACCGCGGCGGCCACCGGGATGGCGACCAGCGCGCCGACGATGCCCAGCAGCACCCCGCCCAGCACCACCGCGACGACCGTGACGAGCGCGGGCACGTCGACGAACCGGCCGATGATCTTCGGGGTCAGCAGGTAGTCCTCGACGAACCGGTAGACGACGAAGAACCCGACGGTGGCCAGGCACACCGGCCAGGACACGGTCAGCGCGGCCAGGCTCACCACGACCCCGGCGATGATCGCGCCGATCACGGGGATCAGGTCGAGCACCGCGAGCAGCAGCGCCAGCAGCACCGGGTACGGGATGCCGAAGATCGTGAACCAGATGAACCCCAGCACCCCGGCGATGATCGAGATGACCACGTTGCCCAGCACGTAGGAGCCGACCTTGGCGAAGATCTCGTCGCCGATGAGGATCGCCCGCGGACGCCGGGTGTGCGGGACGAAGCGGTAGATCGTGGCGCGCAGCCGCGGGAAGTCGGCGAGGAAGTAGATCGTCAGGACCAGCACGATCAGGGTGTCGGTGAGCGTGCCGAGCACCGCTCGGCCGCTGCCGAGGAGCCCGTTGACCAGGGCCGGGTCGGGGTCGCTGAAGGTGCTCTGCAGGCGTCGCTGCAGGTCGAACCGCGCGCTGACCTGGCCGAGCCACGAGCTGCGGTCGCCCAGCCGCGCCACGTACTCCGGCGCCTGGTCGATGAACCGGACGGCCTGGTCGACCAGCGGCGGGATGAGCGCGGCGAAGAACCCGGCGGCCAGGCCCAGCCCGCCGATCACGATCACCGTGACCGCCAGCGGCCGCGGCAGCCCACGCCGGACGAGCCAGGACGCGACCGGTTCCAGGCCGATCGCGGCGAACAGGGCGACGCCGATGAGCACGAGCGTGCCGCTGGCGATGAACAGGAACCAGACGCCGCCCGCGGTGACGGCCGCTCCGGCGGCCGCGGCCATGCCCATGAAGAACGGCGAGCGCTTGTTCATCGGCTTGCCGGGCGGGCCCAGCGGGCGGTCCTCGCTGCTGATGCGCTCGGCGACGGCTTCGGCGTCGGCGACCGGGCCGCTGATGGCGTCACGGGGCTGGCCGACCAGTTCGTCTGGCCCCTCCGCATCCGCTGGTGACGCCGCCACGCTGGGCGAGTAACCCGGGAAAGGGCTGGTGAAACAGGGCTGGTCTCGACCGCAATTGACATCTAACATGTCAGTTGTGGAACGAGTGCGGCGGACGTTGCTGCGGGAAACCGCGCACCAGGTCATCCGGGACGCGATCGTGCGGGGTGATCTCGCGCCGGGCAGCGTGGTGCGCGACGCCGACCTGGCCGAGGAGCTGGGCCTGTCACGTGCCCCGGTGCGGGACGCGCTGGCCCGGCTGGCCGACGAGGGCCTGATCGAGACCAAGCCGCAGAGCCACACGCGGGTCACGCCACTGCTGTCGCGGGACGTGCGCGACGCGGCGGCGGTGGTGCGGGCGATGCATGAGCTGGCCGCGCGCACCGCGGTCCCGCGGCTGAGCGACGCGGACTGCGACGCGATGGCGGCGGCCAACGACCGCTTCGCCGCCGCGGCCCGCGCCGGGGACGTCGACGGGGCCCTGCGCGCGGACGACGAACTGCACGACGTGCTGGTGCGCGCCTGCGGAAACCGCGCGGTCGCCGCGACGATCGACCGCTACACGCCGCTGATCCGCCGCCTGGAGCGGATCCGGTTCGGCGAGGGCGCCGGGCACCAGTCCGTGGAGCTGCACGAGCGGCTCATCGAGGCCTGCCGCGCCCGCGACGCGGCCACGGCCACCGCGGTGACCACCGAGATCTGGCGGGAGCTGGAGGACCTCGCCGACTGACCACCCGGACCGCCCCGGGGCGCGCCACCGGCGCCCGCGAGACCACACCCATCCACGACCCGTGGACGAAGCACCTGCCGCGGGCGGGGTCAAGGCCCATCCACGGCGCAGCGCCAGCCGCCGGCCCGGCACGACTACCAAGTCGACGCCACCCGCCGACCCCGGCGCCACCCACCGACCCAGCCCCACGCGCCCACCGCCACCGGCACCGGCACCCAACGCCACCCGCCGACCCCGGCGCCACCCACCGACCCCGGCGCCACTCGCCGAACCCAGCACCACCGGCACCCAACGCCACCGCCACCCCAGCACCACCCACCAACCCAGCACACCCACCAACCCCGCAGCACCGCGAACCCAACACCACCCGCCAACCCGGCACCAGCTGCCACCCGGCCCCTCACCGCACCACCCGCCAACCCGGAAATCAGCCACCGGCGGGCCGCGATCCCCTGACCGAACCCGCACCCGCACCACGGCCCCGACCGGCACCCCGCGCGAAGCACCCACCCGTAGCCCCTGCCGACGCCAACCCTGATTGGAGCCCCCAATGTCCCTGGACGACTTCGAGCGGTACCCGCTGCTCTTCGGCCCCTCGCCGGTGCACCGCCTGGACCGGCTGACCGCCCACCTCGGCGGCGCCGCCGTGTGGGCCAAGCGCGAGGACTGCAACTCCGGCATCGCCTTCGGCGGCAACAAGACCCGCAAGCTGGAGTACCTCGTCGCGGACGCGATCGCCCAGGGGTGCGACACCCTGGTGTCCATCGGCGGCGTCCAGTCGAACCACACCCGCCAGGTCGCGGCCGTCGCGGCGCGGGCCGGGCTCAAGTGCGTGCTGGTGCAGGAGAGCTGGGTCGACTGGCCGGACGCCGTCTACGACAAGGTCGGCAACATCCTGATCAGCCGCCTGGCAGGCGCCGAGGTGCGGCTGGTCAAGGCCGGGTTCGGCATCGGGTTCAAGGAGAGCTGGGAACAGGCCCTCGACGAGATCCGCGAGCGCGGCGGCAAGCCGTACGCGATCCCGGCCGGCGCCTCCGACCACCGCCTCGGCGGGCTCGGCTTCGCCCGGTGGGCCGCCGAGGTCGCCGAGCAGGAGCGCGAGCTGGGCGTCCACTTCGACACCATCATCGTCTGCTCGGTCACCGGGTCGACGCAGGCCGGCATGATCGCCGGGTTCGCCGCGCTCGAGGAGGACCGGCCGCGCCGCATCCTCGGCATCGACGGCTCCGCCAAGCCGACGGAGACCCGCGACCAGATCGCCCGCATCGCGCGGAACACGGCGTCGCTGCTCGGCGTCGACCGGGAACTGGATGTCGAGCTGGACGAGCGCTACCACGCCGGCATCTACGGCATCCCCGACGAGCAGACCCTGGACGCGATGAAGCTCGCCGCCCGCACCGAGGGCATGGTCACCGACCCGGTGTACGAGGGCAAGTCCATGGCGGGGCTGATCGACCTGGTGTCGCGCAAGGAGATCCCGGCCGGATCGACCGTGCTGTACGCGCACCTCGGCGGCCAGCCCGCGCTCAACGGCTACAGCGCGCTGTTCAGCTGACGGCGAGGGCGCCCGGCCACGCGGCCGGGCGCCCTCCCCTCACTTCTCGGTGCTGAAGGCGGCGTCGAAGGCCGCCGACGGCTTGTCCCACAACAGGTTGCGGATGAAGCCGACCGCCTCCTCTGCCCCGCGCAGGCGGTCCATGCCGGCGTCCTCCCACTCCACCGAGATCGGCCCGCGGTAGCCGATCGCGTTGAGCGCGCGGAAGCACTCCTCCCACGGCACGTCGCCGTGGCCGGTGGACACGAAGTCCCACCCGCGGCGCGGGTCCGCCCACGCCAGGTGCGATCCGAGCCGCCCGTTGCGGCCGTCGAACCGCTTCTTCGTGTCCTTGCAGTCCACGTGGTAGATCCGATCGGCGAAGTCCAGGATGAACCCGACCGGGTCCAGGTCCTGCCACACGAAGTGCGACGGGTCCCAGTTCAGCCCGAACGCCGGGCGGTTGCCGACCGCGTCCAGCGCCCGGCGGGTCGTCCAGTAGTCGTAGGCGATCTCCGACGGGTGCACCTCGTGCGCGAACCGCACCCCGACCTCGTCGAACACGTCGAGGATCGGGTTCCAGCGCGCGGCGAAGTCGGCGTACCCGTCGTCGATGACCTCCTGCGACACCGGCGGGAACATCGCCACGTACTTCCAGATCTTCGACCCGGTGAAGCCGATGACGGTGTCCACGCCGAGCTTCGCCGCGGCACGGGCGGTGTCGGCCATCTCCGCGGCGGCCCGCTGCCGCACGCCTTCGGGCTCGCCGTCGCCCCAGACGCGGGCGGGCAGGATGTTGCGGTGCCGCTCGTCGATCGGGTCGTCGCACACCGCCTGCCCGACCAGGTGGTTCGAGATCGCCCACACCTTGAGGCCGTAGGACTCCAGAATCTTGTGCCGTCCCGCCACGTAGTCGTCTTCGGCGAGCGCGCGGTCGACCTCGAAGTGGTCGCCGCTGCACGCGATCTCCAGCCCGTCGTAGCCCCACTGCGACGCGAGCCGGCACACCTCCTCGAACGGCAGATCGGCCCACTGGCCGGTGAACAACGTGACCGGACGGCTCATCGCCTGCTCCCTTCGCTCGCCTTCAGTCCTTGCACACTCAGCAGCAGGTCCCGGACGTCGGTGGCGGCCAGCCGCTCCCGCTCCGGCACGCCCGCGTCCCCGCACAGCAGCACCGGCCCGTCGTCCGGCGAGTCCGGCAGCCGCCCGTGCGAGCCGCGCACCGGGGACGGGTCCAGCGGCGTGGTCTTCATCGCGTACCGCAGCCCGGCCTTCTTGCGCACCAGGTTCAGCCCCGCCTTGGCCTTCACCAGCGGATCGGCCGGGTCGAAGAACAGCTCGGCCGGGTCGTACCCGGGCTTGCGGTGGATCTCCACGCCGCGCGCGAAGTCCGGCGCGCGGTCGTCGTCGAGCCAGTAGTAGTAGGTGAACCAGGCGTCCGGCTCCGCGGTCACCACGAACTCGCCCGCCCGCGGGTGGTCGTTGCCGAAGCGGGCCTGGGCCTGCCGGTCCAGCACTTCGTCCACACCGGACAGTTGGGTGAGCAGGTCGCGCACCCGCGGCAGGTCCGCCTCGTCGGCCACGTAGACGTGGGCGACCTGGTGGTCGGCGACGGCGAAGGCCCGCGAGGTCCACGGGTCGAGGTACTCCATGCCGTCCTGCGTGTAGACCTCCAGCAGGCCCTCGCGGCGCAGCAGCCGGTTGACGTCGACCGGCCGGTGCGCGTTGGTGATGCCGTACTCGCTCAGCGCCACGACCCCCAGGCCGTCCGCCCTGGCCTGGTCGAGCAGCGGTGCGACGGACGCGTCCACCGCGCGGGCGGCCGCGATGGCCTGCGGCGAGTCCGGGCCGAACCGCTGCAGGTCGTAGTCCAGGTGCGGCAGGTATGCCAGCGTCAGGTCGGGCCGGTCCTCGCGCAGGATCGCCGCGGTCGCCCCGACGATCCAGTCCGTGGAGGCGATCGAGGCGGTCGGGCCCCAGTACTGGAACAGCGGGAACTCGCCCAGCCGCGAGGTGAGCCGGTCGTGCAGCTGCGGCGGGCGGGTGTAGCAGTCCGGGGCTTTCTTGCCGTCGGCGTAGTAGATCGGCCGGGGCGTGACGGTGAAGTCGGTGGTCGCGCCCATCGCGTACCACCAGCACACGTTGGCCGCGCGGTACCCGGGGTGCTCGGCCCGCGCGGTCTCCCACAGCTTCTCGCCCTCGACCAGCTTGTTGTGCTGGCGCCACAGGAAGACCTCGCCGAGCTCCCGGAAGTACCAGCCGTTGCCGACGATGCCGTGCTCGCTGGGCATGCGCCCGGTCAGGAACGTGGACTGGACGCTGCAGGTCACCGCGGGCAGCACGGTGTCCAGCTGCGCCTGCCAGCCCTGCTGCCCCAGCTTCGCCACGTTCGGCATGTGCTTGAGCAGCCGCGGGGTCATCCCCACGACGTCGAGCACCAGGAGCGGTTTCACTTCGATGCCACCAATCCCGCGGCGAAGGACAGTTCCGCCGCGATCCCGCCGATGAGGTCCTGCCGGTGCGCCTCCGGCAGCACCGTCCAGGTGTAGGTTTCCACTTCCAGGTGCGCCGGCTCCGGCGGCAGCGCGGCGAGGGCCTGCGACAGGACCTCGGTGGTCGAGGACAGCGGCGCCGCCGGGGTCGCGTGCAGCGGCACGTGGAAGTGCACGCGCCACGGCCCCTCCCCCGGCAGGTCCGCGAACGCCTCGCCCAGGTCGTCGGCCTTGCGGACGTCGCCGCCGGCCGATTCGCGGGTCTGGTGCAGGTACCGCGGCTCGTCGAACGCGGCCAGGGCCTCCCGGGCCGCCGGGTCGCGCGGGTCCGGGACGTGCAGGGCGGCCGACATCTGGACCTTGACCACGTCCAGCCCGGCCGCGGTGATCTCGGCGACCGCGCCGGCCGGGTCGGCGAAGGACACCGCCAGATGGCAGGTGTCCAGGCACAGCCCGACGTGCGCCGGATCGACCCGCCCGGCGAGCCAGTACACGGCGTCGTGCACGGTGTCCAGGATGCAGCCGGGTTCCGGCTCGACGGCGAGCCGGATCGCGCGGTCCTGGGCGCGCAGCCCGGCAGTCACCTCGTCGAGCAGCCGCTGGGCCGCCGTGTCGTCCTCCGGCGTCCACGGCTCGCGCCAGCCCAGCGGCAGCGTGGAGATGCTCCCGAACGCGGCGTCGTCGGGCAGCAGCCCGGACAGCACGGTCGCGCAGTTCAGCGTGTACTCCGCGCGTGCCCGGTCGGTCCATCGTGGACGGTAGACCTTCTGCTTGACCACCGGGTCGTGGAACCCGCCGTACGGGAACGCGTTGAGCGTCACCACTTCCAGCCCGCGGGCGTCCAGCTCGGCGCGCAACCGCTTGCGCTCGGCCGGATCGGCGGCCAGCGCCGACGCCACGTCGGCGGCCAGCCACAGCCCGAGCCCGAGCCGGTCTGCGCCCAGTCGCTCCCGCACCGGCAGCGCGTAGGAGTCGAGCTGGCCGAGGACCCCGTGCAGGTCCTCGGCCGGATGGACGTTGGTGCAGTAGGACAGGGGTGTCACGCGACCGCCTCGTCCCGCCCGCCGCGCAGCACGGAGTTGCCCTCGAAGGTCTCCTTGGCCGCGCTGAAGCCGGGCAGCTCGTCGAGCACCAGCCGCCCGCTCTGGCCGTAGAAGGTGACCGGGTTGTCCCACAGCACGGTGTCCACATCGGACTCCGTGAACCCGCCGTCGAGCATCGCCAGCCCGGTCTTGCGCACCTTCAGCGGGTCCGAGCGGCCCCAGTCGGCGGCGGAGTTGACCAACATCTTCTCCGTGCCGTGCTCGCGCAGGATCGCGACCATGCGCTGCTCGTCCATCTTGGTGTCCGGGTAGATGGAGAAGCCCATCCAGCAGCCGGACTCCTTGACCAGGCCGACGGTGACCTCGTTGAGGTGGTCGACCACGACCCGCTCCGGCGCGATGCCGGACTCGGCCACGACGGCGAGCGTGCGCTTGGTGCCTTCCAGCTTGTCCCGGTGCGGGGTGTGCACGAGCACCGGCAGGTCGTGCTCCTTCGCCATCTCCAGCTGGCGGGCGAAGGCGTCGTCCTCGGCCGGGGTCATCGAGTCGTAGCCGACCTCGCCGACCGCGACCACGCCGTCCTTGGCGAGGTAGCGCGGCAGCACGTCGAGCACCGGCGTGCAGCGCGGGTCGTTGGCCTCCTTGGGGTTCAGCGCGATGGTGCAGTGGTGGCGGATGCCGAACTGCGCGGCGCGGAAGCGTTCCCAGCCGATCAGCCCGTCGAAGTAGTCGGTGAACGACGACACGCCGGTGCGCGGCTGGCCGAGCCAGAACGCGGGCTCGACCAGTGCCCGCACGCCGGCGGCGTACATGGCCTCGTAGTCGTCGGTGGTGCGGGAGGTCATGTGGATGTGCGGATCGAACAGGCGCATCAGGGTGTCTCTTCCAGGAAGCGGAGTGCGTCGGCGGGGACGGCGCGGCCGGCGGCCCTGCGCTCCCCCGCGTAGTCGGTGATCATGCGGCGCAGCTCGTCGTCGGCCCGCCGGTCCAGTTCGGCGACCGCGGCCAGCGGGATGCCGGTGAACAGGCACTTCAGCACGCCGTGGCGCCAGCCGTGCTGGTCGAGGTGGCGGGCGGCGAACGGGCCGAGCGCGGCGGCGATCAGGCCGGTGTCGTTGCTGCGCAGTGCGTCGCGGACCAGTTCGAGACCGGTGGCGACGGCCTTGTCGCCGACCGCGGACAGCGCCCGCAGCACGCCCCGCCGCTCGGCGCCGTCGCCGTAGCGGTAGAGGTCGGCCAGCTCCGCCGCGAACTCCCCGGCGGGCAGCGCCGCGGCGAGCGTGGTCAGCAGCCGGGTCCGGGCCAGGTCGTCGGCGGTGCCGTGGACCAAGCCGTCCGGATCGGAGCCCGGGTGCAGCGGGCCCCGGCCGACGTGCCGTCCGGCCGCCGGGAACAGGGTCCGCACGGCCGTGGGCTCACCGGTGATGCGCCGTTGCGCCTCGCCCAGCCAGGACTGGTCGAGCCGCGCGGCCCGCAACGCGGTCAGCGCGGCGCGGGCGACCTGCGGCGCGGCGTGGCTGTGCCGGGGCAGCTCGACCGCGGCCACCCCGGTGTAGCCGATCTCGTCCAGCGCGGCGAGTGTGGCGGGCAGGTCCAGCTGCCCGTCGCCGAACTCGAGGTGCTCGTGCACCCCCGGCCGCATGTCGTCCAGCTGCACGTTGACCAGCAGCCCCTTGGCCTGCCGGATGCACGCGGCCGCGTCCTGCGGCTCCACGGCGACGCAGTGCCCGACGTCGAGGGTGATCCCGAGCAAGTCCGAATCACCCAGATCGGCGCGCAACCGCAGCGCGTCGGACAGCGTTTCCACGAGCATTCCCGGTTCCGGTTCGAGGCCGAGGCGGACACCGCGCCGGTCCGCCTCGGCCAGCACCGCGGGCATCCGCGACCGCAGCCGCTCCCACGCGGTCGCCTCGTCCACAGTGGACACCCCGGACCAGAACGACACGCAGTCGGCGCCCAGTCCCTCCGCGACCCGGATCGCCCGCGCCAGGAAGTCCAGCCGCTTGTCCGCGTTCTCGCTGACCAGGGTCGGTTCGTGCTTGTGCCACGGGTCCAGCAGGAACCGCGCGCCGGTCTCCACGACGCAGCGCAGGCCCAGCTCGTCCAGCCGCGCGGCGACCCGGTCCACCCGCGCGGACAGGTCGTCGGCATACGGGTCGAGGTGCTGGTGGTCCAGCGTGAGCGCGACCGAGGTGTATCCGAGTTCGGCGATGATCGCCAGGGCGTCGTCCAGCCGGTGGTTGGCGAATCCGTTGGTGCCGTAGCCGAGGTGGTAGCCGCTCATGTCGGGCTCACCTTCCGGCCAAGCCGCTTGGCCAGCGGCAGCGCCAGTGCGACCAGGCCCGCGCCGAGCACCCCGCCGCGCCGGGCCGCGAGCGCGGCCTGCAACGGGACCATGCCGTGGATGCCCGCGGCCGTCGCCGTCCGGACCACGGCCGCGGTCGGCTTGCGCACCGCCGCGTACTGCTTCGACCCGACGCTCACGCCGTACCCGGCGGCCGCGGCCAGCGCCGCCACCCGGTGCCCGGCCGCGCCGCCGCGCCCCGACACCGCCGCGGCGGCCGACGCCGAGGTCAGCGCGAGCGCGCCCGCCGCGCGCGCGGGCGACGCGCCGTGCACCTCGCCCGCCGACAACGCGGTGACCCCGAGCGTGTGCCCGCCGAGCACCGCGGCCGGCACCAGCGCCTTCGCCGCACCCGAGCGGCCCGCGCCGAGCAGCACGTCCAGCGAGCGGCACAGCGCCATCGCGGCCGGTGCGAGCGGGGTCTTCTTCAGCACGGTGTCATAGGCCCACACCGCCGCGGCCAGCGGCGCGGCGACCTTGAGCGCGTCGCGGCCACCGGCGACCGCGGCCAGCCCGAGGCCCGCGCCGGTCAGCCCCGCCGCGACGCCGAGCGCGCGCCGCGGGCTGACCCGGCCGGACGGGATCGGCCGCTCCGGGCGCTCGACCGCGTCCAGCTCGCGGTCGGCCCAGTCGTTGAGCGCCATGCCGGACCAGTAGATCGCCACCGAGGCCAGCGGCAGCGCGAGCCGCCGTCCCCGCAACGGACGTCCGGCCGCGGCGGCGCCCGCGACGGTGTCGCCGAGGACGCTCAGCGCGGCCGGTGCCCGCACGAGCTGCACGTACGGGTTCACTTCTGCCGTCCCAGCGACGAGGCCCACTCGGCCAGGGCCCGCGCCTGCTCGGCGAAGCGGTGCTCGCCGGTGCCGACCGGGTCCTTGAAGAAGAACGCGAGCTGCCCCAGCGGCCCGGTCTCGCCCGCCCGGTACGCGGCCGCGGTCAGCCGCGCCAGGTCCAGCACCAGCGGCGCGGCCAGTGCCGAGTCGTAGCCGGTCCAGGTGAACTGCAGGGTCATCCGCGCGCCAAGGAAGCCCTCGAAGGACACGTGGTCCCAGGCCGTCTTCTGCTCGCCGAGGTCCGGCACGTGGTCGATGTGCAGCGGGGCCACCACGTCGTCGCCGAGGAGGGCCGCCAGCCCGCGGGCCTTGGACTCCAGCTTGCCCGCCGCCTTCACCGGGTCGGCCAGGGTGGCGCCGTCGCCGCCGCCGAGGAGGTTGGTGCCCGACCACGAGCGCACCTTCAGCGCCCGCGCCGCGAACATCGGCGCCAGCACCGACCGGAGCAGCGTCTCCCCGGTCTTGCCGTCCGATCCGGCGTAGGGCAGCCCCTGCCGCCGGGCGAATTCGGTGAGCGCGGGCAACCGGATGCCCGTCGACGGCGTGAAGTCCACGAAGGGGCACCCCGCCGACACCGCCGCGAACGCCGCCAGCGAGCTGCCGGGCAGCACCTCGCGGCCGGGCTCGTCCATCGCCGCCACGAGCGCGTCGAGGTCGTGGTGCTCCGGCGCGTCCGCGGTTGGGGGTTCCGTGGACGAGACGTTGATCACCACGACGGCCGACAGGCCGTGCCGGGTGCGGAACTCGCGCAGGTCGTCGGCCAGCCGCGCGGCGGTCTCGGCCTGCGTGCGCCCGCTGGGCACCGGACGCAGGTCGGCCTCGACGGCACGCAGGCCGTCGCGGATCGCCGGCAGCAGGCCGGCGGGGAGCAGCCCGCCCGCGGTGAGCTGCTCCGCCTTCTTCTCCAGTGGCGTGTCCACCAGGTCGTGCCCGCCGACGACGAGCTCGTCCCAGCCCGGCAGCACGCCGGGCGCCACGTCCAGCCGCTCGGTCACGCAGCCGTCCGGCCCGGTCAGGCCGGACCGCATCGCGAGCAGCCCGCTGATCGCCGTCGTGGCCACCGAGCCACGCGCGCCGACCAGCCACAATCCAGTTCTCTCAGGCATCGATCACCCTCTCGGTCGACATTGATACGCCGACCCAGGACGTTCCGTTGCCCGCGCTCTCCTCCACCGCGTGCAGCACCCGCTGGACCTGCAGGCCGTCGGCGAACCCCGGTTCGGGGTCGCGCTGCTCGCCGATGGCGGTGAGGAAGTCGGCGATCTCGTGGGTGAAGGTGTGCTCGTAACCCAGCAGGTGCCCCGGCGGCCACCACGCCCCGACGTAGGGGTGGTCCGGCTCGGTCACCAGGATCCGCCGGAAGCCCGCCTCGGCCGGGTCGTCGTCGCCGTCGTAGAAGGACAGCTCGTTCATCGACTCGAAGTCGAAGGCCAGGCTGCCCCGCGACCCGTTGATCTCCAGCCGCAGCGCGTTCTTGCGGCCCAGCGCGAACCGGGTGGCCTCGAACGTGGCGACCGCGCCGCCGGCGAACCGCGCCAGGAACACCGCGCAGTCGTCCACGTCGACCTCGCCCAGCGCGCTGCCCGGCTCCCCCGACAGCGGCCGCTCCCGCACGAACGTCTCGGTCATCGCCGAGACGCCACTGATGCGGTCGCCGAGGACGAACTGGGCGGTGTCCACCGCGTGCGCGGCGATGTCGCCCAGCGCGCCGGACCCGGCCTTGTCCCGCCGCAGCCGCCAGGTCATCGGCGTGGCCGGATCGGCCAGCCAGTCCTGCAGGTAGGCGGCCCGCACCTGGCGGATGGTGCCCAGCCTGCCCTCGGCGACCATCTTGCGGGCCAGCGCGATCGCGGGCACCCGCCGGTAGTTGAACCCGACCATCGCCCGCTGCCCGTTGGCCGCGGCGCGTTCGGCGGCCGCGGCCATCTCCTCGGCCTCGGCGACCGAGTTGGCCAGCGGTTTCTCGCACAGCACGTGTTTGCCCGCGGCGAGCGCGGCGAGCGCGATCTCGGCGTGCGAGTCGCCCGGCGTGCAGATGTCGACGATGCCGACGTCGTCGCGCGCGACCAGGGTGGCCCAGTCGGTCTCGACGTCCGGCCAGCCCTGCTTGGCGGCGGCGGCCTTCGTGCGCTCCGGGTCGCGGCCGCCGAGGACGGCCAGCCGCGGCGCCAGCGGCACGTCGAAGAACCGGTGGACCGAGCGCCAGGCGTGGGCGTGGACGGCGCCCATGAAGGCGTGCCCGACCATGCCCACCCCGATCGAGGCGCCCGCGGGGTCAGGAGTCGAAGGCGACATCGGCATAGGAATCGACGTTCTCCTTGGTCACCACGGCCGAGTAGGTCGTGACGTTCGCGGGGATCTCGTGCTCGGCGAGGTCGCCGATGCCCTTGTCCTGGCCGAGCAGCCGGGCCAGGGCGATCGCCGAGGACGCCATCGACGGGCTGTAGAGCACGGTCGCCTTGATGACGCTGCTGTCGGCTTTGATCAGGTCCATCATGTTGCGCGAGCCCGCGCCGCCGACCATGAGGAACTCGCTGCGGCGCGCGTTGTCGATCGCCGCGAGCACGCCGATGCCCTGGTCGTCGTCGTGGTTCCACAGCGCGTCCAGCTTCGGCGCCGACTGCAGCAGGTTCGACGTCATCTGCTCGCCGCTCTCCGGGGTGAACTGCGCCGACACACGCGGGCCGACGGCGAACCCGTGCTTGGCCAGCGCGTCGCGGAAGCCCTGGCTGCGCTCCTGGGTCAGCGGCAGTGAGTCGATGCCGGCGACCTCGCCGATCACCGGGCTGGCGACGCCCTTCTTCTTCAGCTCGCCCGCGATGTAGTTGCCCGCGTTGACGCCCATCCGGTAGTTGTCGCCGCCGATCCAGGTGCGGTAGGCCAGCGGCGTGTCGAACACCCGGTCCACGTTGACCACCGGGATGCCCGCGTCCATCGCCTGCTGGCCGACCTGGGTCAGCGCCTTGCCGTCGAAGGGCAGGATCACCAGGACGCCGACCTTCTGGTTGATCAGCGTCTCGACCTGGGCGATCTGCTGGTTGACGTCGTTGGTGCCCTCGGTGGCGGTGAAGGTGACGTCGGAGAACTGGCCGGCCTGCGCGCGGGCGTTCTTGGTCATCGCCGCCATCCAGCCGTGGTCGGCGGCGGGCGCGGAGAAGCCGATGGTGACGTGCTTGCCGGGCTGGGAGTTCTGGCCCGCGTTGCCCGCGACGGCCTGCGGGGCCGACTGCGGCGACTCGTTGGAGGTGCAGGCGGCCAGCAGGGCGCCTGCGCCGACGGCCGCGCCGCCGGTGAGGAAGCGGCGGCGGGCGAGGGAGGATGGTCCGGACATGGCGAGCTCCAGTGGTCGTCGTCGGGGAGGGGTTTCGGGGTTCGTCTTTCCTAAGTGGACTTGCGGGCGCGGTTGGTGCGGAACTGCAGCAGGACGGCCAGGACGATGATCGCGCCCTTGGCGATGTTCTGGATGTCGGTGTCGAGGTTGTTGAGCGTGAAGATGTTGCCCAGCACCGTGAAGATCAGGACGCCGATGAGCGTGCCGATCAGGGTGCCGCGGCCGCCGGTGAGCAGGGTGCCGCCGATGACGACCGCGGCGATCGCGTCCAGCTCGTAGTAGAGGCCGTTGGTGGAGGCGCCCGAGGTGGTGCGCGCCACCACCATGATCGCCGCGATGCCGCAGCACAGCCCGGCCACGCCGTAGACGAGCGCGGTGTGCCGCTTGACGTTGATGCCGGCCAGGCGCGCGGCCTCGGTGTTGCCGCCGACGGCGAACGTGCGGCGGCCGAACGTGGTGCGGTTGAGCAGGACCCAGCCGACCACGAACACCAGCGCGAACATCCAGATCAGCACCGGGATGCCGAGGAAGTCACCGCGGAAGAAGCTCAGGAAACCGGTCTCCCGCACGACCTGCGTCTGCCGGCCGCTGATCCGCTCGGCGAGCCCGCGTGCCGAGGCGTACATCGCCAGCGTCGCGATGAACGGCACCACTCTGCCGTAGGACACCAGCACGCCGTTGATCAGCCCGCAGCCGAGACCGACCGCGAGCGCGCAGATCACCATCACCACCGGGCCGTAGGCCTGCGTCGCGAGCGTCGTCGCCCACACGCTCGACAGCGCCACGATCGAGCCGACGGACAGGTCGATGCCGCCGCTGATGATCACGAACGTCATGCCGACGCTGACCACGCCGATCGCGGCCGCGAGCCGCAGGATGGTGGACAGGTTGCCCTCGGTGAAGAACGCGTCCGGCCGGGTCAGCCAGCCCACCAGGCACAGCAGGACGAACACCCCGAACAGCCCGGCCAGCCGGGCGTCCACCGGGAATCGGCCGCGCGCGGCCTTCGGGGCCGGCGGCGCGGCCCGGGGTGGCGGGGCCTGCGTGGCCTCGGGCAACACCGACGAGGGGTCCTTCGTCATGCCGCACTTCCCTCCATCACCAGATTCAGCACGTCTGCTTCGGTCAGCTCGCTCGCGGGTGCCTCGCGGACCACGTGGCCCTCCCGCATCACGAGCACGCGGTCGGCGAGCCCGAGCACCTCGGGCATCTCGCTGGAGACCAGCACGAGCCCGACGCCATCGGCGGCCAGCTCGCGGATCAGCCGGTAGAGCTCGGCCCGCGCGCCCACGTCGACGCCGCGGGTGGGCTCGTCGAGCAGCAGGATGGAGCAGCCGCGCACGAGCCAGCGCGCCACGACCGCCTTCTGCTGGTTGCCGCCGGAGAGCGTGCCCACCGGGCGGCGCGGATCGGCCGGGCGCAGGTCCAGTTGCCGCAGGCGTTCGGCCGAGTCCCCGATCTCGCGGGCGCGGTCGGTGAAGCCGAAGCGGCTGTAGGCGGGCAGGCTGGCCAGGGTCACGTTGTGCGCCACCGACATCTCCAGCAGCAGCGCCTGGCTCTTGCGTTCCTCCGGCGCCAGGCCGATCCCGGCCTTGACCGCGCTGGGCACGTCGCCCGGCTTGAGGCGCTTGCCCTCGACGAAGACCTTGCCCGCGTCCGGTTTGCGGCCGCCGAAGATGGTCTCCAGCAGTTCGCTGCGGCCGGCGCCGACGAGTCCCGCCACGCCGAGGATCTCCCCGCGCCGCAAGGTGAAGCTGACGTTCTCGAACTCGCCGCGACGGGTCAGGTTCTCCACCCGCAGCAGCTCGGTCGAGCTGTCCACTGTGGATTCCAGGCGTTCCGGGTAGACGGTTTCGACGCGGCGGCCGGACATCAGCGACACCAGGTGGTCGGTGGTCACGTCGGCGACCTCCAGCCCGGCGGCGACGGTGGCGCCGTCCTTGAGCACGGTGACGCGGTTGCCGATGCGGCGGATCTCCTCCAGCCGGTGCGAGATGTAGACGACCGCGACGCCCTCGGCGGTCAGCTCGGCGACGATGCGGAACAGGTTGTCCACCTCGTCGGCGGCGAGCGCGGCGGTCGGCTCGT
>NZ_JBHZEN010000025.1:0-187168 GCF_050958625.1 Amycolatopsis sp. 3B14
ACCCTGCTGCCCGGCGCGATCCCGGGCGAGAACGGCGCGACGCAGGCCCCCCACATCGACGTGTCGGTGTTCGCGCGCGGGCTGCTGAACCGGGTCGTCACGCGCATCTACTTCCCGGAGAACACCGAGGCCAACGCCGCCGACGCGGTATTGAACTCGGTGCCGGAGGACCGGCGCGGCACGCTGATCGCCGCCAAGACCGACGACGGGTACCGCTTCGACGTGCGTCTCCAGGGTGGGGCTGAGACAGTGTTCTTCGATGTCTGACCTGTTCGACCCGATGCTCGCCGCCGGGCCGGTCCGCGACGAGGTCTCCGACGCCGCCTGGCTGCGGGGCCTGCTCGACGCGGAAGCGGCGCTGGCGGAGGCGGAGGCGGACGCGGGCGTGATCCCGCGCGAGCACGCCGACCGGATCGCCGCCGTGGCTCGTGACGGGCAGTTCGACGCCGCCGCGATCGGTGCGAAGTCGGTCGGCGTCGGCAATCCCGCCGCGCCGCTCGTGCGGGAGCTGACCGCGCGGGTCGGCGGCGAGGCGGGCCGGGTGGTGCACCTCGGCGCGACCAGCCAGGACATCGTGGACACCGCGGCGATGCTGGTGTCCGCGCGTGCGGTGGACGTGCTGCTCGGCGAGGTGGAGGCGTGCGCGGACCGGCTCGCCGAGCTGGCGCGGGAGCACGCCGGCACTGTCCAAGCGGGACGGACGTTGCTGCAGCAGGCGCTGCCGGTGACGTTCGGCTTCCAGCTCGCCGGCTGGTTGTCCGGGCTGGACGCGGCCGCGGACCGGTTGCGGGCGCAGCGGTTCGCGGTGCAGCTCGGCGGGGCGACCGGCACGTTGGCGTCGCTCGGTGAGCAGGGACCGGCCGTGCTGGCGGCCTTCGCACGCAGGCTCGGGCTTGCGGAGCCGGCAATCCCGTGGCACACCGAGCGGACGCGCATCGCAGAACTCGCCGGTGCGCTCGGTTCATTGTCGGGTGTGGTCGCCGGTGCGTCGCGGTCGCTGGTGCTGCTGGCGCAGACCGAGGTCGGTGAGATCGCCGAGGTCGCCGAGGGCAGCGGCGGCTCGTCCACCATGCCGCACAAGCGGAACCCGGTCGCCGCGGTGGCGGCCGCGGCGGCCGCGCAGCAGGCGCCCGGGCTGGTCGCGACCCTGCTCGGCGCGATGGCGCAGGAGCACCAGCGCGCCGCCGGTTCGTGGCACGCCGAGTGGCGGCCGCTGACGGAACTGCTGCGCAGCACCGGATCCGCCGTGCACTGGCTGCGCACGAGCCTCGACCGGCTCCAAGTGGACGCGGACCGGATGCGCGCGAACCTCGACCTCACGCGTGGCGCGCTGCTGTCCGAGCGGGTCACGACCGCGCTCGCGGCGGAGACCGGGCGGCTCGAAGCACACGACGCCGTGAGCGCGTGCACTCGCCGCGCGCTGGCCGGTGAGGGTGAGCTGGCCGATCTGCTGGCCGAGGACGCCTTGGTGGGCAAGCACCTGTCCCGCGAGCGC
Source organism: Amycolatopsis sp. 3B14 (assembly GCF_050958625.1). Lineage (NCBI taxonomy): Bacteria > Bacillati > Actinomycetota > Actinomycetes > Pseudonocardiales > Pseudonocardiaceae > Amycolatopsis > Amycolatopsis sp. 3B14. The sequence goes on from NZ_JBHZEN010000025.1 coordinate 1,496, forward strand.
ATCGGCGAGCTGCTGGACCCGGCCGGTTACCTGGGGAGCGCGCGTGTCTTCGTCGAACGGGTGCTGGAGAAGCGAAAGGGGACTTCGTGAAGGTCCACTACGAGACCGCGGGCGATGGTGACGTCGTCGTCCTGAGCAATTCCATCGGCAGTAACCTGCGCATGTGGGAGCCGCAGGTGAAGCCGTTGACGGACAACGGTTTCCGCGTCGTCCGGTACGACACCCGGGGCCACGGGCAGTCGCCGGTGCCGCCAGGGCCGTACTCGATCGCCGACCTCGGCCGTGACGTCGTCGAGCTGCTGGACACGCTCGGCGTCGAGTCCGCGCACTTCGTCGGGCTGTCGCTGGGCGGGATGACCGGCGCCTGGCTCGGGCAGCACGCGCCGTCGCGAATCCGGTCGCTGGCACTGACGTTCACCTCGGTCAAGCCCGGCAACGTCGACATGTGGACCGGGCGGGCGAAGCAGGTGCGCGCCGAGGGCATGGCGACGATCGCCGAGGGCAGCATCGGCCGCTGGTTCACACCGGACTGGATCTCGGCGAACCCGGAACTGGCCGAGGAGCTGCGGCAGATGACCGCGACCACCCCGGCCGAGGGCTACGCGTCGTGCTGCGAGGCCATCGCCGGGCTCGACCTGACCGCCGGGCTGGGCACGATCACCGCCCCGACCCTGGTGATCTCGGGAGCCGACGACGCCGCGCTGCCGCCCTCGCACGGGCAGGTCATCGCAGACGGCATCCCCGGTGCGAAGTTCGAGGTGATCGACCACGCGGCCCACCTGGGCAGCTACCAGCAGGCAGGCAAGTTCACCGAACTGCTCCTGGAGCACCTGAAGGGGGCGCGATGAGCGACGAGCTGTACGACGCGGGCATGAAGGTCCGGCGCGAGGTGCTGGGCGACGCGCACGTCGACCGCGCCACCGCCAACGCGACCGAGTTCACGCAGAAGTTCCAGGACTACATCACCCGCGCCGCGTGGGGCTCGATCTGGACGCGCGAGGGCCTGGACCGCAAGACCCGCAGCTGCATCACGCTGGCCGTGCTCACCGCGCTGCACTGCCACGGCGAGATCGCGATGCACGTCCGCGCCGCCGTCGGCAACGGGCTGACCGCCGACGAGATCGGCGAGGTGCTGCTGCACGCCGGCGTGTACGCGGGGGTGCCTGCGGCCAACGAGGCGTTCGCCATCGCGCAGAAGACACTGGCCGAGATGGGAGAGCCCACCGCCCAGCCACCCACCAGTTAAGTTGTCGGGTATGGCGGAACCGACCGAGCGCGGCGCGCACCACGTCCAGTCGCTGGAACGCGGCCTGGCCGTGATCCGCGCGTTCGGCGCCGGGTCGCCCGAGCTGACGCTGTCCGACGTGGCGCGCTCGACCGGCCTGACCCGCGCCGCGGCCCGGCGGTTCCTGCTCACGCTCGTGGACCTCGGGTACGTGCGCACGGACGGGAAGTACTTCTCGCTGACCGCGCGCGTGCTGGAACTCGGCTACGCGTTCCTGTCCAGCATGACCCTGCCCGAGGTCGCGCAGCCACACCTGGAGCGGCTGTCGGCGGAGGTGCGCGAGTCGAGTTCGGTGTCCGTGCTGGAGGGCGCCGACATCGTCTACGTCGCGCGGGTCGCGGTGTCCCGGATCATGACGGTGAGCATCAACGTGGGCACCCGGTTCCCGGCCTATGCCACGTCGATGGGGCACGTGCTGCTCGCCGGGCTCGACGACGAGGGGTTCGCCCGGTACCTGGAGCAGGCCGAGCTGCAGCGCCTGACCTCGCACACGCTCACCTCGCCCGCCGCGCTGCGGGCCGAGCTGGCCGCGGTCCGGCAGCAGGGCTGGGCGCTGGTGGACCAGGAGCTGGAGGAGGGGCTGCGGTCGGTCGCGGCGCCGATCCGGGACCGGCAGGGCCGCGTCGTGGCGGCGGTGAACGTGTCCACTCACGCCAGTCGCACCCCGCGGGAGACGGTGATCGAGGAGATGGTGCCGCCGCTGCTGGCCGCCGCGAAGCGCATCGAGGACGACCTGGCCGTCGCACCCGCGCAGGCGCGCCGTGGCTGAGTGCGCCGGGTTGCTGCTGGCGGCCGGCGCCGGGCGGCGGATGGGACGTCCGAAGGCGCTGGTCGAACTGGACGGGGAACCGTTGCTGCGCCGGGCTTTGCGCGTGCTGACCGACGGTGGCTGCGCGCCGGTGCGGGTGGTGGTGGGCGCGAAGGCCGACGAGGTGCGGGCGTTGCTGCCGGATCCGTCGTGGGCCGTTGAGTCGCCCGACTGGGCCAGCGGGATGGGCGCGTCGCTGCGGGCCGGGCTGCGCGCGTTGCCGGAAGCGTCGGCCGTGCTGGTGCACCTGGTCGACCTGCCCGGAGTGGACGCCCGCATCGTGGCGCGGCTGCGGGCGCTGGCCTCGGCGGAGGTGGTCGCGCGCGCCGCGTACGACGGCGTGCCGGGGCATCCGGTGCTGTTCGGGCGCCGCTGGTGGGACGAGGTCGCGGAGAGCGCTTCTGGCGACCGCGGAGCCCGCGACTGGCTCCGCGGCCGCACCGACCTGCGGCTGGTGGAGTGCGCCGACCTGGGCGGCGGCCAGGACGTGGACACCCCCGCGGACCTCCGACGCTAGGCGGCGCCGGCGCCGCGGAGGCTGGTCCGCCGGCAGGCGCACTTCGCCGGGATTCCGGCCCCGAACCCGCCCCGCTAAGCGGCGACGACCCGCTGACACCGGTCCGCCCGGCGGGTGTCCCGTGGAGTTCGGTGGTCACCCATGGCCGGACGTGGATACCCCCGCGGACCTGCCCCGCCAGGCGGCGACAACTCCGGGCCACGCCGGTTCACCGGCAGGCGCCCTTCGCCGGGATTCCGGCCCGCAGATGCTTCCTGCTGGACCCCGGACCTGCCCACTAGGCGGCGACCCCCGCCGATACCAGGCCGCCCGTCGGGTGTCCCGTGGAGTTCGGTGGCCGCCCTTGGCCGGAGGCGGATACCAGCGGACCCGGCCCGCTAGGCGGCGTCGACTCCGTGGAGGCTGGCCGGCCCGGCGGGTGTGCCGCCGAGTTCGACGGTCCCCCTTGGTTGCATGAGGACCCCCGGCGGACCTGCCCCGCTGAGCGGCGCCATGCCGCAGGTGCACTTCGCCGGGATTCCGGCCCCGGACCCGCCCCGCTAGGCGGCGACCACCCCGCCGACACCCGTCCGCCCAGCCGGTGTCCCCACCAGCTCCACAGTCACCCCGGCCCGCACGCGCTCCCCGAACACCGCCACGATCGCGTCGGTCACCCCGGCCACCAGCCGGGCCACGATGGCGTCCGCGTCCGGGCGCTCGAACGCCGCTTCCCGGATGCCGAAGATCACCGACGGCGCGGGCGCGGACGCCGGCTTGCCCCCGATGGCCCACCGGTTCGACGGCACCCCGACCAGCCGCACGACCGCGATCTCCCGCGCCCACTCGCCGTACACGGCGACGATCGCCTCGGTCAGGCCTTCGATCAGCTCGGTCTCACGCCCGGCCAGGTCGCTCTCCAGGACGTGCACGGTCAGATGAGGCATCTCAACTCCCAAAGTAGATTTGCAAGCAAAGGTAATCGCGGGCGGAGTGGCTGTCAACGACGGGCGAACCCCTTAGGGTGGAGGGGTGAAGGTCAACTCACCCGAAGAGCTGGCGACGGAGCTGGACCGGGTCGGCTACCTCGCCGACGAGGGCGTCGCCACCGCCGCGTTCCTGGCGTTGCGCATGCAGCGCCCGCTGTTCTGCGAAGGCGAACCCGGCACGGGGAAGACCTCGCTGGCCGTGTCGCTGTCGGAAGCGCTCGGCCTGCCGCTGGTGCGGTTGCAGTGCCACGAGGGCATCGACGCGGCGCAGGCGCTGTACGAATGGGACTTCCCGCGCCAGCTGCTGCACCTGCGCGCGCTGGAAGCCGGCCGCGAGCACCTGGACGTCGAAGCCGCGGAGCAGTCGCTGTTCACCGAGCGGTTCCTGCTGGCCCGGCCATTGCTGCGGGCGCTGAAGGAGTCGCCGTGTGTGCTGCTGGTCGACGAAATCGACCGCGCCGACGACGAGTTCGAGGCGTTCCTGCTGCAACTGCTCGACGAGAACGCCGTGACGATCCCGGAGTTCGGCGAGATCCGCGCCGTGCAGCCGCCGCTGGTGCTGCTGACCTCCAACCGGACCCGCGAGGTGCACGACGCGCTGAAGCGACGCTGCCTCTACCACTGGCTGGAGCACCCCGACCTGGCCCGCGAGGTCGCCATCCTGCGCCGCAGGCTGCCCGGAGTCGGCGAACGGCTCGCGACGCAGGTGGCCGCGGCCGTCCGCCGGCTGCGTGAGCTGGAGCTGCTGAAACCGCCGGGCATCGCCGAGTCGCTGGACTGGGCGCAGGCGCTGCTGGCGCTCAACCGCACCGAACTCGACGCGGAGATCGCCGCCCGGACCCTCGGCGCGGTGCTCAAGTACTCCGAGGACCTCGACCGCGTCCGGGCCAAACTCGACACGGTGCTGGCATAGCCGACCCGGGCGAGGGCGTTCCACGAACGCCGGCACCTCGCCGGACGCCGCCGGGCGCGTCCAGGTACATCTCCTGCAGCAGCTCCCACAGTTCCTTCGCTGTCACCTCCCCACCGGTCCGGTCGGTGTGCCGTTGGACGTGCCGGGCGAAGTCGATCTGCAGCCGCCGCGGGAGTTCGACGCCGTAACCGGTGCTCAGCAGGTGCGCGATACCGCCCTTGCCGGACTGGGAGTTCGCAGGTTCAGCGCGAGCGTGGCGATGTCGACGTTCCCGGTGCGCTCGCCGTTGCCGAAGATGCAGCCTTCGACGCGCCGCGCCCCGGCGAGGAGGGTCAGCTCCGCGCAGGCGATCCCGGTGCCGCGGTCGCCGTGCGGGTGCATCGACAGGATCACGCTCGATGAGGTCGCGCCGCGCCGGGGCGAACACCACGATCGTGACGTCCTCCGGCGCGAGGCCGGTTTCCGCGATGAGGCGGACGAAGTCGTAGTCGCTCGGCGAGGGCCTGGTTGCCGTCCCGCAGGTCGACCGGGCCCCACACCGGCGCCTGCGTGAGCCGGGCGTCCGCCAAGCGATGATCGACATGCTGCGGCTTCGGCCCGGCGGCCCCGACCACGATGCGCACGCAGAACCTCCTGGACGCCATCGCGGCCGGGGACGCGGCCAGGGCTGGTGGTGAGCCGGGCCCACCCTGGTGTCGATGAAGGAGGCCCTCAGCGCGGGCGGTGAGCGAGCAGGTACGCCTGCGGAGTCGTTTCGTACTCGAACGCGGGCTCGCGGATCAGCCGCGCGGTCACCGGGAGCCCGGCGTCCGCCAGCAGTTCCGTGATGCGGTCCGGCGGCAGGCGGTACGCGTCGTAGGAAACCGTGTGCCCGTAAGCCTGTTCGAGGCGCTTGCGCTCGTCGCCGACCTGGAACGCCACCATCAGGTGCCCGCCCGGCGCGAGGACCCGCGCGAACTCCGCGAACACCTCCGGCAGCAGCTCCGGCGGCGTGTGGATGATCGAGTAGAACGCGAGGATCCCGCCCAGGCTGGCGTCCTCCAGCGCCAGGTCGGACATGGAGCCGACCTCGAACCGCAGGTGCGGGTAGCGCCGCCGCGCCTCCGCCAGCATGCCGGGCGACAGGTCGATGCCGAACACCGGAACCCCCAGCGAATCCAGGTACGTCGTCACCCGTCCCGTGCCGCAGCCGATGTCCGCCACCTGCCCGCCGTCCCGGCGCACGTAGTCGGCGAAGAGTCGCAACATCGCCAGGTCCTCCGGAGTCTGCTCCAGGAGGCCTTCGAGGAGTTTCGCGTAGTCGACCGCCACGGTGTCGTAGGCGGCGCGGGTCATGTCGAGATGGGTCACGCGGCGACCGTATCGAGGGCGGGGTGGCCGGTGTGGCCCGACTCGCCGGTGCGGGAGAAATTCTTGTCCCGCAACGGTTTCCGCGACGAGGGTGGGCTCATCACCCGGCTGATCCCGCTGCGCTCCCGCGACGTGATCGCGGCGGCTTCGCCCCGTCGAGGCCGTGCTGCAGCAGGTCGAAGGCCCGGTCGATCACCGCGGGCTGGTCCCGGTGCACGTCGTCGGGGTCGTCGCCGTCCAGCAGGCGGCTGGTCGCCCGCTCGTAGATCGAGTCGATCGCGGCGGTCAGCAGGTTCGCCGTCAGCCGCGCTTCCACCGGGTCGCCGGTCTCCTCGGTCAGCACGTCCGCCAGCATCGCGGCGATCTCGCGGGACTGCTCGTAGGTGCGCGTGACCAGCGCCGGACTGGCGCGCAGGATCGACAGGAAGCCCGCCGTCCCCGGCCGCGTCCCGGACAGCGGATGGCGTTGCCGCACCAGTTCGTGGTGGTACCGCCGCAGGGCCGTCACCACGTCCTGTCCGGCGGGCCGCTCCCGGACGACCCGCTCCAGTTCGCGGAGCCGGTCGGCGTGCCGGTCGAGGAACAGGTCCTCCTTGCGTGGGAAGTAGTTGAACACGGTCATCTTCGAGACGCCGGCGGCTTCCGCGACCTCGGCGACGGTCACGTTGTCGAAGCCCTTGACGGCGAACAGGCCGGTCGCGACGTCGGAGATGTGCCGTCGCGTGGCCCGCTTCTTCTCTTCGCGCAGTCCCACGCCGAAATCCTATACCGAACCAAAACATTGACCGGGTAAAAGTTTGTGGCACGATGGGTGCATGGACTTCGACGTGGTGATCTCCGGGGGCGGACCGACCGGCCTGATGCTGGCGGGCGAGTTGCGGCTCGGCGGCGTGGACGTGCTGGTCGTGGAGCGGCGGACCGAGATCGATCCGACCCTCAAGGCGGGCTCGATCAACCTCGCGACGGGTGAGGCGCTCTACCGGCGCGGCCTGCTGGAGCGGCTCGAACACGAGACGCGGCAGGGCATGGCGCAGGTGAAAGCGATGCTGTCGCGGGCGAAGTCGGCGCCGCCGCCGATCGCCGGGCACTTCGCCGGGATCATGGTCGGCCTCGACCTGGTCGACTTCGCCGATCCCGCGTTCCGGGACGCGGGCCCGGCCGCCAACCTGCAGCTGGTGGGCCAGCAGACCGTGGAGAAGGTGCTGGAGGAGCACGCGACCGGCCTGGGGGCGGTCGTGCGCCGGGGCGCCGAGGTCACCGGATTCGAGGCGGACGACGACGGTGTGACGGTCTTCCTCGGCGGCGAGCGGGTCCGCGCGGGCTGGCTCGTCGGCTGCGACGGTGGCCGCAGCCTGGTGCGCAAGCTGGCCGGGTTCGATTTCCCCGGCACCGATCCGGAGATCACCGGGCGTCAGGCGCTGGCCGACCTGGACGGCACCGAGGCGCTCGGGCTGGGCTGGCGCCGCACCGGCACCGGCGTCTACGTGCACGGCCCGCTGCCGGGGCGGATCCTGACCGTCGAGTTCGACGGCCCGCCCGCGGACCGCACCTCGCCGGTCACGGTCGCCGAGCTGCAGGACAGCATCCGGCGCGTGTCCGGAGTGGACGTCACGGTCAGGTCGATCCGCAGCGCCACGCGGTTCACCGACAACGCCCGCCAGGCCACCACCTACCGCAAGGGCCGGGTGCTGCTCCCCGGCGACGCGGCGCACGTCCACTCGCCGTTCGGCGGGCAGGGCCTCAACCTCGGAATCGGCGACGCGGTCAACCTCGGCTGGAAACTCGCCGCGACCGTCCGCGGCGACGCGCCGGACGGGCTGCTCGACACCTACCCGGTCGAACGGCACCCGATCGGCGAGTGGGTGCTGGAGTGGACGCGCGCGCAGATCGCGGCGATGCGGCCCGATCGGCACGCCAAGGCCCTGCGCTCGGTGCTCACCGACCTGCTCACCACCGGCGACCGGGCGACGTACCTGGCGAAGAAGCTGGCCGGGGTGCTGCACCGGTACCCGGCCGACAGCGACCACGAGCTGGCGGGCAAGAGCGCACCGGACTTCGAGTTCACCGACGGCAGCCGTCTCGCCGACCACTGCCGCGACGGCCGGGCCGTGCTGATCGGCGCGCGGATCGACGACGAGCGGGTCCGCGTGGCGCCGGGCGAAGTCGTCGGGCGGCCTGGTCTCAAGGCTCTGATCAGGCCCGACGGTCACGTCGCGTGGGCGGCCGGGGACGGCGGCACGGCCGGTCTGGAGAAGGCGTTCGCGACCTGGTTCGGCACGCGGAACCCCTCACATCGGATTTTCGCGTAACAATGAACAGGTGAGCACCCAGGACCCCCTGGCCGGATTCGTCGGCTTCGCCACCGCGCTGCGCGAAGCCGGCGTCGCCTGCGGGCCGCAGCGGGTGCAGGCCTACCTCGACGCCGTCGAGCGGCTCGACGTCGGCGAGGCGGACCAGCTGTACTGGGCGGGCAGGCTGACTCTGTGCTCGGACCCGGACGACCTGATCCGCTACGACGACGCGTTCGCGCAGTGGTTCGCCGCCGCGCCACCGGAACCGCGGCCGGCCACCGTCCGCCGCGAGCAGCGGTCCCGCATCGCCGCACTGGTGTCGCAGCCGGCGGGCGAGGGCGAGGCCGGGTCGGACGACGAGCAGCTGCGGGTCGCGGCGACCGACGCCGAAGTGCTACGCGAACGGGATCTCGCGGAGCTGACCAAGGCCGAACGCGAGCACCTGCGGGAGCTGATGGCGGTGCTGCGGCCGCAACCGCCGATGCGGAAGTCCCTGCGCAGCAGGCCGGCGCGCCGCGGCTCGCTCGACCCGGGCCGGACGCTGCGCGCGATGCTGGCCGGCGGCGGCGAACCGGTCCGGCTCGCGCACCGGAACCGGTCGACCCGCCCGCGCCGGGTGGTGCTGCTGCTCGACGTGTCCGGGTCGATGAGCCCGTACGCCGACTCGCTGCTGCGGTTCGCGCACGTCGTGGTGCGCCGTGCGCCCGCCGCGGTCGAGGTGTTCACCCTCGGCACCCGGCTGACCAGGGTGTCCCGGCAGCTGCGGCAGCGCGACCCGGAACGCGCGATGCTCGCCGCAGGCACCGCGGTGCCCGACTTCGCCGGCGGCACCCGGCTCGGCGAGACGCTGCGGATCTTCCTGGATCGGTGGGGGCAGCGCGGGCTCGCGCGCCGTGCCGTCGTCACGGTGTTCTCCGACGGCTGGGAGCGCGGCGACCCCAGTCTCCTCGGCGAGCAGATGGCCCGGATGCGCCGCCTGGCGCACGCGGTGTTCTGGGTGAACCCGCACGCGGGACGCGAAGGCTACGCTCCGGTGCAGTCCGGCATCGCGGCCGCGCTCCCGCACGTCGACCGCTTGCTGGCCGGCCACAGCCTGGCCACCCTGGAACGACTGCTGCTGGAGATCCGCGATGCATGATGTGCTCGACGAGTTGTACAAGCGCTGGCGCGAGGGCGAAGCCGTCGGCGTCGGCACGGTCGTGGCGACCTTCTCCTCGGCGCCCCGTGCGCCGGGCGCCGCGATGCTGGTCACCGAGGACGGGACGGCGGTCGGCAGCGTGTCCGGCGGCTGCGTCGAGGGCGCGGTGTACGAGCTGGCGCAACAGGTCGTCGCCGACCGCGAGCCGGTGCTGCAGCGGTACGGCGTCAGCGACGACGACGCGTTCGCGGTGGGCCTGACCTGCGGCGGGATCATCGACATCTACGTCGAGCGGATCGACAGGGAGACCCTGCCCGAGCTGGGCGACGTCGTCGACTCGGTGCACCGCGGGGAGCCGGTCGCCGTGGTCACCGTGATCGAGCACGAGGACCCGGAGCGGCGCGGTCGGCACATGGTCGTGTGGCCGGACCGGACCGCGGGGACGCTCGGCACCGACCGGATCGACGACGCGGTCGCCGACGACGCGCGCGGCCTGCTCGCCAACGGGCGCACCGGAACGCTGCACTACGGCCTTGAGGGCGAGCGGCGCGGCGAGGGCATGGCGGTGTTCGTCAACTCCTTCGAACCGCAGCCGCGGATGCTGGTGTTCGGCGCGATCGACTTCGCGGCCGCGATGGCGCGCATGGGCTCCTACCTCGGTTACCAGGTCACGGTGTGCGATGCGCGTCCGGTTTTCGCCACCGCGTCGCGGTTCCCGGACGCCGACGACGTCGTCGTGGACTGGCCGCACCGCTACCTCAAGGCCGAGGCGGAGGCGGGCCGCATCGACCGGCGGACCGTGATCGCGGTGCTCACCCACGACCCGAAGTTCGACGTGCCGCTGCTGGAGGTCGCGTTGCGGCTGGACGTCGGCTACATCGGGGCGATGGGGTCGCGGCGCACGCACGACGACCGCCTCGCCCGCTTGCGGGAGGCGGGATTGACAGAGGCGGAACTGTCGCGATTGGCCTCTCCGATCGGGCTCGACCTCGGCGCCCGCACACCGGAGGAGACCGCGGTGTCGATCGCCGCGGAGATCATCGCGCTGCGGTGGGGCGGTGGCGGGAAGCGGCTCACCGAGTTGTCCGGGCGCATTCACGGCTGACCCTGTCGTGCGGCTACGACTGGCCCTTTCGCAGGCCTGCGACTGGTCACTTCGTACGAGCCGGTTCCGCGGTTGCGGTGGTGGAGCTGGGTTTTTCCGTGCAGCTGCGGGAGCCGGGGTGAAGTGTCACCCAACCAGGACTTGTCCGAACGGCACGGAAGTAGCACGCTCGCTTGTGAAGCCGATCACCCAGCTCCCACCACTGGAGGCCTCATGCGAATCACCGTCAACGTGGACGGAACCAGTTACACCGACGAGGTCGAACCCCGCACGTTGCTCGTTCACTACCTGAGGGAGACGCTCGGGAAAGTCGGCACCGTCATCGGGTGCGACACCAGCAACTGCGGTGCCTGCACCGTGCACCTCAACGGCCAGAGCGTGAAGTCCTGCTCGGTACTCGCCGTGCAGGCCGACGGTGCCGAGGTGACGACCATCGAGGGCCTGGCCCGCGACGGCAAGCTCCACCCCGTGCAGGAAGCGTTCCACGACAACCACGCCCTGCAGTGCGGGTTCTGCACGCCGGGCATGATCATGCAGTCGATCGACCTGCTCGCCGACAACCCGAACCCGGACGAGCACGCCGTCCGCGAGGGGCTCGAGGGCAACCTGTGCCGCTGCACCGGTTACCAGAACATCGTTCGCGCCGTGCGGGACGCGGCGCAGCGGATGAGCCCGGGCGCGGGGCCGGAGGCCGAGCGCGTCTCCGGTGACGTCTCCCGCGCGCCCAGCGCGTTCGCGGGCGGGGGCGAGTGACATGACGTCGACGATCGAACCCGAGGTCGGCAAGGCGCGCACCCGCAAGGAGGACGCGCGGCTCATCACCGGCCGCACCCGCTGGACCGACAACATCACGCTGCCCGGGATGCTGCACGTGGCGATCCTGCGCAGCCCGTTCGCCCATGCCCGGATAAGTTCCATCGACACGGCCGCGGCGCGGGACATGCCGGGCGTCGTCGCCGTCTACACGGCCCGCGACCTCGACCCGGACAACGCGATCGGCATGCCGTGCGCGTGGCCGATCACGCCGGACATGAAGCAGCCGCGGCGGCCCGTGCTGGCCGCCGACCAGGTCAACTTCGCCGGTGAGGGCGTCGCGGTGGTCGTGGCCCGCAGCAAGGCCGAGGCCGCCGACGCGCTCGAGGCCATCGACGTGGACTACGAGGAACTGCCCGTGGTCCTCGGCCTGGAGAACGCGATCGCCGACGACGCGCCGCTGGTGCACGACGAGCTGGGCACCAACAAGCAGGCGACGTGGGTCTTCGACTCGGCCGAGGCGGGCACCGGCGGCAACGTCGAGGAAGCGCTGGCCGGCGGCGAGGTCGTGCTCAAGCGGCGGTTCCGCCAGCAGCGCCTGGTGCCCGCGTTCATGGAGCCGCGCTCGGTCGTGGTCGACCCGACCGGAACCCAGATCACCATGTGGTCGGCCACCCAGGTGCCGCACATCCTCAAGACGATGACGGCGCTGACGCTCGGCATTCCCGAGCACAAGCTGCGTGTCATCGCGCCGGACGTCGGCGGCGGGTTCGGCGGCAAGATCGCCGTGCTGCCCGAGGAGACCATGGCGGTCCTCATCGCGCAGAAGCTCGGCAAGCCGGTCAAGTGGACCGAGACCCGCTCGGAGTGCATGCAGACCGCGCACCACGGCCGCGACCAGATCCAGGACATCTCGATCAGCGCGAACCGCGACGGCACGATCACGGGCCTCAAGGTCGAACTGCTCGCCGACATGGGCGCCTACAACGGGCTCGTCGGGCCCGGCGTGCCGATCCTGGGCGCGTTCATGTTCAACGCGATCTACAAGATCCCGGCCTACCACTTCGCCTGCACGAACGTGTTCACCAACACCACGCTCACCGACGCCTACCGCGGCGCCGGGCGGCCGGAGGCCACCTTCGCGATCGAGCGGATGATGGACGAGCTGGCCGCCGAGCTGGGCATGGACCCTCTGGAGCTGCGCGAGAAGAACTGGATCAAGCACGAGGAGTTCCCGTTCACCACGGTCTGCGGGCTGACCTACGACTCGGGCAACTACGAGGCCGCCACCGAGCGCGCCAAGGAGCTGTTCGACTACGAGGGCCTGCGCCGGGAGCAGCAGGAACGCCGCGAGCGCAAGGATCCGGTGCAGCTGGGCATCGGCATCTCGACGTTCACCGAGATGTGCGGGCTGGCGCCGTCGCGGGTGCTCGGGTCGCTGGACTACGGGGCAGGCGGCTGGGAGCACGCGGCGATCCGCGTGCTGCCCACCGGCAAGGTCGAGGTCGTCACGGGCGCCTCCGCCCACGGGCAGGGGCACGAGACGGCGTGGAGCCAGATCGTGGCCGACCGGCTCGGCGTCGCGTTCGAGGACATCGAGGTCATCCACGGCGACACGCAGTCCTCGCACAAGGGCATGGACACCTACGGGTCGCGGTCGCTGGCCGTCGGCGGCATCGCGGTGGTCAAGGCCGCCGAGAAGGTCGTCGACAAGGCCCGCACGATCGCCGCGCACCTGCTGGAGTGCTCGCCGGACGACCTGGAGTTCGAGGGCGGCAAGTTCACCGTTCGCGGCACTGACACGTCGACGACGATCCAGGACGTCGCGTTCGCGACGTTCGCCGCGCACAACCTGCCCGAGGGCATGGAGCCCACGCTGGACTCCGAGGCCGTGTTCGACCCGGAGAACTTCTCGTTCCCGCACGGCACGCACCTGTGCGCCGCCGAGGTGGACACCGAGACCGGCCGGGTGCGGTTGCGCTCGTACGTGTGCGTGGACGACGTGGGCAAGGTGGTCAACCCGCTGATCGTGGAGGGGCAGGTGCACGGCGGTCTCGCCCAGGGCATCGCGCAGGCCCTGTACGAGGAGGCGGTGTTCGACGAGAGCGGCACGCTGACCACCGGCACGTTCGCCGACTACCTGCTGCCCTCGGCGGCCGACCTGCCGTCGTTCGTCACCGACCGCACCGAGACGGCGGCGACGTCGAACCCGCTGGGCGTCAAGGGCGTCGGCGAGGCGGGCACGATCGCCTCCACCCCCGCGGTGGTCAACGCGGTGGTGGACGCCGTGCGGCAGTTCGGGGTCAACGACATCGAGATGCCGTGCTCGCCCATGCGGGTGTGGTCGGCGATCCACCGCGGCCGCACCGATGCCGGCGGCGTCGGTGCGGAGGCCGGCGGCGGACTGGGTTCCATCGACGCTTCGGGAGGTGCGCAGTGATCCCCGCTGCCTTCGACTACGTCGCGCCGTCCACTGTGGACGAGGCGGTGCAGGCACTGGCCGCGGCCGGTGAGGACGCCAAGGTGCTGGCCGGCGGGCAGAGCCTGCTGCCGGTGCTGCGGATGCGGCTGGCCGCGCCCACGACGCTCATCGACCTCGGCAAGATCACCGAGCTGCGGGGTGTCCGCGACGACGGCGACGCGATCGTCATCGGCGCCATGACCACGCACTACGACGTGCAGCGCGACCAGCTGGTCGCCGAGCACGCCGCGCTGCTGGCCAGGGCGACCGACACGGTGGCCGACCCGCAGGTGCGGCACCGCGGCACGTTCGGCGGTTCGATCGCGCACGCGGACCCGGCAGGCGACCTGCTGGCCCCCGCGCTGGCGTTGGACGCCGAGATGGTGATCGCGAGCAGCAGCGGCAGGCGGACGGTGCCGGCGGCGGAGTTCTTCCAGGACTTCTTCACCACGGCGCTCGAGCCGGGCGAGATCCTGGTCGAGATCCGCGTGCCGAAGCACACCGGGTGGAAGGCGCACTACGAGAAGTTCAACCGGGTCGCCCAGGCGTGGTCGATGGTCGCGGTGGCGGCCACGGTCCGCACCGACGGCGACACGATCGCCGAGGCCCGTGTGGCGCTGACGAACATGGCGTCGGTGCCGGTGCGGGCCACCGCGGTCGAGCAGGCCCTGGTGGGCCAGTCCGCGTCCGATGACACGATCCGCGCCGCGGCCGCCCACGCCGCCGAGGGCACCAGCCCCACGGCGGACGGCAACGCGGACGTGGAGTACCGGCAGGAGCTGGCCAAGGTGCTGACGGGCCGCGCGGTCTCGGCAGCCCTGGCCGCGGTGTAGCCCCGGCCCCCGCGGCCGCCCAGCACGTGGGCGGCCGCGGGCACCGGCCGGGCGAGCGCAGTGCTCTCATCGGTGAGCGCTGGCCGTGCCGGCGTGGTGCTCCCGCCCGTGGGCCCCGGGCTCCGAACGCAGCAACGTGATCATCCGACCACCGTTCCCCATGCGGGGCGCGCCGATCCGGGTCCCGCGAAGTCACGCACATGCCGGTTCCGGCACTAAGGTGACTGCGAGGGACTTGAAGCTTTCTGGAGAAGGGAGGTCGGCCCGTGCGGCTCGACCATGAATTCACCGTTCCGGCCCCGCCCGCCGAGGTGTGGAAGGCGGTCACCGACCCGGAACGCGTTGCCCCCTGCATGCCGGGTGCGACCCTGACGAAGGTCGAGGGCGAGACGTTCACCGGCACGGTCAAGGTGAAGCTGGGGCCGATCTCCCTGTTGTACAAGGGCTCCGGCGAGTTCCTGGAGACCGACGAGCAGGCCCGCAAGATCGTGATCAAGGCCTCCGGCAAGGACTCGCGAGGAGCGGGCACCGCGGCGGCGACCGTCACGGTGACGCTGTCCGAGGAGAACGGCGGGACGAAGGGTTCCGTGGCGACGGACCTGAACGTGACCGGGCGCCCGGCCCAGTTCGGCCGGGGCATGATCTCGGAGGTCGGCGGCAAGATCCTGGACCAGTTCGCGACGAACCTGGCCGACCGCCTCGGCGCGGCGGAGACCCCAGCGGCCCCCGCCGAGGAGAAGCCGGCCGAGTCCGGGGTGACCACCGAACCGGCCCCGGAGAAGCCCAAGCTGGAGACGGTGAAGCCCCAGCCCCAGGAAGCCGAGGCGATCGACCTCTTCGAGTACGCGGGCAGCTCCATCGGCAAGCGCCTGGCCCCGGTGCTCGCCGGAGTCGCCGCGGTACTCGGCATCGTGGCCATTGTCCGCCTGATCCGCCGCCGCTGAGGCCCAGCGCCGAGCGGGCGCCCACCTGCTCGGCGCACCCCCACACGACAACCAGGCATCGCCGCGCCCCCCCCGGGTTCGCCGCGACCCCCCACCGCGCTGGCACGCGCCCTGCTCGTGCGCATCCCCACCGCGGAGGCACGCGGCCCGCCCGCGAATGTCCCCATTGCGGAAACACGCGGCCCGCTCGCGCGCACTCGCACCGCGCTGGCACGCGGCCTGCTCGCGCACATCCCCACCGCGCTGGCGCGAGGTTGCTCGCGCATGGGCCCACCGTGGAGACACGCGGCCTGCTTGCGCGCACCCCACCGCGCTGGTACGCGGCCCGCTCGCGCGCACCCCACGGTGCGCCCACGCGGCCGCTCGCGCACAGGCCTGCCCAGGCGTGGCATCGCCCGGTCTCGCGCCCGCTGCATCGCGACCAGCGTGCCTCTCCGCGCCCGGTGGTGCCCATCGCGCCGCCCCGCGCTGGGGTGCTGCCCATCGCGCCGCTCCGCGGAGTCTTGCCCACTCCGCATGGTGCGGTCCTGCGCGCCGGCTCCCTCGCCTCGACCTCTCGCGCAGCTCGCGCCGGAACCTCCGACTGCGCGGCGCGCCGCCGCCTCCGCCCGCCGCGCCCGCACCGACCCGCCTCACCCCGACGTGCCGCGCGCCACGGCGGGGAAGTGGGTCGCCGCGGGCGATGTTGTACCTCTTGTGCGTACCGAAACCGACGTCGTGGTGATCGGAGCGGGGCAGGCCGGCCTGTCGGCCGCCTACTTCCTCCGGCGGTCCGGCCTGGAGTTCGTCGTCCTCGATCGGGATTCCGCGCCGGGCGGGGCGTGGCAGCACCGGTGGCCCTCGTTGCGGCTGGACAAGGTCCACAAGTTCCACGACCTGCCTGGCATGGCCTTCGACGAGCAGGACGAGCACCGGAAGGCGTCGGAAGTCGTCGCGCAGTACTTCGCGCGCTACGAGCGCGCCTTCGAGCTGCCGGTGCGGCGCCCGGTCGAGGTGGTCGCCGTCCGGGACACCGGTGAGCGGCTCCTCGTCGAGAGCGCCGGTGGCGACAGCTGGGCCGCCCGCGCCGTGATCAACGCGACCGGCACTTGGACGCGCCCGTTCTGGCCGCACTACCCCGGCCAGGAGACGTTCACCGGCCGCCAGTTGCACACCGCCGACTACCGCAGCGCGGAGGAGTTCCGCGGGCAGCACGTCCTGGTCGTCGGGGGCGGCACGTCGGCTGTGCAGCTGCTCATCGAGATCGCCGAGTTCGCGAGCGGCACCACCTGGGTCACCCGGCGCCCGCCGGTGTTCAAGGACGTCGAATTCAGCCCCGAGCTGGGCCGCGAAGCCGTGGCGCAGGTCGAGCGCCGCGTGCGTGCCGGGCTGCCCCCGGGGAGCGTGGTGAGCGTGACCGGCCTGATGCGCACGCCGCAGGTGCGCGAAGCCGAGGCCCGCGGGATCCTCGACCGGAAGCCGATGTTCGACCACCTGACGCCGACGGGCGTGGTGTGGCCGGACGGCACCGAGCAGCACGTCGACGCGATCCTCTGGGCGACCGGTTTCCGCGCCGCGCTGGACCACCTCGCGCCACTGCACCTGCGCGAACCCGGCGGCGGCATCCGCATGGAAGGCACCCGCGCGGCCGCCGAACCCCGCCTGCACCTGGTCGGCTACGGCCCGTCCGCGAGCACGATCGGCGCGAACCGGGCGGGCCGCGCAGCAGTCCGCGAGATCCGGCAGCTGCTGGCCGCACCCGAGGTGGCCGCAGCGAGCTGAGCGACTCGCCTGGGGTGACTACCGGGGAGTAGTGGCCGCACGGCGTGGGCCCGTGGGACCGGCGTGGGCGCACGGGGGTGGCTGCGATACGGCTAATTCCGGGTGGGCACCGGAGGAGCGATGGGGTGCACAGAGGTGACTGCAATGTGGCTTCGGGGTGGGGCCGGGGTTGGGGTGGCTGAGCGCGCCTGGGGGCGGCGGCGCAGTTGGTTGGGGGCTCTGGGGAGCTGTGGGGCCGAGGGGGCGGTGTGGGGGAGCCGTGGCGGTGCGGAGTGGAGCTGCGGGGTGCATCGGGGGTGGTGGCGGCGCCGCTGGTCCGGCACCGGAAGCCCAGGCCGCGCAGGGCGCCGGGCCGCCGTAAGCGCCCAGCCGCCGAAGGCCCCTGCCGCCGGAAGCCCAGGCCGCGCAGCGCGCCGGCCCAGCCGCCGGAAGCGCCGGGCCGCCGGAAGCGCCCAGCCGCCGGAAGCGCGGGGCCGCCGAAAGGACCCTGCCGCCGTAAGCGCCGGGCCGCCGGAAGGACCCAGCGCCGGAAGTGCCGCGCCGCCGAGAAGCGCGCCGCCGTCAGTTCGGCAGTGCGAAGACCCTCCGCGCGTTGCCACCCAGAAACGCCTCCCGTGCGGAAACCCCCAGCTCCAACGCGGGCAGCTGCTTCAGGGCCTGTGCCGGGGTGAGCATCGGGTAGTTGCTGCCGAACATGACGCGCGTCCGGCCGCGGTCGCGCATGAACTCGACCAGCTCGGCGGGCAGCCGGTGCACCGCGTAGGCCGACGTGTCCACGTGGAAGTTCGGGTACTTCGTCGCCAGGGACAGGACCTCCGCCATCCACGGGTAGCCCACGTGGCCGCCCACCACGACCAGCTCCGGGAAGTCCAGCAGCACCTCGTCGAGGTACGGGATCGGCCGCCCCGGCTCGGACGGGCACCGCGGGCCGGTGTGGCCGATCTGCGTGCAGAATGGCACGTCCTCCTCCACGCAGGCGACGTAAACCGGGTAGTAGCGGCGGTCGTTCGGTGGCAGGTTCCACAGCCACGGCACCACCCGCACGCCGACGAAACCGTTCCGCACGCACCTCCTGACCTCCCGCACCGCCCGCACCGGGTCCGTCAGGTCCACCGTTGCGACCCCCGCGAACCGGTCCGGGTGCGCTGCCACCAGCTCCGCCACCTCGTCGTTCGTGATCAGCGCGCCACCCGGCCCGTGCCAGGCCGACAGCAGCCCGACCCGCACCCCGGCCTCGTCCATCGCGTCGAGCGTCGCCCTCAGCTGGGGCGCCCTGCGGGACATGTTCGTCCACCGCACCAGCGTCTCCAGCCACGGCTGGTCCATGAACCGCTGATTCGGCTGCTGCATCCACACGTCGACCACGTCAGCCATCGCTCACCCTCCCAGCGGCCCGCCGAAGATCCGCTTGACAGCATCCCACGCCCACCCCAAGGGTTGTCACATGAACAAGGGCATGCTCACCCTCGACCAGCTCCGCGAACTGGCCGAGGAGGGCACCGTGGACACCGTGCTCGTCGCGATGACCGACATGCAGGGCCGCCTCCAGGGCAAACGCTGCTCGGCCGCGTACTTCCTCAACGAGGTCGTCACCCACGCCACCGAAGCCTGCAACTACCTCCTCGCCGTCGACGTGGACATGAACACCGTCGACGGCTACGCGATCTCGAGCTGGGAAAGCGGTTACGGCGACTTCGTCCTCCGCCCGGACCTGTCCACGCTGCGCCGCGTGCCCTGGCACGACGGGACCGCTCTCGTGCTGTGCGACGTCGAGCGCGTCGAAGGTGGCGAGGTCACCGCCTCGCCCCGGCAGGTCCTGCGCCGCCAGCTCGACCGGCTCGCCCAGCGCAACCTCGCCGCGTTCGTCGGCACCGAGCTGGAGTTCATCGTCTTCGACGACACCTACGAGCAGGCGTGGCGCGGCGGCTACCGCGACCTGACACCCGCCAACCAGTACAATGTGGACTATTCGATGCTCGGCACCGCCAGGCTGGAGCCGTTGCTGCGCCGCATCCGCAACGACATGGCCGGCGCGGGCATGTACGTCGAATCCGCCAAGGGCGAGTGCAACCCCGGCCAGCACGAAATCGCGTTCCGCTTCGACGAGGCCCTGCGCACCTGCGACAACCACAGCATCTACAAGACCGGCGCGAAGGAGATCGCCGCGCAGGAGAACCGCAGCCTCACCTTCATGGCCAAGTACAACGAGCGCGAGGGCAACTCCTGCCACATCCACCTCAGCCTGCGCGGCACGGACGGCGCCCCGGTGTTCGCGCAGGACCCCGCGCTGATGCGGCACTTCATCGCCGGGCAGCTGGCCTGCCTGCGTGAACTGACCTACTTCCTCGCGCCGAACATCAACTCCTACAAGCGTTTCGTCCCCGGCAGTTTCGCGCCGACCGCCGTCGCCTGGGGCACCGACAACCGCACCTGCGCGCTGCGCGTCGTCGGTCACGGCGAGTCGCTGCGGGTGGAGAACCGGGTGCCGGGCGGCGACGTCAACCCCTACCTCGCCGTCGCCGCGATCATCGCCGCCGGCCTGCACGGCATCGAGAACGAGCTGCCGCTGGAGGACGAGTTCACCGGCAACGCCTACCACTCGGCCAAGCCGACCGTGCCGACTACGCTGCGGGAGGCGGCGGAGCTGCTGGCCGACAGCAAGGTTGCGCGCGAGGCGTTCGGCGAGGACGTCGTCGAGCACTACCTCAACGCGGCCAGGATCGAGCTCACCGCCTTCGATGCCGCCGTCACCGACTGGGAGCGCCAGCGTGGGTTCGAACGCCTCTAAGCCCATCATCGGTCTGACCACCTACACGGAAAAGGCGAGCTGGGGCGTCTGGCACACCGACGCCGCACTCCTCCCACGTTCCTATGTGGACGCGACAAGCAACGCCGGTGGTATCCCGGTCCTGCTCCCGACAGGGGACACCCAAGCACTGTCCGCTGTGGACGCCCTCGTCCTGACGGGCGGAGCCGACGTCGAACCCCACCGCTACGGCCAAGAGCCCGAGGACAAGACCGCCACCCGTCCCGAACGCGACGCCGCCGAGTTCGCCCTCGCGCGGGCCGCCCTCGACCGCGGCCTGCCGGTGCTCGGCGTGTGCCGCGGCATGCAGGTCCTCAACGTCGCCCTCGGCGGCAGCCTGATCCAGCACCTGCCGGACCGCGTCGGCCACTCCGGGCACCAGCCGTCGCCGGGCGTCTACGGCCCGACGCACGTCACCCTCGCCGAAGGCAGCCGAATCGCGGGCATCCTCGGCGCGGATGCGAAGTGCCAGTGCTACCACCACCAGGCCGTCGACCAGCTCGGTGACCGCCTGCGGGCCGTGGGCCACGCCGCGGACGGCACGATCGAAGCCGTCGAGCTGCCGGGCGCGGGGTTCGTGGTCGGCGTGCAGTGGCACCCGGAAGAGGACACGCAGGAGACCCGGTTGTTCGCGGCGTTGGTGGAGGCGGCGTGCAGGTGATCGACCCGGCCACCGAGGACGTGATCACCGACGTCCCGCTGGCCGCCGAAGAGGAAGCCGACGCGGCGATCGCGCAGGCTCGCCGGGCGTTCCCCGCGTGGCGGGACACCGCCCCCGGCGACCGCGCCCGCCTGCTGCGCCGGTTCGCCGAGGCCGTCGACGGCGACCTGGAGAACCTCGCGCGCCTGGAGGTGCGCAACTCCGGTCACACCATCGGCAACGCCCGCTGGGAGGCCGGCAACGTCCGCGACGTGCTGCACTACTACGCCGGCGCGCCGGAACGCCTGCTCGGGCAGCAGATCCCCGTCGCGGGCGGGCTGGACGTGACCTTCCACGAGCCGCTGGGCGTGGTCGGCCTGATCGTGCCGTGGAACTTCCCGATGCCGATCGCGGGCTGGGGACTCGCGCCCGCCCTCGCCGCCGGCAACACCGTCGTGCTCAAACCGGCCGAGCTGACCCCGCTCACCGCGCTCCGCCTCGCCGAGCTGGCCCGCGAGGCCGGGATCCCGGAAGGCGTCTTCCAGGTCGTGCCCGGTGCCGGCCCCGTCGTCGGGCAGCGGTTCGTCACGCACCCGGACGTGCGCAAGGTCGTCTTCACCGGGTCCACCGCGGTCGGCAAGCAGGTCATGGCCGGCTGCGCCGAGCAGGTCAAGCGCCTGACGCTGGAGCTGGGCGGCAAGAGCGCGAACATCGTCTTCGCCGACGCCGACCTGGAGAAGGCCGCAGCGACCGCGCCCTACGGCGTGTTCGACAACGCGGGCCAGGACTGCTGCGCCCGCTCCCGCATCCTCGTCGAACGCAGCGTCCACGACCGGTTCCTGGAGCTGCTGGAGCCCGCCGTGCGGAACCTCGTCGTCGGCGACCCCGGCGACGAGAAGTCCGAGATGGGCCCGCTGATCTCCGCCGAGCACCGCGAAAAGGTCGCCTCCTACCTCGACGACGCCGAGGTCGCCATCCGCGGCAGCGCCCCCGACGGTCCAGGCTTCTGGTTCCCGCCCACGGTCGTGACGAAGCCGGGCGAACGCCTGCTGAGCGAGGAGGTCTTCGGCCCGGTCGTCGCGGTGGTGCCGTTCCGTGACGAGGCGGACGCGGTGCGCATCGCCAACGACACCACCTTCGGGCTGTCCGGCTCGATCTGGACCCGCGACGTGGGCCGGGCCCTGCGCGTGTCCCGCGCGGTCGAGGCGGGCAACCTGTCGGTCAACTCGCACTCGTCGGTGCGGTACTGGACGCCCTTCGGCGGCTTCAAGCAGTCCGGTCTGGGCCGCGAGCTGGGGCCCGACGCCCTGCACGCGTTCACCGACGTCAAGAACGTCTTCATCAGCACGGAGGAATAGATGCAGCGGTTCGACGGCCGGGTCGTCGTGATCACCGGCGGCGGCAGCGGGATCGGCCTGGCGACCGCCCGCCGCCTGGCGAGCGAGGGCGCGAAGGTGGTGGTCGCCGACATCGACGCCGACGCGGGCAAGAAAGCGGCCGCGGAGGTCGGTGGCGAGTTCGTCCCCACCGACGTGACCAGCGAGGAGCAGGTCGAGGCCCTCTTCGCCACTACGGTCGACCGGTTCGGCTCCCTCGACGTGGCGTTCAACAACGCCGGCATCTCCCCGCCGGAGGACGACTCGATCCTCACCACCGGCATCGACGCCTGGCAGAAGGTCCAGCAGGTCAACCTGACCTCGGTCTACCTGTGCTGCAAGCACGCCATCCCGCACATGCAGCGGCAGGGCAAGGGCTCGATCGTCAACACCGCGTCCTTCGTGGCGGTGATGGGCGCCGCGACCTCGCAGATCTCCTACACCGCGTCCAAGGGCGGCGTGCTGGCGATGACCCGCGAGCTGGGCGTCCAGTTCGCCCGCGAGGGCATCCGGGTCAACGCGCTGTGCCCCGGACCGGTGAACACGCCGCTGCTGCGCGAGCTGTTCGCCAAGGACCCGGAGCGGGCCGCGCGCCGCCTGGTGCACGTGCCGCTGGGCCGCTTCGCCGAGCCGGAGGAGATCGCCGCCGCCGTGGCCTTCCTGGCCAGCGACGATGCGTCGTTCATCACGGCGTCGCAGTTCCTGGTGGACGGCGGTATCTCGGGCGCGTACGTTACCCCGCTGTAGACTGAAGCCGGACAACTGAACAGCAGGCCGTCACGAGCCGGAGCGGGAGAGTCCCCAGGTCAGCCCTGGGGCGCCGAAGGAGCAACTTCCCCGCCAATCTCTCAGGTACCAGTTACCGCTCCGCGCCAGGCCACTCTGGAAAGCAGGCGCGCGCATCGCGCCTCACCCAAGGTGAAAGCCGCGAGCGCGGTGAAACTCTCAGGTGCCGATGACAGAGGGGGAGTTCCCGCACCCGTAGATGAGGAGCTCCCGATGTCCTTCGCCGATCGCCACATCGGACCTTCCGAGCACGAACAGGCCAAGATGCTCGCCGAGTGCGGGTTCGGGAGCCTGGACGCGCTGGTCGAGGCCGCCGTCCCGGCGTCGATCCGCACCGCGGGCGCGCTCGACCTGCCCCCGGCCTCCGAGCAGGAGGCGACCGCCGAGCTGCGGGCGCTGGCGGCGAAGAACCGCCCGATGACCCAGATGATCGGCCTCGGCTTCAGCGACACCGTCACCCCGCCGGTCATCCGCCGCAACGTGCTGGAGAACCCGGCCTGGTACACCGCGTACACGCCGTACCAGCCGGAGATCTCGCAGGGGCGGCTGGAGGCGCTGCTCAACTTCCAGACGATGGTGTCGAACCTGGCCGGCCTGGACATCGCCAATGCCTCCCTCCTCGACGAGTCCACCGCGGTCGCCGAGGCCGTCCTGCTCATGCGCCGCGCGTCGAAGGCGAAGTCGTCGCGCGTCGTGCTGGACGCCGAGTGCCTGCCGCAGACCATCGCGGTGGTGCGGACGCGGGCCGAGGCGGTCGGCATCGAGGTCGACGTGCGGGACCTGGGCACCGGGCTGCCGGAGGACTTCTTCGGCGTCGTCGTGCAGTACCCGGGCGCGTCCGGCGTGCTGCGCGGCAAGGGCTTCTACGAGGCGATCGGCAAGGTCGCCAAGGACGCCGGCGCGCTCTACACCGTGGCCGCGGACCTGCTGGCGCTGACGCTGGTCACCGCGCCGGGCGAGTTCGGCGCCGACATCGCGGCGGGCACCACCCAGCGCTTCGGCGTGCCGCTCGGCTACGGGGGCCCGCACGCCGGGTACCTCGCCGTGCGCAAGGGCCTGGAGCGGTCGCTGCCCGGCCGCCTGGTCGGCGTGTCGGTCGACGCGGACGGCAACACCGCGTACCGGCTCGCGCTGCAGACCCGCGAGCAGCACATCCGCCGCGAGAAGGCGACCTCGAACATCTGCACCGCGCAGGTGCTGCCCGCCGTGCTGGCCGCGATGTACGCCGTCTACCACGGTCCGGAGGGCCTCAAGGAGATCGCGCAGCGCGTTCACGGCCTGGCCGCCGGGCTGGCCGGGGCGTTGCGGTCGGCGGGCGTGGAGGTCGTGCACGAGAGCTTCTTCGACACCGTGCTCGCGCGGGTGCCGGGCCGGGCCGCCGCCGTGGTCGCCGCGGCGCGCGAGTCGGGCGTGAACCTCGGCCGCGTGGACGACGACCACGTGCGGGTCGCCTGTGACGAAGTGACCACTGTGGACATCGTGGACCGCGTGCTGCGGGCGTTCGGCGCGGAGCCGGGCATCGCCGACGGCGCCACCGCGCTGCCCGCCGGGCTGGCCCGCACCAGCGAGTTCCTGACGCACGAGGTGTTCCACACCCACCGTTCGGAGACCGCGATGCTGCGGTACCTGCGCCGTCTGTCCGATCAGGACTACGCGCTGGACCGCGGCATGATCCCGCTCGGCTCGTGCACGATGAAGCTCAACGCGACCGCCGAGATGGAGCCGATCAGCTGGCCGGAGTTCGCGGGCCTGCACCCGTTCGCGCCCGCCGAGGACGCGGCGGGCTACCGCGAGCTGATAGACCAGCTCTGCGGCTGGCTCGCCGAGGTCACCGGCTACGACGAGGTGTCCCTGCAGCCCAACGCCGGCAGCCAGGGTGAGCTGGCCGGGCTGCTCGCCATCCGCGCCTACCACCGCGCCAACGGGCAGCCGGAGCGCGACGTGTGCCTGATCCCGTCGTCGGCGCACGGCACCAACGCGGCCTCCGCCGTGCTCGCCGGGATGCGCGTGGTCGTGGTGGCCTGCAACGACAACGGCGACGTCGACCTGGACGACCTGCGTGCCAAGGCGGAGCAGCACCGCGACGCGCTGTCCGCGATCATGGTCACCTACCCGTCCACGCACGGCGTGTACGAGGAGGGCATCGGCGAGATCGCCCGCATCGTGCACGAAGCCGGCGGGCAGGTCTACGTCGACGGCGCGAACCTCAACGCGCTGCTGGGCCTGGCCAAGCCGGGCGAGTTCGGTGGCGACGTGTCGCACCTGAACCTGCACAAGACGTTCTGCATCCCGCACGGCGGTGGCGGCCCCGGCGTCGGCCCGGTCGCGGTGCGCGCGCACCTCGCGCCGTACCTGCCCAACCACCCGCTGTCCGACGGCGCGGGCCCGGACACCGGCGTCGGCCCGATCTCGGCGGCGCCGTTCGGTTCGGCGTCGATCCTGCCCATCTCGTGGGCCTACATCCGGATGATGGGCGGGGCCGGGCTGACCAGCGCCACCAAGGTCGCCGTGCTCGCCGCGAACTACGTCGCCGCGCGGCTGTCCCCGCACTACCCGGTGCTCTACACCGGGCGCAACGGGCGGGTGGCGCACGAGTGCATCCTCGACCTGCGCGCGCTGACCAAGCGCACCGGCGTGACGGTCGACGACGTCGCCAAGCGCCTGGTGGACTACGGCTTCCACGCGCCGACGATGTCGTTCCCGGTCGCCGGGACGCTGATGGTGGAGCCGACCGAGAGCGAGGACGTCGCCGAGCTGGACCGGTTCTGCGACGCGATGATCGCCATCCGGCGGGAGATCGAGGAGGTCGCCGAGGGCCGGTGGGCCATCGAGCAGAGCCCGCTGCGCAACGCGCCGCACACCGCGGAGATGCTCACCGGTGACTGGGACCTGCCGTACGACCGCAAGACCGCGGTCTACCCGGGCGGGATGTCGCCGAAGAACAAGTACTGGTCCCCGGTCCGGCGCATCGACGGCGCCCACGGCGACCGCAACCTCGTCTGCTCGTGCCCGTCCATCGAAGCCTACGGGAGCTGACCATGCGCACCGCACTGTATTCCGTCCACAAGGGACTGGGCGCGCTGTTCACCGACTTCGCGGGCTGGGAAATGCCGGTGCGGTACGGCAGCGAGCTGGCCGAGCACCGCGCGGTGCGCGAGGCGGCCGGGCTGTTCGACCTCTCCCACATGGGCGAGATCGAGGTGACCGGCCCGCAGGCCGCCGACGCGCTCGACCACGCGTTCGTCGGCAAGCTGTCCGCGGTCAAGCCGGGCCGCGCCCGCTACACGATGATCTGCGACGCCGACGGCGGGGTGATCGACGACCTCGTGGTGTACCGGCTCGAGGACGAGAAGTACCTCGTGGTCGCCAACGCGGGCAACGCGCCGGCGGTGGCCGCCGAGCTGACCGAGCGCGCGTCCCGCTTCGACGCGCGGGTCACCGACCGGTCGGCGGAGTTCGCGTTGATCGCGGTCCAGGGCCCGAAGGCGGTGGACGTGGTCGGTGCGGTCACCGACGCCGACCTGGCCGGCCTGAAGTACTACGCGAGCATGCCCGCCACGGTGAAGGGCCACGAGGTGCTGCTGGCGCGCACCGGCTACACCGGCGAGGACGGCTTCGAGCTGTACGTCCCCGCGGACGAAGCGGCGTCGGTGTGGCACATCCTCACCGAGGCCGGTCAGCCGCACGGGCTGGTGCCCGCCGGGCTCGCCTGCCGCGACACGCTGCGCCTGGAGGCGGGCATGCCGTTGTACGGCAACGAGTTGTCCCGGCAGCGGTCGCCGTTCGAGGCGAACCTGGGCCGTGTGGTCAAGCTGGACAAGCCCGACTTCGTCGGCAAGGCGGCGCTGGCAGGGCGGCAGGAGCCGTCCGAGGTGCTGGTCGGGCTGCGTGGCACCGGGCGGCGCGCGCCGCGGCACGGGTACCGCGTGCTCTCCGGCGAGGAGCCGGTGGGCGAGGTGACCAGCGGCGCCTTGTCGCCGACGCTGGGCCACCCGGTGGCGATGGCCTACGTGCCGGTCGCGCTGAGCGAGCCGGGCACGCAGCTGTCGGTCGACATCCGCGGCCGGATCGAGCCGGTCGAGGTCGTCGCGTTGCCGTTCTACCAGCGGGACGCAACGAAGTAACTTCCTGACCGCGTTTGTGGTGTGTGAAGAACAAACGCAGGCGGGTGTGGCGACGGGTCCGGCGGGTCGCGTACGTGCTGGCCGGGCTCGTCATCGGGGTGCCGGCGATCGCGTTCGCGATCGGCTACCTGGCGTGGGACGTGCGCAGCCCGCAGGAGGTGCTGGCCGAGCTCGACAAGACCGTGGTGGTCGAGTACGCCGACGGCACCGAGCTGATGCGGGTCGTGCCGCCGGACGGCGACCGCACCTTCACCCCGTACGACCGGATCCCGCGCAAGCTGGTCGACGCGATCGTCGCCGTCGAGGACCCGACGTTCTGGACCAACGGCGGGTTCGAGCCGACGGGGATCGCGCGCGCGATGGTGACCGGCGTCGGCGGCGGCTCGGGCATCACGCAGCAGTACATCAAGAACTCCACCGGCGAGGACGACGCGACGCTGTTCCGCAAGTTCAAGGAGCTGGTGCTCGCCACGAAGATCACCGACCGGCAGAGCAAGGAACAGATCTTCGAAAGCTACGTCAACATCATCTCCTTCGGCCGCAACACGCACGGCCCGGCCGCCGCGGCGCAGGCGTACTTCGGCAAGCAGCTGGCGGACATCTCGTGGAGCGAGGCCGCGTTCCTGGCCGGGATGCTGCAGGCGCCCTACGGGCACGACCCGGCGACGGTCGGGCCCGAGCAGGCCGCGCGGCGCTGGACGTACGCCGCGGACAAGCTGGCCGAGCGCGGGTACGTCTCGCCGGCCGACCGGTCCGGCATGGCGTACCCGCAGGTCCTCGACCCGGACGAGACGAGGGCCGGGCGGACCTCCTACAGCGACTACCACATCCGCCAGCAGGTGCTCACCGAGTTGGAGACGCGGGGGTGGCCGCTGGAACGGCTGCGCCGCGAGGGACTGACGGTGCGCACCACGCTCGACCGCGACGCGCAGGGCCGCGCCGAGCGCCCGGTGCGGGACCGGCTCGCGGGCGAACCCGCGGAGCTGCGGGCGGCCGTGGTGTCCGTGCGCCCGCGCGACGGCGGGGTCGCCGCGTACGCGGGCGGGAACTGGGGCGTGACGGACTACGCCGTCACCCCGCGGCGCCCGGGTTCGGCGTTCCGGCCGGTCGTGCAGCTGGCCGAGTTCCGCGCCCGCGCCGACGACCCGCCCGTGGTGACCGGTCCGAAGATCCGGCAGGCTGCCTACGACGCCGGCGTTCCGGAATTCCTCGACGGCGCCCGGACCCTGACCGCGCCCGACGGGGTGCGGATCGCGTCGAGCATCGCCGAGGGCACGTACCGGTTGCGACCGCTGGACCTGGCCGGCGTGTTCGCGACCTTCGCGAGCGGCGGGATGCGGGTGGCGCCGCACTTCGTGGCCGAGCTGCGGCGCGGCGACGAGGTGGTGTGGCGCCAGGACACCACGCCGGTGCCCGCGCTGCCGCGAGAGGCCGCCCTGCCGGCCGGCGGCGTGCCGGGCGAGTACGGCACGTCCGACGCGTGGATGGCAGGCGCGAGCACGTCGATGGCCACCCTGGTGTGGGTCGGCGGCGACGAGGAACGCCCGCGCGCGGACTGGAAGGGCGTGCCCCTGACCGGCGCCACCCTGCCGTCGGACATCTGGCGCGAGGTGATGTCGCCGGAGCTGTCTACGCGGTGAGGTCCCCGCGGCGGCGCAGCTCCTCGAACACCTGCTGGAACGCCCGGGAGCCGCGGTGGCGGTCGGCGTAACCGAGCCAGGCCACCTCCGCGATCTCGGCGGACGGCGTGATCGTGCCCTGGTAGTCCGCGGTGTAGCAGGTCATCCGCAGCAGCTGTGCCTGCCCGTCGGCGGGCGCCTCGATCGTCGCGGTGTGCACCGCGGTCGCCGGGTCGATCGACACCGACAGCTCCTCGGCGACCTCGCGCACCAGCGTCGCCACGTCGCTCTCACCGGGCTCGCGCTTGCCGCCGGGCAGGTACCACGCCGACTTGCCGTGCGAGCGCGCCGCGAGCACGCGGCCGGACTCCACCCGGAGCCAGGCGACCTTGTCGATCACTCCGTCACCAGCGCGAGCGTGAACCCGTCGTAGCCCTTCTGTCCGACGGTCTGCACCACGGTGGCCTCGACCCGCGGCTCGGCGGCGATCAGCTCGTGCATCTCGCGGGTCGCGACGATCGCGGGGTCCGTGCTGTCCGCGTCGGCGAGCGCGCCGTTCCGCACCACGTTGTCGACGATGATCACCGAGCCCGGCCGGGACAACCGCAGCGCCCAGCGGAAGTACTCCGGGTTGTTCGGCTTGTCCGCGTCGATGAAGATCAGGTCGAACGGGCCCTCGACGGAGGGCAGCGTGTCCAGCGCCTTGCCGACCTTGACCTCGACGAGCTCGCCGAACCCGGCCGCGTCCAGGTTGTTCTCCGCCACCTGCGCGTGCTTGCGGTCCGCCTCCAGCGTGACCAGCCTGCCGTCCGGCGGCAGCGCCCGCGCGAGCCAGATCGTGCTGTACGCGCCGAGGGTGCCGATCTCCAGGATCGAGCGGGCGCCGTGCATCCGCGCCAGCAGGTGCAGCAGCTTGCCCTGCGCCGGGGACACCGCGATCGGGGGCAGCCCGGCGTCGGCCGCAGCCGCACGCGCGTCGTCGAGCACCGGGTCGGCTGGGATGAGCGTCCGGTCGACGTAGTCGTCGACCGCGCTCCACACGTCCTGGCTCACAAGAGCCGAAACTACCGGCGCGCCTTCGGGATGACCAACGGGGTTCCGGTCTCCGGGTCGGGGATGACCGAGCACGGCAGGTCGAAGATCTCCTCGACGCGCTCGGCGGTGACGACCTCCTCCGGCGTGCCGGTCGCGAGTACCTCGCCGCCGCGCATGGCGATCAGGTGCGTGGCGTAGCGGGCCGCGTGGTTGAGGTCGTGCAGCACCGCGACCAGCGTGCGGCCCTGCTCGGCGTGCAGCTTCGCGCACAGGTCGAGGATGTCCATCTGGTGCGCGATGTCCAGGAACGTGGTCGGCTCGTCCAGCAGGAGCAGCTCGGTCTCCTGCGCGAGCGCCATCGCCAGCCACACGCGCTGCCGCTGCCCGCCGGACAGCTCGTCGACCATGCGGTCGGCCAGTTCCGACACGCCGGTCGCGGCCATCGACCGCTCGACCACCTCGGCGTCCTCGCGCGACCACTGGCGCAGCAGCCGCTGGTGCGGGTACCGGCCGCGGGACACCAGGTCGGCGACCGTGATGCCGTCCGGCGCGATCGAGCTCTGCGGGAGCAGACCCAGCTTGCGCGCGACCTGCTTGGCCGGCAGCGACGTGATGACCTCGCCGTCCAGGTAGACCATGCCCTGCCGCGGCTTCAGCAGCCTGCTCAGCGCCCGCAGCAGCGTGGACTTGCCGCACGCGTTCGGCCCGACGATGACGGTGAACGACTGGTCCGGGATGGTGACCGAAAGGCCCTCGGCGACGACCCGGCCGTCGTACCCCAACGTCAGGCCGTCACCGTGCAGCCGGGTGCTGGTGGTCGGCTCGGCGACAAGATCCACGGTCTGGGCCATAGAGGTTAGGCTAACCTACAAGTCTGGCGAACGGTACGGATCATGCCTACGTTGACAGGGTGTTCGACGTCACGGATCTGACTCGCGTCACGCCCGTGCTCGACTCGCGGGCGGTCACGTTCGAGAACCCCACCGGGGAGCGCGGCGCCGGCGGCCGCGCCGGAGGCGGCCGCAAGGGCGCTCCCAGCCGGGTGATCGAAGGCGGCGAGCGCGTCACCCTCGCCGACCTCGCCGGGCCGGGGACCATCCGGCACATCTGGATGACGTTCCCGCCCGACCGGCCGGCCCGCATGCGCGCCGTCACCCTCGAAGTCCGCTACGGCGGCCTGTCCTACCCCAGCGTGTCGGTGCCGTGCCTGGACTTCTTCGGCTCCCCGCACGGCCGCCCCGTCGCCTACTCCAGCGCGCTGACCAGCATGCCGGAGGCCCGCGGTTTCAACAGCTACGTGCCGATGGCCTTCGGCGAGCGCATCCACGTCGACCTGGTCAACGGCAACCCCGACCCGATCGTCCTGTACTTCCAGATCGACTACACGCTCGGCGAATCCGCGTCCGGGCGGCTGCACGTGGGTTTCCGCCGGGAGAACCCGACGGTGTCGAAGCGGGACTTCGTGGTGACCGAGGGGCTGCGCGGACCGGGCCGGTTCCTCGGCTGGGTCGGCGGGGTGCGGCCGATCGACGGCGGCCAGTGGTACGGCGAGGGAGAGGTGAAGGTCTACCGCGACGGCGACCGCGAGTTCCCCACGATCTGCGGGACCGGGCTGGAGGACTACGTCGGCTCGGCGTGGGGGATGGGCCCGCACGCCGGGCTGTACGCGGGCGCGCCGCTGGAGGTGCCCGGCCGCGGGCCGATCCCGAAGTACGTCGGGTTCTACCGCTGGCACGTGCTCGACCCGATCATGTTCAGCACCGACCTGCAGGTGACGCTGCAGCAGATCGGAGCCGACCGGGGTGGTCTGGTCGAACGCGTCGACGACTACTGCGCCGCCGCCTTCACGGTGTGCGAGCGCGCGCAGCCGGTGCCGCCGGTCGACGTCGCCGCGGCCGTCGCGGATCTGGAGTGACTACTGGGACCGCTCGCCGACCACGACGACGGCGTCGCGCAGCGCGGCGCGCAGCCTGCCGACGTCGAGCGGTTCGAGCACCGCGGCTTCGCCCGGCGGCGCCACCAGGACCACACGCCCGCTGCTCACGAACACAGTCAGGTCGCGTCGCCTGCCGGCCAGGTCCCGGCAGCTGATCGACCATTCGTCTCGAGCCGCCACGTCCGTCGCCTTCCTTCGGTGGTCTTGCAGGTGACAGTGGGACGGCCGAGCGGGGCGGGCGTGACGCGGTGGCGCGGAAAAAATGTCCGCAGTAGCGTCAGGTGGCACGGATCACACGGATGAGGAGTGGCCCATGTCCGAGCCCAGGCGGATCGTGATCGTCGGCGCCGGCCTCGCGGGCGCGTCGGCCGCGGCGGCCCTGCGGGAGAACGGCTACGACGGCGAGGTGGTGGTCCTCGGCGCGGAGGCGCACCCGCCCTACGAGCTGCCGCCGCTGTCGAAGAAGGTCCTGCTCGGCCAGGGCGACGAGCCCGACTGGGTGCGGGACGCGGACTTCTACGCGCAGCACGGCATCGACCTGCGCTCCGGCACCAGCGCGACGCGGGTGGAACTGGGCGCGCGGGTGGTGCTGGACGCCCGCGGCGGACGGCACCCCTACGATCGGCTGCTGCTGGCGACCGGGTCGCAGCCGCGGACGCTGCCGGTGCGCGGGGTGGACCTGCCGGGCGTGTACACGCTGCGCACCCTCGACGACGCGCTCGCCCTGCGGTCGGCGTTCACCGGGTCGCCGCGGGTGGTGGTGATCGGCACGGGCTGGATCGGGACGGAGGCCGCGGCGGCGGCGCGGCACCACGGCGCGGACGTGACGATGGTCGACGTGCTGCCGGGGCCGCTGTGGGTGCTGGGGCCGGAGATCAGCAAGGTGTTCGCCGACCTGCACACCGAGCACGGCGTGCGGTGGCGGCTGGGCAGCGGCATCACGGAGGTGACCGGCGGGCCGGGCGGCGTGGCCGGGGTGCGGCTGGCCGACGGGAGCGAGCTGCCCGCGGACGTGGTGCTGGTCGCGGTGGGCGCGAAGCCGCGGGTGGACCTGGCGCACGCGGCCGGGCTGGACCTGGCCGACGAGGGCGGGGTGGCCGTCGACGCGTCCCTGCGCACGGCGGCGCCGGACGTGTACGCGGCGGGGGACATCGCGGCGCAGTGGCACCCGCGGTACGGGCGCCGGATCCGCGTCGAGCACTGGGCGAACGCGAAGAACCAGGGCACCCACGTGGCGGCGAACCTGGCCGGTGGGCAGGAGCAGTACACGCGCACCCCGTACTTCTTCACGGACCAGTACGACCTCGGCTGCGAGTACCGCGGCATCGCCGACCCGGAGCGGGACGAACTGGTGGTCCGCGGCGACCTGGGCAAACGCGAGTTCACCGCCTTCTGGCTGCGCGACGGCCGGGTGACGGCCGCGATGAACGTGAACATGTGGGACGACGGCGACGCGCTGAAAGCACTGGTGGACGGCGACGCGACGGTGACGGCGGAGCAGCTGCGTGAAGGGGACCTAGCTGCGCTCGGGTGAAGGCTCGTGTGGCGGCCGGTTGGTCGGCTTGTCCGGCGAAGCTCGTGGGCTGGCGGAGCCGCTGCGTGAGGGGATCTCGTCGCGTTCGGGTGAAGGTCCGTGCGGCGGCGGAGCGGCTGCGTGAGGCGGATCTGGCTGCGCTCGGGTGGAGGCTCGTGTGGCGGTCGGTTGGTCGGCTTGTGCGGCAGGTCTTGTTGGCTGGTGGAGCAGCTGCGTGAGGGCGATGGCTTGTCGGCTGGTGGACCACCTGCCCCAGGGGATCTGGCCGCGCCCGGGTGAGGCCGCCCGGTGCGGGCGGCCTCCGCGGGTCAGAGGCTGACGCAGGTGCGCGCGATGTAGGCGTTCCGCCCGCTGTAGTGGACGATCACCCACGTGGACGAGGAGCTGCCGCACGCGCTGTAGCTCCCGCCCGAGGTGGTGCCCCAGGTGCAGATCTCCGCCCCCTTGCTCACCTGCCCCAGCGCGGTGTAGTTCGTGCCGGCGCCGGAGCGGATCTTCACCGTCTCCTTGACCACGCCCACCCGGCAGGACGGGGTGGCGTTCGCGGCGGGTGCGGTGACCAGCACCGAGCCCGCGGCGATCGCCAGGCCCGCCAGTGCGGCCACGCTTCTCTTCAGCATTCGTTGCCTCCCAGGTCGGTTGTGCGCGGGTCGGACGTGGTGGACGCGATCTTGGTTCCGCCTGCCGCCCGGGTGAGGAACGCGTTGTCCGCGGCACCGCGGAGAACTAACGTCGGACGATGCGGTTCGTCGTGGCGGGCGGCGGCGTGGCCGGACTCGCGTCAGCGCTGGCGGTGGCCAGGGCGGGGCACGACGCGGTCGTCCTGGAGCGCGACGCGCCGGATCCCGCCGCGCCGCCGGAAAGCGCCTTCGCGCTGGAGCGCCGCGGCATCCCGCACTACTTCCAGCCCCACGCCTTCCTGCCCCGCGGCCGGAAGCTGCTCGACGAGCACGCCCCGGACGTCCTCACCTCGCTCGCGGAGGCCGGCGCGAGCGAACAGGACCTCACGGAGAAGCTGCACGGGCCCCGTGAACCGGGCGACGAGGCCCTGGTCTACCTGTGGGCGCGCCGCCCCCTCATCGAGTGGGCGCTGCGTCGCGCGGTGGCCGCGGAACCGGCCGTCGACCTGCGGGGTGGCGTGCACGTCGACGGGCTGTCCGAGGACGGCTCGGTGGTGGCCGACGGGCAGCCGGTGCCCGGCGACGTGGTCGTGGACGCGCTCGGCCGCTACCGGCGGCCGCCGGGCTGGCCGGAGGCCGCGGGGGAGCCGACCGACTGCGGCGCCGTCTACTACTGCCGGTACTTCCGGCTGCGGCCCGGCGCCGGATACGTGGACGCGCCGCTGCTGAACCCGCGCGGCGACCTGGGCTACCTGGGGTTCAACACCTTCCGCGGCGACAACCGCACGTTCGCCGTGATCATCCTGGTCCCGAGCGAGGACCGCGACCTGCGCGTGCTCCGCTTCGAGCAGGTCTGGCAGGCGGTCTGCACCCGGATCACGCCGCTCGACGTGATGACCTCGCCGGACTTCGCCGAGCCGATCACCGGCGTCATGCCGATGGGCGGCCTGCGCAACGTCGACCACACCCGGTCGGCAGCGCTCCTCGCGGTCGGGGACGCCTTCTGCCACACCGATCCCGCTTTCGCGTACGGGTTGTCGTTCGCCCTCGCACACGCACGCGCCCTGGCCGACGCGGCCGCGGAGGCGCCCGGCGACGTCGCGGAGTGCTTCCGCGCGAAGGCGGGCCCGGAGTCCCGTGAGCGGCACGCGCTCGCGTGCGGCATCGACGCGGGCCGGTCCGCGCGGTGGCGGGGCGAACCGGTGGACCCCGCCCGTCCCGACAGCCACTACCCGCTGTTCTCGTTCGCCGGCGCGCTGACCGCCGCGCCGCACGACGATGGGGTGCTGCGCCGGACGGTCCGGCGGATCGGGTTGCTGGACCGCGTCGCGGTGTTCGACGAGGACGCCGCCCTGCACGACCGCATCGCGGCGATCCTGGCCGCGCTCGGACCGCCGAAGCCGCCCGGCCCGCCCCGCGACGAGCTGCTGGCGCACCTGAGCGGAAGCCACCTGCTCGGCTGAACCTGCGCCTCGCGTGCAGCCGGGGCGCGTGCCCGCCACATACCCTCGGTCCTCGTGATCGACGAAGCAGCCAGGCGGGGCCGCGTCGCCAGCTGTCCGGATCCCGCGGGCGGTCCGGTGGCCGCGTTCGCGCACCGGTTGTGGGCCCTCAAGCGGTCGGCGGGCGATCCCTCCTACGACCGCATGCGCACCGAACTCGGCGCGCTCGCGTCGAAGTCCGCCCTCTCGGCGGCCGCGCGGGGGCAGCGGTTGCCGTCATGGGACACCACCTGGGAGTTCGTGCGCGTGCTGGCCGTCGGGGTGCTCGGCGAGCACGAGGAGGAGGTCCGGGCCCGCTGGCGCGCCGACTGGGAACGGGTCCGCGACGGCGTCGCGAACCCGGCGCCCGCCCCGCGCCGCTGGAGGCGTCCGGTGGTCGTCGCGGCCGTGGCGACCGCCGTGCTGGCGATCGGCGTGGTCGCCGGGGCCGCACTGCTGCGCGACCCGGAGCCCGCGGCGCCCGCTCCGGCCGCCCTGTCGCCGCTGGTCCCCGGCGACGAGTCCGAGTTCGCCGGCGACGTGACCGTCCCGGACGGGACCGTGGTGCCGACCGGGGCGCGGTTCGTCAAGACGTGGGAGTTCCGCAACACCGGGACCGTGCCGTGGGTGGACCGCTCACTGCGCCGCGAGGGCGGATTCGGCCCCGGCGACGGCTGCCAGACCCCCGCGGTGGTGCCCGTTCCGGACACGCCGCCCGGCCGGTCCGCGCGCGTCTCGGTCGAGGTGCGCGCGCCGGACAAGCCCGGCTACTGCCAGGTGTACTTCAAGATGACCGACAGCGCGGGCCGGCTGCTCCTGCCGGGCACCCGCGCGGCGTACTTCTTCGTCCGGGTGGCGGGCTGATTCGGCTACCCGCGCCGGTGGTCAAAGCCGTGACCTGCGTGGACGTCCGGATTTGGCCACCGGACGCGGTGTGGCCGTCACGAGCCTTCCACCGGTGGTCCAGACCTCTCTAGCGTCGGCGCCAGTCCACCGACGAAGGAGATCCCGGATGCGGAAATCGATCAGGACACTCGCCGCCGCGCTGCCCCTCGCCGCGGCACTCCCGCTGCTCGTGGCGCCGCAGGCGTCGGCGGCGGAGAAGGTGTGCGCGGGCGGTTCGCTGATGGGCGGCCGCACCACCACCGCCGGGGTGGCCGCCGACCAGGTCATCCACATCAAGGTCCACAACCACGACTACCGCGGCCTCGCGCTGGTGATCCGCGACGTCACGCGTAAGAAGCAGCTCTGGAAGGGCGTCATCGCGCCAGGCAAGGAGCACACCGTCAGGACCGACGTGTTCGGCGAGCCGCCGATCGGCTACGAGATCGCCTTCGACGTCACGTCGAACCTGTCGAACAACTACACCTACGCGATCTCCTCCGCCCGCTGCTACTGAAAGGCCACGACATGCGCACCCTCCTGATCGCGGCCGTCGCCGCGACCGCGGCCGCCCTGCCCGTGCCGGCCTCGGCCACGCCGGCCCCCATGACGGGCTCGGACATCATCACCACCTGCGGCCAGGGCTACTCCGGCTACATCCGCCGCTTCGGCAAGGACGCGCTGTGCCTGCGGCCCGGCACCCGCACCTGGGTCGCGTTCAAGGCGTTCGAGTGCAAGGGCGCCATCACCGTCTATTTCAAGAACGGCACGAAGCTCGAGTGCGGTGGCGGGGTCGACTTCCCGGACAACGGCGGGATCGTCAAGACCGTCGCCCGCTGACGCCGACCACCACGCGCGCGACCAGCGCGGCGACGGCGAGGACGCCGACGCCGATCGAGGGCGCCAGTTCGGCGAAGGTGGGCCGGTGCGCGCCGGTGCCGAGGAACAGCACGGCCGCGGTGACCACCAGCGCCGCGGTCACCAGGCTCAGCGAGCACGCCCACCGCTGCCGGCGCCGCGCGCGCGGTGGGCTGCTCCGGCTGCAGGAACCACCACGTCACCAGGAACAGCAGGCCCATCGCCGCGAACACGAACCCGAAGCCGTGCCCGTCGAGCACGAGGCTCCCGCCGAGGGGGACGAACAGCACGCCGACGAGGAACAGCGCGGGGCGCGCCGCCCAGGCCGGGGTGCGGGGTGAGACGTGGGGCATCGCCGGACCCTAGCGGGTCCGCTGCCGGGTCAGCGTCGCGAAAACCAGGAGAGCCATCACGGCGAACGCAGCCATCACGACGCCCATCGGCACCGCGCTGGCCTCACCGCCGATGCTCACCAGCGGCGTCGCCAGCCCGCCGACCACGAACTGCATCACCCCGAGCAGCGCCGACGCCGCACCGGCGTTGTGCGGGTGCTCGGCCAGCGCCAGCGACGACGCGTTCGGCATGACCAGCCCGATGCTCGACACCATCACCAGCAGCGGCGCCAGCAGCACGCCCAGCGGCAGCCCGGCCAGCGCCGCCGCCAGCACGCCGGCACCGCCTACCGCCGAGGCGGACAGGCCGACCGTCAGCAACGTCCGCTCCCGCACCCGGCCCACGATCCGCCCGTTGACCTGCCCGGCGATCACGATCCCCAGCCCGTTCGCGCCGAACACCAGGCTGTACTCCTGCGGGCTCAGCCCGTAAACGTCCTGCAGCACGAACGACGACGCCGAGATGTAGGCGAACAGCCCGGCGAACATCAGCCCGGCCGACAGCGCGTACCCGACGAACGAGCGGTCCCGCAGCAGCACGCCGTACCCGCGCAGCGTCGAGCCGATCCGGGCCGGGCGGCGGCGGTCGGCAGGCAACGTCTCGGGCATCGCCAGCGCCGCGGCCACCAGCAGCACCGCGCCGAACACGGCCAGCACCACGAACACCCCGCGCCACGACGTCAGCCGCAGCACCTGCCCGCCGATCACCGGCGCCAGAATCGGGGCCAGCCCGCTGACCAGCATCAACATCGAGAAGAACTTCGTCATCGCGGTGCCGGCGAACAGGTCGCGCACGCACGCCCGCGCGATCACCATCCCGGCCGCCGCGCCGAGCGCCTGCACCGACCGGCCCGCGATCAGCAGTTCCGCCGTCGGGCTCACCGCGCACAGGACCGACGCGACGGCGTACAGCACGAGCCCGGCCAGCAGCGGACGGCGGCGGCCCAGCGAGTCCGACAGCGGCCCGGCGATCAGCTGCCCCAGCGCCAGCCCGATGATGAACGCGGTCAGCGTCAGCTGCAGCGTCGGCGCCGAGCTGTGCAGGTCGTCGGCCATCCGGGGGAGCGCGGGCAGGTACATGTCGATCGAGAGCGGCGCGAACGCCGACAGCCCGCCGAGGATCAGCGCGTACCGCAGGGTGCCGGGTGTCCGTCTGGTCGTCGCCGGTGCCGGGACCGCTGTCGTGCTCACTCCGCCTCCACTCGACCAGATCCACCCGGCAACACCGAACACCGGAGATCGCGTTCGCATTCCCCGCTGTGGTGCGGCACACCCGAACCCGATCAGTCCACAGTGGACTCAACTGTCTGGTATACTGGACAAACCGGACCGATGTCGAGGGGAGTGCCGTGGGGCGGAAGCTGGGAACGGAATCCCGGCACCGGTCCGTCCGCGGCCTGCTCGTCCTGGCCCTGCTGCTGCTCAGCCTCGTCACGCCGACGACGCCGGAGAGCCACCCGCACCCGCCCGCGCCGGACGGTATCGCCGCCCTCGCGGCGGAGCCGTTGCCGCACGTCACGGCCACCCCGCTGCCGGTCGCGGACCTACCGCCGGTCGTCGGCGTCGAACCACCGGTCGGCCACGCGGAAGACCGGCCCTCGCCCGACGCTCCGGCACCCGCCCGCGATCAGGGCACCGCCCTCGGCGCCCGCGCGCCGCCCTCCAGGTAACGCCCCGGACCCCATCCGCACACCGCGCCGACCCGCGGTGCGCTTCGCCATGCCCTGGAGGGACTTCACCACATGCAAACCGGACACGCCCTGCTCGCCGTCGGCGGCGCCTTCCTCGCCGCAGGCGTGCTGGCCAGAGCCGGCGCCCGCATCGGGCTGCCCACGATCCCCCTGTTCATGCTGGCCGGGTTCATCTTCGGCCCCAACACCCCCGGACTGTCGCTGGTGCACGATCCGGGCGAGCTGAGCGTGCTCGCCGGGCTCGGCCTGGTGTTCCTGCTCTTCTACCTCGGCCTGGAGTTCTCCCTCGACGACCTCGCCAAGGGCGGCCGCAAGCTGGCCGTGTCCGGTCTGGTCTACCTCGCGCTCAACATCGGCGGCGGGCTCGCGTTCGGGTTCCTGCTCGGCTGGGGCTCCAGCGAGGCGCTGGTGATCGCGGGCGCGATCGGGATCTCGTCCTCGGCGATCGTGACCAAACTGCTCGTCGAGACCGGCCGCACGCGGCACCCGGAATCGCGCCTGATCATGGGCATCATCGTGATCGAGGACCTGTTCCTCGCGCTGTACCTGGCGCTGCTGCAGCCGGTGCTCTCCGGCGCCGACTCGTTCTGGCCCGCGCTCGCCGACTTCGGCAAGGCGCTCGGCTTCCTGCTGGCGCTCGCCGCGCTGGCCCGCTGGGGCGGGCGGCTGGTGTCGAAGCTGTTCGGCTCGGCCGACGACGAACTGCTGACCGTGTGCTTCGTCGGTGTCGCCGTGCTGGGCGCCGCGGTCGCCGAGGAGCTGGGCGTCTCCGACGCGATCGGCGCGTTCATGGTCGGCATGATGCTCGGCGGCTCGAAGGTCGCGCCCCGCATCCACAAGCTGGTCCTGCCGCTGCGGGACGCGTTCGGCGCGTTGTTCTTCTTCATCTTCGGGCTCAGCATCGACCCGGGCGCGGTCGGCACGGTCGTGGTGCCGGTGCTGATCGCCGTGGCGCTGACGCTCGCGTTGAACCTCGCGGCGGGCGCGATCGCGGCGAAGCTGCACTCGTTCGACGGCCAGGCCGGGCTGAACATCGGGCTCACCGTGCTCACCCGCGGCGAGTTCTCGCTGGTGCTGGCCACGCTCGCGGCGGCGGCCGGGCTGGACTCCCGCGTCGCGCCGTTCGTGGCGGGTTACGTGCTGCTGCTCGCGATCATCGGCCCGCTGGCGGTGCTGCGGTCGGCGAACCTGGCGCGGCTGTTCGGAGCGCGACGGGCATCACCAGTGTCGTGAACGAGCCCTGGTCGGCCGAGCGGACGCGGGCGACCTGCAGTGGCCCGGCGAACTCCAGCAGCACGTCGGGCCCGACGCCCGACTCCAGCGCCGCGCCCAGCACGGCGGGGTCGAAGCCGATGCGCAGCTCGTCACCGCAGACGGCGGGCAGCACCGTGCCGCCGACGGCCAGCCGGTCCGGTCCGAGCACCAGCTCGGCCGGGCCGTCGGCGGGCAGCGCGTCCCGGAGCGCGACGCGGTCCACGACGACCCGCTGCGCCGGCACGGGCAGCGCGTCGAGCACCGCGCGGTAGTCCGGGAAGTCCTGGTCCAGCAGCGGCAGCGTCGTGCCGTCGAGGGTGACCTCGTCCTGCCGTGCCAGCCGCGGGCCGAGCGCGGCCAGCTCGCCGGCGGACACGACGAACCGGCCGGTGCCGCCGTGCACGGGCTGCAGTACGCGCAGCGCGAGCCGGTAGCGGTCGGTGGCGACGACGCGGACCTCGTCGCCGTCGGCCTCGATCAGCACGAAGTCCAGCGGCGCGCCCGCGGCGGGGGCGACCTGCCGGATCGCGCTCGCCAGGTCCAGACCGGCGACCCGTACCGGGCCCGGCAGCAGACGCCCGACCGCCGCCGACGCGGCCCGGAAGTCCTCCCGCAGCCGCCGCCGGTGCGCCTCCAGCACCGCCCGCGCCTCGGTCGACGGTCCGTCGAGCACGGTCGTGACCTGCGCCAGCGGCAGGCCCGCCGCCCGCAGTTCACGCAGCCGCACGGCCCGCTCGACCTGGTCCTCGCGGTAGTAGCGGTAGCCGGTGGCCTCGTCCACGCGCGCGGGCGTGAGCACGCCGCAGTCGTCGTAGAAGCGCAACGCGCTCGGGGTGAGCCCGGCCAGCCGCGCGAAGGCGCTGATGGTCAGCATGCCGTCGATTCTGTGGCTTCCAGTGGCTCGAAGGTCAACAGCGGTTCAGCATGTCGGTCAGCGCCGCCTGCTCCGCGGTGGTGACGCTTAGCTGGTAGTAGTGCTTGACCTCGATCCAGTCGGTGGCGTAGGTGCACCAGAACGACTCCAGCGGCGGCCGCCACTCGTCCGGCGCCTTGTCGCTCTTCGACTGGTTGACGTTGTCGGTGACCGCCCACAACTGCGGGCGCACCAGGTCGTTCGCGAAGGCCTCGCGCCGGTCCTGCGTCCACGCCGACGCGCCGCTGACCCAGCTCTGCGCGAGCGGCACCATGTGATCGATGTCCACATCGGACGCCTTGGTCCAGGTCGCGCCGTCGTAGGGGCTGACCCAGGTGCCCGAGGTGGGCGAGCAGTCCTTGCCGACGACGACGTTCGTGCCCGAGCGCTTGAGCACCTCCTCGCGGGTGTTGCAGGCGCCCTCGACGGTGTCCCAGTGCGGGTACTTCTCCCGCGAATAGCCGTTCAGCGTGCCCCGCGGCTTGACCTGCAGCTCGGCGAGCTGCTGCCGCGCCACGCCTGGATCCGTCGCCGGATTCGCCTTCGACGGCGGCACCGGACCCGGCCGCCACACCACCACCAGAACCGCCACCACGACCGCCACCACCAGCGGCACCCACACCCGCGCCTTCACGTCGGTGAGGTTAAGTGATCAAGTACCGGCGGTACGCTGCGGTCTCCGGCGTGTCGACGAGGAGGTTCGCGTGGCCGAGCGGTTCGGTGGCTACCAGAACGAGATCTACCTGCACGGACTCGGCGGGACGAAGCCGCCGTTCACCACGGATCCGGTGCGGCTGGCCGAGTCGGCCCGCGAGGTGATGACCCCGGAGGCCTACGGCTACGTGGCGGGCGGCGCGGGCTCGGGCGCGACGATGGACGCCAACCGCGCGGCGTTCGACCGCTGGAAGCTGGTGCCGCGCATGCTGACCGACGCCACCGCGCGCACCACGTCGGCCACGGTGCTCGGGTCCGAGCTGCCGGCGCCGGTGCTGCTCGCACCGGTCGGGGTGCAGTCGATCGTGCACCCGGACGCCGAGCCGGCGACGGCGCGGGCCGCGGCGGCGCTGGGCCTGCCGATGATCCTGTCCACCGCGGCGTCGCACACGATCGAGGAGGTCGCCGAAGCCTCCGGCGACGGCCCGCGCTGGTTCCAGCTGTACTGGCCGTCCGACTCGGATGTCACCGCGAGCATCCTGACCCGCGCGAAGAAGGCCGGCTACACCACGCTCGTCGTCACGCTCGACACCTGGACCCTGGCCTGGCGCCCGCGGGACCTCGACTCCGCCTACCTGCCCTTCCTCAAGGGCGAGGGCCTGGCCACGCCGCTGTCCGACCCGGCCTTCCGCGCGCTGCTGGAGAAGGCGCCGGAGGACGACATGCCGTCGGCGATCCTGCGGTGGGTGTCGCTGTTCACCGGCACCGACCACAGCTGGAACCAGCTGCCGTTCCTGCGCGAGCACTGGGACGGCCCGATCGTGCTCAAGGGCATCCAGCACCCCGACGACGCGCGGCGCGCGGTCGACGCCGGGATGGACGGCATCGTGGTGTCCAACCACGGCGGACGGCAGGTCGACGGCGCGATCGGCTCGCTGGAGGCGCTGCCGCCGATCGCGAGCGCCGTCGGG
This sequence comes from Amycolatopsis sp. 3B14, assembly GCF_050958625.1. NCBI lineage: Bacteria > Bacillati > Actinomycetota > Actinomycetes > Pseudonocardiales > Pseudonocardiaceae > Amycolatopsis > Amycolatopsis sp. 3B14. The sequence goes on from NZ_JBHZEN010000025.1 coordinate 44,192, forward strand.
GACCGCATCGAGGTGCTGTTCGACTCCGGTGTGCGGACCGGCGCGGACATCCTGAAGGCGCTGGCGCTGGGCGCGAAGGCGGTTCTCGTCGGGCGGCCCTGGGTGTACGGGCTGGGCCACGCGGGCGAGGACGGCGTGCGGCACGTGCTGCGCAGCCTGCTCGCGGACCTCGACCTCACCCTGGGGCTGACCGGGCACCGTTCGGTCGGGGAGCTGGGCCCGGAGTCGCTGCAGCGGTCCTGAGCACACCGAGCAGCCGCGACGCCAGCGGTTCCCGGGGCGGGCGGGTGAGGAAGTCCGCGAGCGCGAACAGGTCCAGCGCTCGGGCGGCCTCCCGCCAGCCCGCGGGGCACGGCCCGAAGCCCTCCAGAACGCCGTCCGTGAACGGGGTGTCGCCGAAGCGCAGGACATTGCCCAGATCGGTGAGCGGGCTGCCGCTGTGCGCGAACTCCCAGTCCAGCACGGTCACCCGCCAGCCGTTGCCGTCGCGGGCGGCGATCAGGTTCTTCGGGTTGAAGTCGGAGTGCACCAGGCGCGCTTCGCCGTGCGGCACCAGCGGTGCCCATTCCCGCGCCCGCGCCAGGAGCCCGCGCAGGTCCGCCTCGGTGAGCGGCCAGCCAGGGTGCCGCCGTGCCAGGCAGGCGGTCACGAACCCGGCCAGGTCTCCCGGCATCTCGCCCAGCCGCAACGAGCCGTCGAGGAACCAGCCCGGCCGCACCAACCGCACCTCGCCGATCCGGGCGAGGGCCCGCCCGGCCGCGAGCCCCACCTCGCGGGCTTCGGTGCCGGGAAGCTCCGCCAGCAGGACCTCGACGCCGGTGCCCGGCACGAACGCGCTCACCGACGCGTCCTCCGTGACGGCGATCACCTCGGGCGCGATCCCGGGCACCAGCCGGGCCACCGCGGCCTCGACCGCGGGCCGTCCGCCCACTTTGAGCACGTACCGGTCGTCCAGCGACCACACGGCTCCCCGGTACCCGCCGGACAGCTGCCGCCGCGGCAACCCGCCCAGGCCCAGCTCGTCCAGCCACTCCACGTGCGGTGCGGACATATTCGCAGGCTAGCCGGATCGCGCGGAGCTATCCTGGAAGCCGTATGTCTACGCGATCCCCCCTCGAAGACCTCCGGGCCCGGCTGCCCGGCTTGATGCTGCGCGACGAGCACCGGTTGCGCCGCCGGCTCGACGGCGCCCGCCGGGCACGCGACAAGGACCGCGTCGCGCGGGAGATCGCCGCCGACATCGACGCCGCCGAGGCCCGCGTGCAGCGCCGCCGCGCGCCGGAGATCCGCTACCCGGACGAGCTGCCGGTCTCCCAGCGCAAGGACGACATCGCCGCCGCGATCCGCGACCACCAGGTGGTGATCGTCGCGGGCGAGACCGGGTCGGGCAAGACCACGCAGCTGCCGAAGATCTGCCTCGAACTCGGCCTTGGCGTGCGCGGCCAGATCGGGCACACCCAGCCCCGCCGCCTGGCCGCGCGCACGGTCGCCGAGCGCATCGCCGAGGAGCTGAAGACCGAGCTGGGCAGCACGGTCGGCTACAAGGTGCGCTTCACCGACTCCAGCGGCGACGACACCATGGTCAAGCTGATGACCGACGGCATCCTGCTCGCCGAGATCCAGAGCGACCGGATGCTGCGCCGCTACGACACGCTCATCATCGACGAGGCCCACGAACGCAGCCTCAACATCGACTTCATCCTCGGCTACCTCAAGCAGCTCCTGCCGAAGCGCCCCGACCTCAAGGTGATCATCACCTCGGCGACCATCGACCCGGAGCGGTTCTCCAAGCACTTCGGCGACGCGCCGATCGTGGAGGTCTCCGGCCGCACCTACCCGGTCGAGGTCCGCTACCGCCCGATCGTCGACCCGGACGACCCGGCGTCCGAGGACCGCGACCAGGTCACCGCCATCGCCGACGCGGTCGAGGAGCTGTGCGCCGAAGGCCCCGGCGACATCCTCGTGTTCCTCTCCGGCGAGCGGGAGATCCGCGACACCGCCGACGCGCTGAACAAGATGGACCTGCGCAACACCGAGGTGCTGCCGCTGTATGCGCGCCTGTCCGCGGCGGACCAGCACCGCGTGTTCAGCCGCCACACCGGCCGCCGGATCGTGCTCGCCACCAACGTCGCCGAGACGTCGCTGACCGTGCCCGGCATCAAGTACGTCATCGACCCGGGCACCGCGCGCATCTCCCGCTACAGCCACCGCACCAAGGTGCAGCGGCTGCCGATCGAGCCGGTCTCGCAGGCCTCGGCCAACCAGCGCAAGGGCCGCTGCGGCCGCACCTCCGACGGTATCTGCATCCGGCTCTACAGCGAAGAGGATTTCCTGTCCCGGCCGGAGTTCACCGACCCGGAGATCCTGCGCACCAACCTCGCGTCGGTCATCCTGCAGATGACCTCGCTCGGCCTCGGCGACCTGGCCGCGTTCCCGTTCGTCGACCCGCCGGACCGCCGCCAGATCACCGCCGGTGTCCAGCTGCTGCAGGAACTCGGCGCGCTGGAGGAGTCCACGAAGGAGCGCCGGCTCACCGAGATCGGCCGTCAGCTCGCGCAGCTGCCCGTCGACCCGCGGCTGGGCCGGATGGTGCTGGAGGGCGCGCGCACCGGCTGCGTCCGCGAGGTCATGATCATCGCCGCCGCGCTGTCCATCCAGGACCCACGCGAGCGGCCCGCGGACAAGCAGGAGGCCGCGGCCCAGCAGCACGCCCGGTTCGCCGACAAGTCCTCGGACTTCGTGGCCTACCTGAACCTGTGGGAGTACCTGCGGGAGCTGCAGAAGACGCTGTCCAACAGCCAGTTCCGCAAGCGCTGCAAGGCGGAATACCTGAACTACCTGCGCGTGCGGGAGTGGCAGGACATCTACAGCCAGCTGCGGCAGCTCGCCAAGCCGCTGGGCGTCACGCTGAACTCCGAGCCCGCGGACGCGCAGCGCGTGCACACCGCGCTGATCGCCGGGCTGCTGTCGCACATCGGCCTCAAGGACCCGGAGAAGGGCGACTACCTCGGCGCGCGCGGCACCCGGTTCGCGATCTTCCCCGGCTCGGCGCTGTTCAAGAAGCAGCCGCGCTGGGTGATGTCGGCGGAGCTGGTCGAGACGTCGAAGCTGTGGGGCCGGGTCAACGCGCGCATCGAGCCGGAGTGGATCGAGCCGCTGGCGCAGCACGTCGTCAAGCGCACCTACTCGGAGCCGCACTGGGAACGCAAGCGCGGCGCGGTGGTGGCATCGGAGCGGGTGACACTGTACGGGGTGCCGCTGGTCGTCGGCCGAAAGGTGGACTACGGGCGCATCGACCCGGAAACCTCGCGTGAGCTGTTCATCCGCCACGCGCTCGTGGAGGGCGACTGGGACACCGGCCACAAGTTCTTCAAGGAGAACCGGGCGCTGCTTGACGAGGTCGAGGACCTGGAGAACCGGGCCCGGCGCCGCGACCTGCTGGTGGACGACGAAACCCTGTTCGAGTTCTACGACCGGCGGGTCCCCGCGGAGGTCGTGTCCGCGCGGCACTTCGACAGCTGGTGGAAGAAGGTCCGCGGCGCCCAGCCGGACCTGCTGAACTTCGAAAAGGCCATGCTGCTCAACGAGGCCGCGCAGCAGGTGTCCGAATCGGACTACCCGGACACCTGGACGCAGGGCTCGCTGCGGTTCCCGCTGACCTACCAGTTCGAGCCGGGCGCGGACGCCGACGGCGTCACCGTGCACATCCCGGTCGCGGTGCTCAACCAGGTCACGCCCGACGGGTTCGACTGGCAGGTGCCCGGGTTGCGCGAGGAGCTGGTCACGGCGCTGATCAAGTCGCTGCCGAAGCAGTTGCGGCGCAACTTCGTGCCCGCCCCGGACACCGCTGCCGCGGTCCTCGCCCGGGTCGGTCCCGAGGACGGCCCGCTGCTCGACGTGCTGGCCCGCGAACTGGAGGCCCTGCGCGGGGTCGCGGTGCCGCCGGACGCGTGGCAGCTCGACGCGGTGCCGCACCACCTGCGGATGACGTTCCGGGTGGTCAACGACAAGCGCCGCAAGCTCGCCGAGGGCAAGGACCTGGCCGTCCTCAAGGAGGAGCTGAGCGGCGAGGTGCGGGCGACGATCTCGGCGGCGGCGGACAGCATCGAGCGGTCCGGCCTGACCACGCCCGCGTTCGGTGAGCTGCCGCGGGTGTTCGCCGGGAAGCGGCGCGGGCACCAGGTGAAGGCGTACCCGGCGCTGGTCGACGAGGGCGACACGGTGGCCGTGCGCATGCTGGACACGCCGGTGCAGCAGCGGCAGCGGATGTGGCAGGGCACGCGGAAGTTGTTGCGGCTCAACATGCCCTCGCCGATGAAGTTCATCAACAGGGCGTTGACCAACCAGGCGAAGCTGACGCTGAGCCGCAACCCGCACGGCAGTGTCGCGGCGCTGCTGGAGGACTGCGTCGACTGCGCGGTGGACAAGCTGATGGCCGACAACGGCGGCCCGGTGTGGGACGAGGCCGGGTTCGCGGTGCTGCTGGAGAAGGTGCGCGGTGCGCTGAATCCGACGGTGCTGGACGTGCTCACCGAGGTCGAGAAGATCCTGAAGGCCGCCAACGAGGCCGAGGTCGCCCTGGAGGGCGCGCGCGGGCCTGCGGAGTCGCTGGCGGACATGCGGCAGCAGCTGTCGCGGCTGGTGTACCCCGGGTTTGTCACCGCGACCGGGTTCGACCGGCTGCCGCACCTGGTCCGGTACCTGCGCGGGATCGGGCGGCGGGTGGAGAAGCTGCCGTCGACTGGCGCGAAGGACGTCGAACTGCTGCGTGACGTCGAGTGGGTGACGGGCGAGTACGAGGCGGCGGTCGCCGCGCTCCCGCCGGGTGTGTCGCCGGGGCCGGAGCTGCTCGAGGTGCGGTGGATGATCGAGGAGCTGCGGGTGAGTTTCTTCGCGCAGACCCTCGGCACGGCGCATCCGGTGTCGTTGAAGCGGGTGATCCGGGCGCTGGACAAGGCCGCCGCTTAGCTATTTGGCGTCGGCGTAGGTGTCGACGGTGACCGGTTGCATGGGGAAGTGCACGGGGCAGGCGGCGCCGAACGTGAGCGCGGCGGCCTCGGGCACGGACTCGCCGATCGCGGCTTCGACGGCGGGTGCGAGTTCCTCGGGCGCGTGCACGATGACCTCGTCGTGCTGGAAGAACACCAGGTGGGCGGGCTCGGGCAGCTTGCGGCGCAGGGTGGCGAGCAGCACCGCGGTGAAGTCGGCCGCGCTGGCCTGCACGACGAAGTTGCGGGTGAAGCGGCCCCAGTTGCGGGCCGCCTGGCGGGCGCGGGTCTCGTCCTCGTTCGCGCCGCCGGTGAGGGCGCGCCACGCTTCGCTCGGCGCGGGGGAGACGCGCCCGAGCCGGGAGCGGACGCGCTCACCGCGTTCCCCGGCCTGCGCGGCACGTTCCACATAGGACACGGCGTCCGGGAAGCGTTGCCGCAGCAGGGCGAGCAGCGACGCGGCTTCGCCGGCCGTGCCGCCGTACATCGCGGACAGCATGGCGATCTTCGCGCGGGGCCGTCCAGCTTCGGGGGTCATCGTGCCGGCGAACATCGCTTCGGACAGGCGGGCATACAGGTCGGTGGAGGCGGAGGCTTCGGCAAGGCGGCGGTCGCCGGACAGGGCGGCCAGCACGCGCGGTTCGAGCTGGGCGGCGTCGGCCACCACGAGTTTCCACCCGGGGTCGGCTTGCACGCACACGCGCAGGGTCTTGGGGATCTGGAGCGCGCCGCCGCCGCTGCTGGCCCACCGGCCGGACACCACGCCCCCGACGACCCACTCGGGCCGGAACCGCCCGTCGGCGACCCATTCGTCCAGCCACACCCAGCCGTTCGCGGAGTGCAGGCGGGAGAGTTCGCGGTATTCGATGAGCAGGGGGACGGCCGGGTGGTCGACGTCGCGCAGGACGTGCGCCCTGGCGGACGGGATGGAGATGCCCTCGCGGCCGAACGCGCGCACGATGGTCTGCGGGCTGTCCGGGTTCACCGGTTTGCCGCCGAAGGCTTCGCTGATGCGCGCCGCCAGCTCGACCAGTTTCTTGGGCCGCTGACCGGCAGGCACGCGGGGCCCGAGCAGCTCGGTCAGGAGCGCGTCGTGCACGTCGGCGCGCCACGGCAACCCGTCGGCTCGCATCTCTTCGGCGACGAGCGCGCTGGCCGATTCGGCGGCGACGAGCAACCGGAAGCGCTCCGGGTGCTCGACGTGCCTCATGCGGCGCTCCTGGTTCTCGAGCACGGCGGCAGCCGCCTCGGCGACGCTGGTTCCGGGCGGGAGGCCGGAGCCGCGGGTCTCGAAGAGAGCGGGCTGGGAGTCGGCGTGGCTGGGCGCGTCCGCTGGTGGTTCCTGACCGTGGAGCCGGGCCCACGCGGCCGGCAGCGCCTTGGGTTGGCCGGCTTTGCCTTCTGCCGCGAGCAGGAGACCTTCGGTGAGGGCGAGGTCGTGGCAGCGCCGCAGGCGGAGGTTCGAGCGCAGCAGGAGGGGGTAGAGCTGCGGGACCGAGGGGAAGACCCAGCGCGGGGCTTCGGTGCGCTCCAGTGTTTCGAGGTGTTCCGCCAGGTGGTGCCCGGGCAGGCGCTGTTGCTGGTGCGGGGTGGATACGAGGAAGCCGCCGTCCTCCTCCCGCGTGACGATGACCTGCACCTGTTCATTGTGCGCTGGGGGTACGACAGTTTCGGCGCGCGTCGCCGTGTCCGGGCGGCGGTTCAGAGATCATGGGATGTCCTCGCCGGACGGGCAGGCTCCGGGATGACGGGGATCGTTGTCGTCTCGCTTTGGGTGGGTGGCTGGGGTTCAGGGCATGCGCTGCGCGCTCCGCGCGCTCGCCGCGCGCGCTCGCCGGAGCCCGCGCTTCGGCTGCCGCGCCGCCCGGCGCTGATGCACCCCGTACGTTTACCGCGCGCTGCGGCACCCTCGCCCTGCCGCACCCTCGCGTTGCCGCACCTTTCGGTGGCTTCTACGCGCTGCCCGCTACCCGTGCCCGACGCCCGCGCCAGCGCGCCCGCTGTGCTCTCGCGCGCTGCCCGCGCGTCGCCGCCCGCGCTCCGCCCCGCGCGCCGCGCTCACTCGCGCCGCTCCCCGCGCTCACTCGCTCCGCGCTACCGAGCTCCGCGGCACCCGCGCTGCCGCGCCCGCTCCGCTCAGCTCCGCGCGCCGCTCCACCACCCCCACCCCACCCTCGCCCGATTTGTCCCCTTCACCCCACTCACCCCAACCGCTGGCGCGCCCCCTCGCCTTTCGGCTACTGTCCAGTAACCACACATACTCCCAGTACGGTCGGCCCAATGGAGGTGCTGTCCATGCGTATTCCGCCCCGCTTGTCCGTGCTCCCCGGCAAGGTGGCGGAGACCGCCCGCGGCCTGGAGGTCATGTGGCGCGCCGGGCTCGTCCCGTTTCCCCGGCTGGACGAGGGCCTGCGCAGCGTGATCGCGACCCGCAAGGTGGGTCCGTTCGCCGCCGCGGCGCAGACGTCCGCCCGGCGCGATCCGAACGCCATCGGGCTGGTCGACGAGCTGGGGCCGCTCACCTTCCGCGAGCTCGACCTGCGCTCCAACGCGCTGGCCCGCGCCTGGGAAGAACGTGGCGTCCGCCCGGGCACCGTCATCGCGGCGCTGTGCCGGGACCACCGCGGCCTGGTCACGGTCATGATCGCGGCGGGCAAGGTCGGCGCGCGCCTGCTGTTGATGAACACCGGCTTCGCGAAACCGCAGCTCACCGACGTCGCGGCGCGGGAGAAGGTGCAGGTGCTCGTCTACGACCAGGAGTTCACCGACCTCCTGTCCGGCATCCCGGACACCGTCGACCGCTACCTGGCCTGGGTGGACGAACCCGACCCGGCGGACCGCATCCCCGTCCTCGACGAGCTGATCGCCAGCACCGACGACCGCCCCCTGCCTGCGCCGCCCCAGCGTGGCGGGTTCGTGCTGCTCACCAGCGGCACCACCGGCACCCCGAAGGGCGCGCCGCGCGAACGGACCTCCGTGCTGGCCACCGTCCAGTTCCTCGACCGCATCCCGCTGCGCGCCGGCGAGGCCACGTTCCTCGGTGCGCCCATCTTCCACGGCACCGGCATCTCGCAGTTCATCCTGTCGTTCGCGCTCGGCTGCAAGGTCGTGCTGCGCCGCCGGTTCGACCCCGAAGCCACCCTGAAGGGCGTCGCCGACCACGGGTGCACCGCGCTGGTCCTCGTCCCGACCATGCTGCAGCGCATCGTCGACCTCGGGCCGGACGTCCTCGGCAAGTACGACACGTCGTCGCTGCGGATCATCTTCGTCGCGGGCTCCGCGTTGTCCCCCGACCTCGGCAACCGCGCCACCGAGGCGTTCGGCGACGTGATCTACAACCTGTACGGGTCCACCGAGGTCGCGGTCGCCACCGTCGCCACCCCCGAGGACTGGCGCAAGGCCCCCGGCACCGTCGGCCGCCCGCCGGTGACCTGCAAGGTCCAGCTGTACGACGAGCAGGGCAACCGCATCACCGAGCCGCACGTAACCGGGCGTGTCTTCGTCGGCAGCGGCCTGTCCTTCGAGGGCTACACCGACGGCCGCCACAAGGAGATCATCGACGGCCTGCTCTCCACCGGCGACGTCGGCCACTTCGACGAGGACGGCCTGCTGTTCATCGACGGCCGCGACGACGAGATGATCGTCTCCGGCGGCGAGAACGTGTTCCCGGTCGAGGTGGAGAACCTGCTCGTCGAGCACCCGGACGTGCTCGAAGCCGCTGTGATCGGCGTGCCGGACGCCGACTTCGGCCAGCGCCTCAAGGCGATCGTGGTGACGAAGAAGGACTCCAAGCTCGACGCCGACGCCGTCCGCGACTACGTCAAGGGCAACCTCGCCCGCTACAAGGTGCCGCGCGACGTCGAGTTCGTGCCGGAGCTGCCACGCAACGCCACCGGGAAGGTCCTCCGCAACAAACTGAGCTGACGCGCCGTGGAGGAGATCCGCCTCCGCCGCGCCCTGATCGGGATGTGCGGGACCCAGGTGGTCAGCTGGGGCGCGCTGTACTACGCGCTCCCGGTGGCCACCGCGCAGATCGCGGGCACCACCGGGTGGACACCGGGCACGATCACGCTCGCCTTCTCGGCCGGCCTGCTGGTCGCGGCGGTCGCGGGTATCCCGGTCGGCCGCCTGCTCGACCGGTACGGCCCGCGGCCGGTGATGACCGCGGGGTCGGCGCTCGCGGCGGTGGCGCTCGTGCTGGTCGCCACGGCACCGAGCAGGCCGCTGTTCTTCCTCGCCTGGGTGGTCGTCGGCGTCGCACAGGCGATGCAGCTGTACCCGCCGGTGTTCGCGGCGATCACCTGCTGGTACGGCGAGCGCCGCGCGCGTCCGCTGACCGTCGTGACGCTCGTCGGCGGCCTGGCGAGCACCGTGTTCGCGCCGCTCACCGCGCTGCTGGTCGACCAGGTCGGCTGGCGCGCGAGCTACCTCGTCTACGCCGCGGTCTTCCTGCTCGTCAACCTGCCCGTGCACTGGCTGCTGCTCACGCCGGCCTGGCCGGACCACCGCACGCGACCGGCCGCCACCCCGGTGCGGCAGGTGACCCGCTCCGCCCGGTTCCGGTTGCTGCAGACCGCGATGACCCTGGCCGCTCTCGGGTTGTACGCCTCCGCCATCGTGGTCGTGCCGCTGTTCGTCGAGCGTGGTCTGAGCCACGCGGTCGCGTCGGTCGCGCTGGGGCTCGTCGGCGCCGGGCAGGTCCTCGGGCGGCTCGTCTTCGCCGCCGTGCCGCGCACCAGCGCGCCCGCGTCCCGCACGGTCGGCGTCCTCGCCGCGAGCTGCGCCGCGCTGGTCCTGCTGGCTCTGCTGCCCGGGCCCGCGGGCGCGTTGCTGGCGGTCGCGGTGGTGCTCGGGATGGCCCGCGGCGCCTACACGCTCGTGCAGGCCACGGCCGTCGCCGACCGGTGGACGACGGCCCGCTTCGGGGCGCTCAACGGGATGTTCACCGCCCCGATCACCGCGGCGACGGCCATCGCGCCGGGCGGGGCGATCGTGCTCGCCGAGCGGGTCGGCGGGTACAGCACGGCCCTGATCCTGCTCGCCGTGCTCGCGGCGGGCGCCGCTGTCCTCGCGGCCTTCACCTGAACGAGTGCCGTCGGGCTACCGAGACGGGCCGTTCGGCGACGCTGACCGGCCGGTGGGCGCTCAAACCCGACGATCTCGTGACGGTGGCGACTCGTTTCTGCACGATGAGTGAGGTCGCGCCCTGCCGCGACATGGAGCGCGGCCCCCTGCTGCCACAGGGAGCCGCGCGGTGTCGACCGTCCCTCCCGGAGAGGAAGGCATCAACGTGCCCACCGTACAACCGCGCCGCGAAGATCCGCGGCAGGTGCCGTCGCCGGAACGGCGGAAGGTCGTGCTCGACGGGTCGTTCCTGGCCGCGGTCGAACCCCAGGACCGCCCGCCACCCGCCCGCCCCGGGGGCAGGCGGTTCCTCCGCCGGACCGCGCGGGGCGGGGCGCGCGTGTGGCGGGTCGCGCTGGTCGGCCTCACCGCGGCGTCGTCGCTGGCGATGATCGTGTTCGCGTTGCTGAAGGCGATCCCGCTGACGGTGCTGTCGATGCTGGCGCTGGTCGTGGTCAAGATCGCCGACCACTGGCACAGCAGGCGCCTCGGCAGCGTCTGATCAGCCGAGCAGGCGAGCCTTCTGCGACTGGAACTCCGCCTCGGTGAGCACCCCCTGGTCACGCAGCTGTCCCAGCTCACGCAGCTGGGACAGCACGTCGGTTTGGCTGGGCGCGGGTGGTGCGGTCTCCGCGGCGCGCTCCGCGTCCTGCCGAGCCCACCGGCCTTCCTGCCTGCGCGTGACGCGGTTCGCGACACCCTTGGCAGTGCCGGCGACGATGGCGGTGCGGGCGATCCCCCGCAGCAGACCGGGCATGGTGAACCTCCTGTAGTCCTCGGTGGTGGATCAGGCTTCGGCGGCGTCGAGGGCGGCGAGTAGCGCCTGCACCGGAACGCGCCCGCCTGCGACCAGCTGCGCGCCGTTGCGCCGCAGCTCCCGTGCGAGCGGCGCGGCCCACAGGTTTTCGTACAGCAGGACCACCCCCACCGTGCCCGGTTCGAGGACCCCGCCTGCGGCCTCGACGTCCTCGTCGTCCAGCAGGCCGGACCGCGCGCCGGCGAACACCGACAGCTCCACGGACGGCTCGCCGTCGAGGTCGTCGAGCGCGAGCCGGGCGATGCTCCCGTCCGGCCCCGTGCTGACGATCTCCAGGTCGATCACGCGGATGATCCCGCGGTCGACCAGGTCGAGGAGCAGGTCGAGTCCGCGCCCGGTCATCCGGTCCGCGGGCATCTCGATCACCAGGTAGTCGACGGGACCCATCTCGTCGAGTCCGGTCGCGGTGGTGGTGGCTTCCGGCGCGCTCATGGCAGACCTCCCGGCTCGTGGGGTCCCACCGTCGCGCGTCCACCCCGTGCGGCTCTTCGTCCGTGGCGGGTGAGATCCAGGCGGGGCCGGCCCGGTCACTCCCAGGAGATGCCGAACACCCCTGGCCCGTAGTCGAGCGCCACGGCGTGCACCCCGCCGGCCGTGTCCAGGTGCAGCTCCCGCCGCTCCTCGGTCTCCGCCGAGCCCCGGCGCGCGTACTGCCAGCACTTGCGCAGCGCCTCGGCCTCGTCGAAGCGGATCTCCAGGAGGTACTCGCGGATGGGGCGGCGGAACTCGCGGTAGTAGGTGTTCTCGCAGTCCGGGTACGGCGGCCCGCTGTTGGTGAGCGTGTACTCGATCAGGCAGGTCTCGCCCCGGTGGATCGGGCGGTCGAACAGCAGTTCCGCGACGGTCAGGCCGTGCTCCGGGTCGATCTCGACCCGTCCGCTGCGGCAGTTGCGCAGCTGGTGCAGCGTCGGCGCGGGCGCGCCGCCGTGGTCGTACACCAGGATCCAGCGGTCCTGCCGGTCGGCGGTGGCCTGGAACACCGAGCGCGTGGTCAGCGACCGCTGGCGGCCCCCGGCCGCGATCTCGCACCGGTCGTGCAGGTTGACCAGGTTCAGCCGATGCTGCTGCTCCAGCGCGTGCGGCGCGCCGACCCGCTCCAGCAGGATCCGCAGCGCCTCCATCGGGAACTTCACGACACCGTCCGCCTGCCTGCGGGACGGCAGCCCGCGCGGGCGCGGCGGCGGGAGCAGGGACAGCAGCTCGCCGCGCTGCAGGCCGAGGACGTCCTCGAGCACCCGCACCGCCGAGATCGAGCTCTGCCGCTCGGGCTGCCGCTTGCCGGACTGCCAGTAGCTCAGGGCCGTGACGCTGATCGGCACGCCGCTGGCCTGCAAGCGGGCCTGGATGCGATCGAGACTCAGCCCACTGCGGGCGATCGCGGACCGGAGTCTGCTGGCGAACGGGCTCGGCACCGCGCGCTCGGACGTGGACACCTGCTACCACCTGGAAATCGACTTCGCCACCGCTGATGGTAGCAGCGTGTGACCTCTACTCGTCCGAGAATGATGATCAGGGCGTCATCCCATTGGGTGGTTAACGAATGACCCTATCGGGTGAGTACTGGTAACTGTGAATCATTGCCCCCGCTCTGGCCCCCGGGATTGCATGAGATCGCACCACCCGGTCGGGGAGAGGAGACGGCGGCTCATGCGGAAGCGCGCGATGTGGTCCGTACTCGCGGCGGCGGTCGTCGCCACGACGGTCTGGGCCGGGCCCGCCCAAGCCAGGGAAGGGCGGATCCTCGAAGCGGGCACCCCCGGCTCGGTCGCGGACAGCTACCTGGTGGTCCTCAAACCGGGCGCCACCTCCCGGGCCGACGACCTGACCAGCCGCTACGGCGGCTCGGCCACCCGGACCTTCAGCGCCGCGCTGAAGGGCTTCACCGTCAGCGCAGGCGAAACCGAGGCCAAGCGCCTCGCCGCCAACCCCGACGTCGCCTACGTCGTGCAGAACCACGTCCTGCGCATCGCCGACGTGCAGCAGAACCCGCCGTCCTGGGGCCTGGACCGCATCGACCAGGCGAACCTCCCGCTCGACTCGTCCTACCGCTACGACACCGCGGCGGACAACGTCACCGCCTACGTGATCGACACCGGCGTGCGGGCGAGTCACGAGACCTTCGGCGGCCGCGTCACCGGCGGCAAGGACTTCATCGACAACGACGACGACGCCACCGACGAGCACGGCCACGGCACCCACGTCGCGGGCACCATCGGCGGCGCCGAGTACGGCGTCGCCAAGGGCGTGCGGATCGTCCCGGTGCGCGTGCTCGACGCGCAAGGCAGCGGCACCACCGACCAGGTCGTCGCCGGGATCGACTGGGTGGCGCAGAACGCGAGCGGCCCGTCCGTGGCCAACATGAGCCTGGGCGGCAGCGCCGACACCGTCCTCGACGACGCCGTCCGCGGCGCGATCGCCAAGGGCGTCACCTTCGCGATCGCCGCGGGCAACGAGGGCGCCGACGCCGGCAACGACTCCCCGGCACGCGTCACCGAGGCGATCACCGTCGCGGCCAGCGACCGGACCGACCGGCAGGCGAGCTTCTCCAACTACGGCAGCGTCGTCGACCTCTACGCGCCGGGCGTGAGCATCACGTCGTCGTGGGGCACCGGCGACACCGCCACCAACACGATCAGCGGCACCTCGATGGCCACCCCGCACGTGGCCGGCGCCGCCGCCCTCTACCTGGCCGGACACCCGGACGCCACACCCGCGCAGGTCGCCGACGCCCTGATCGCCTCAGCCACCCCGGGCAAGATCAGCGGTGCAACCTCGGGCACGCCCAACCGTCTCCTGAACACCGCTGGCTAGGCTGCGGGCGGGGGACGGCGAGCGAAAGGACGGCCGATGGGCGCCATCCACCTGATCCGGCACGGTCAGGCCTCCTTCGGCGCGGCCGACTACGACCAGCTGTCCAGCACCGGGATCGAGCAGGGCGCGGTGGTCGGCGCCGAGCTGCTGCGGCGCAAGATCCGCTTCACCGAGGGCCGGACCGGGTCGATGGCCCGCCAGCGCGCCACCGCGGAGATCGTCCTGGACTGGCTGGGGGCGGGCGCCACGGCCAAGGAGGATCCGCGCTGGAACGAGTACGACCATGTGGACATCGTCGCCCGGCACGGCGGCGGCGCACTGCAGGACGCGAACGACCCGCGCGGGTACCAGGAAGTGCTGGACGCCTCGCTGGCCGCGTGGGTGTGGGCCGGTGACGACGGGCCGTGCGCGGAGACCTGGCCGCAGTTCGCCGAGCGGGTGCGCGACGCGCTGGCCGACCTGGTCGCGGTGCTGCGCAAGGGCGAGAGCGCGGTGGTCTTCACCAGCGGCGGGGTGATCGGCACGCTCGCCGGGCACCTGCTCGGCGACCCCGCGATGGGGTTGCTGCAGCTCAACCGGGTCACCGTGAACTGCGGGATCACGAAGCTGGTGACCGGGCGCGGCGGGGTCACGCTCGTGTCGTTCAACGAGCACGCGCACTTCGAGGGCCGGGCCGCCCGCCTGCTCACCTATCGGTGACGGCGGGGAACACGTCCTCGATCAGCGTCACCAGCGAGCGGGACAGCAGCGTGTGGACCTGGTCGCGGTCGAGTTCGCCGCGCAGCAGCCACTCGCGGCCGGCGGCCTTGACCATGCCGCCGTAGGCGCGGACGAGCGCGTTGCAGACCTCGGCGTTCGCGGCGTCGACCTTCACGCCCAGCGCGTCCAGCACGCGCGCGGCCGAGCGGCGTTCGGCCTCGACGAGGATCGCCTCGACCTCAGGATCGCTGCCGAGGCCCTCGGGTGCGGTGGCGACGAGCCAGGTCTTGCCCTGCTTGGTGACGAGGGTGAGGAACCAGTCGACCGCGACGCGTGCTTTTTCTTCGATCGGCCCGTCGGTGACGATGTCCATCGCCGTGGTCGGGATCGTCACCGCGCGGCGCAGCACCGCCAGGTAGAGCTCACGCTTGGTGCCGAAGTAGTGGTTGATCAGCCCGCGGGCGACGCCCGCTGCCGCTGCGATGTCCGATGTGGACACCTCGGCGTACGGGCGCTCGCCGAACAGCCGGGCGGCGCAGGTGAAGATCTGCTCCCTGCGCGCGTCCGGTTCGAGTCTCCGCCACCGGGGCTGGGAGTCCGTCATGGGCGACATGCTGGCACGGGTCACCCAGGGGAGTTGTTCTTTTCCGACATGTCGGCGAATACGTCATTCGATCGGAGGCACGTGTTAAGAGCGTAACCCGGCGGAAGGGGCCGGAAATGCGTGATCGGGATCCTGCCGGTATCGGAATTGCCGGTCTCGTGGTGCTGGCGTTGGCGTTCGTCGCGGCGGTGCACGCGGATTCGTTGCCGCTGATCGGCGCGGGCGTGTCGTACGAGGCGGAGTTCAGCGAAGCGGGCGGCCTCGCCGTGGACGACGAGGTGCGGGTGGCCGGCGTGAAGGTCGGCAAGGTGGTGGACGTCGGCCTGGACGGTGCGTCGGTGCGGGTCCGGTTCAGGGTGTCGGACACCTGGCTGGGCGACCGCACGACGGCGGCGATCAAGATCAAGACTTTGCTGGGGCAGAAGTACCTCGCGCTGGATCCACAGGGTTCGCAACCACTCGACGAGGTGATCCCGCGCTCGCGGACGATCGCGCCGTACGACGTGCTGGACGCGTTCCGGGACCTGTCGAAGACCGTCGGCGGGCTGGACACGGACCGGCTGGCCCGGTCGTTCGACGCGCTGTCGGCGGCGCTGCCAGGCGGCTCCTCCGTGCGCGGCGCACTGGACGGCCTGTCCCAGCTGTCAACCACGATCGCTTCGCGGGATGCGGAGTTGTCGCGGCTGCTGGGGAACACGGCGGCGCTGTCGCGAACCTTGGCCGACCGCGACGCCCAGGTGGTGCGGTTGATGGCGGACGGGAACCTGGTGCTGGCCGAAGTGGCGGCCAGGGCGTCGGCCATCTCGGCGCTGCTGACGGGGGCGCGGTCGTTGTCCCGGCAGGTGCAGGGCCTGGTGGCGGACAACGATGCCGCGCTGCGCCCGGTGCTGGCCTCGCTCGACCAGCTGACCTGGATGCTGCAGCGGAACCAGGAGGCACTGGCAGCGGGCGTCGCCCGGCTCGCGCCGCTGGTCCGCTACGCCACGAACATCACGGGGCAGGGGCACTGGGGTGACACGTACGTGTGCCTGCCGGTGGTGTCGAGCTGCTATTGAGGGGCTCGGTCGGCTGTCCGGGTTGGACGTCGGCGGAGCCTTCGCGGGTTGCCGCCGGCTCTTGCCGCCACCGTGACCACCCGGAGACCCGAGCCATGCGGAGGTCACCCCCGTCGCCGGCGGCGGGGTTCGGCGACTCGGCTGGATGCGGGTGGGCGTCGTGGGGAATGCGGTTGGGCGTCGCGGGTGGATGCGGTTGCTCGACTCGGGTGGATGCTGGGTGTCTCGGTTGGACGCTGCGATCGGGCCCTGGTCGGACCGTGGTTGGTCCCTTCGCACGATCGCCACTGGCCTTGTCGTGCGGTGACGACCGGCCCAGTCAGGCAGCGCTGGCGAGCCCGTTCCTGCGGCGTCGACTGGCCCGGTCGTGCGGCGTCGACCGGCGTTGTTGGGCGGCGACGGTTGGCCCTGCCGAGCGGGTGGTGCCTGGGCGTGTCGTGTGGCGTCGACTGGCCGCCTGTTGTGCGGGGTCGACGGGCCTTGTTGTGCGGCGACGGTTGGCCCTGCCGAGCGAGTGGTGCCTGGGCGTGTCGTGCGGCGGCTGCTGGCCCTGTCGTGCGGCGTCGACTGGCCCTGTCGTGCGGCGGCTGCTGGCCTGTCCCGCGGTGCTGGCTGACCAGCCCGAGCTGCGGTGAGTGGTCACTTCGAGGCGCTGCGAGTGGTCCTGCCGAGTGGCCGCGGTTGGTCCCCTCGCGGGACGGTGAGTGGTTGGTCCCCTCGTGCCTTCGCGACCGTCCCTCTCGTGCGGCTACCACCGGTTCTTTCGTGCCGTCACCATCTGCCACCCTCGCGCGGCCACCACCTGCTCCCTCGCCGCCCACTGTGACCACCCGAAGGGCTGAGCCATGCAGTGGTCAATCCCACCAGCAGGGCCGAGCCGTGCAGTGGCCAACCCAGTTAGGAGACCCGAGCCATGCAGAGGTCAACCCCGTCGCCGGCGGCGGGGCTTCGCCGTGCTCCCGCGCAGCAGCACCTCACCCGAAACCCGCCGAACGCGCCCCCGCGCCCCGCCACCGCCACCACCACCGTCGTCGAGGGCCAGCTCCAGCGCCTCCGCCCCGATGCGCTCCAGCGGCAACCCCACCGTGGTCAGCCCGAAATCCCGCACCAGCGGCACGTCGTCGAACCCCGTGACCGACACGTCCTCCGGCACCGACAGCCCCGCGGCGCGCAGCGCGCTCACCGCCCCCACGGCCATCACGTCCGACGCCGTCAGCACGCACGTCGCCTTGTGCTTGGCCGCCAGCAGGGCCTCCGTCGCCTCGTAACCGCCGTCCCGGTCGAACGAACCGGCGAACACGTCCCGTTCGGACAGTTCGATCCCCAGCCCGGCCAGCCCCTCCCGGAACCCGGCCACCCGATCGGCCACTGTGGTCAGGCGCGTCGGCCCGGTCACCACCGCGAACCGCCGGTGGCCCAGCCGGTGCATCGCCTCCACCAGGGCCCGCGCGCCGCCCCGGTTGTCGGGTGCGATGGTGTCCGCCTTGAGCGACCGGTGCCGCGTCACGACGGCCACCCGCCCGCCGCCGCGCCGGTACGGCTCCAGCTCGGCCGCCATCCGCCGCTCCCACGCCCGGTCCTCGAACGCCGAACCGGTCAGCAGGATCGCCGACGCCCGCTGCGCCCGCAGCGTCGACACGCACGCCAGCTCCCGGTCCGGGTCGGCGAACGTGCCGGCGAGCATCACGAGCAGCCCGTGGCTGTCGGCCACCCGCATCACCCCACGGGTGATCGCCGCGAAGTACGGGTCGCTGATGTCGTGGCAGATCACCCCCACCGTGCGGCGCGACCCGCCGGCGAGGGCCTGCGCGTGCGCGTTCGGCGTGTACGCCAGCTCCGCGGCGGCTGACAGCACCCGCTCCCGCAGGTCGTCGCGCACTCTGGTCGTGCCGTTGAGCGCACGGGACGCTGTCGCGAGCGAGACCTCGGCGGTCCTCGCCACGTCCTCGAGCGTCACGTGCGGCCGGTCGCTCATCGTTCCTCCCGCGGTCGGCGTTGGGCCGAATTCTAGGTCGGTTTCCGGCTTTTGCCTGGTCAGGACCACCCGAGCGAGTGGGGATGACCGAGGGTGATCGCGGAAATACGTGCGCGCCCCGCCGCGTTGCGGTTGCCGAGACACATCTGCACGACGAAAGGACCCCGCATGCTCTTCGGTGACGAACACGTCCGCCGGTACGAGGAGACCAATGGTGAAGTCGGTCACGACTGGGAGAAAGGCGCCCCGATCCTGATCCTGACGACCACCGGCCGCAAGTCCGGCCAGGAGCGCAAGTTCGCCCTGATCTACCAGGAGCACGAGGGCGCCTACGTGATCGTCGCCTCCAAGGGCGGCGCTCCCCAGCACCCCGGCTGGTACCTCAACCTGCAGGCCAACCCCGAGGTCAAGGTGCAGGTCAAGGCCGACAAGTTCACCGCGAAGGCCCGCACAGCCACCGGCGCGGAGCGCGAGACGCTCTGGGCGAAGATGGCGAAGGTGTGGCCGGACTACGACGAGTACCAGAAGAAGACGGACCGCGAGATCCCCGTCGTGGTCCTCGAGCGCGCCTGATCAGGGGCCGGTCGTGGGTCCGAGCACCCACGACCGGCTCGCCCGCGAGGGCATAGGGTGGCGGGTATGAGTGCGCATTTCGACGTTGTGGTGCTGGGTGCCGGGCCCGGCGGGTATGTCGCGGCGATCCGGGCTTCGCAGCTCGGCCTGAAGACGGCGATCGTCGAGGAGAAGTACTGGGGCGGCGTGTGCCTGAACGTCGGGTGTATCCCGTCGAAGGCGCTGCTGCGCAACGCGGAGCTCGCCCACCTGGTCACCAAGGAGGCCAAGACCTTCGGGATCAGCTCGGACGGGCCGATCACCTTCGACTACGGCGCCGCGTTCGACCGCAGCCGCTCGGTCGCCGACGGCCGCGTCAAGGGCGTGCACTTCCTGATGAAGAAGAACAACATCCAGGAGTTCACCGGCCGCGGCAAGTTCACCGACGCGCACACCATCGAGGTCACCGGCGAGAACGGCGTCGAGACCGTCACCTTCGACCACTGCATCATCGCCGCCGGCGCCACCACCAAGCTGCTGCCGGGCACCCAGCTGTCCGAGCGCGTGGTGACCTACGAGGAGCAGATCCTCTCCCGCGACCTCCCGGGCAGCATCATCATCGCCGGCGCGGGCGCGATCGGCGTCGAGTTCGCCTACGTCATGCACAACTACGGCGTCGACGTGACGATCGTCGAGTTCCTGGACCGCATGGTGCCGCTCGAGGACGCCGACGTGTCCAAGGAGCTGGCCAAGCGCTACAAGAAGCTCGGCATCAAGGTCCTGACCGGCACGAAGGTCGAGAGCATCGACGACAGCGGCGCCAAGGTCAAGGTCACCGTGTCCAGCGGCGGCAACCAGCAGACCCTGGAGGCCGACAAGGTCCTGCAGGCGATCGGCTTCCAGCCGCGCGTCGAGGGCTACGGGCTGGAGAACACCGGCGTCGAGCTGACCGAGCGCGGCGCCATCGCCGTCGACGGCCGCTGCCGCACGAACGTGCCGCACATCTTCGCGATCGGCGACGTCACCGCCAAGCTGATGCTGGCCCACGCGGCCGAGTCGATGGGCATCGTGGCGGCTGAGACGATCGGCGGCGCGGAGACCATGGAGCTCGACTACACGATGATCCCGCGCGCGACGTACTGCCAGCCGCAGGTCGCGAGCTTCGGCCTGACCGAGGCGCAGGCGCGCGAGCAGGGCTACGACGTGCAGGTCGCCAAGTTCCCGTTCACCGCCAACGGCAAGGCCCACGGCCTCGCCGACGCGGGCGGCTTCGTGAAGATCCTGTCCGACGCCAAGTACGGCGAGCTGCTCGGCGCGCACCTGATCGGCCCGGACGTCACCGAGCTGCTGCCCGAGCTGACGCTGGCGCAGCAGTGGGACCTGACGGTGCACGAGGTGGCCCGCAACGTGCACGCGCACCCGACCCTCGGCGAGGCGGTCAAGGAGGCCATCCACGGTCTCGCCGGTCACATGATCAACTTCTGAGGTTGACCTCCAGTTAACTGGAGGTGTCACCGTTGATCTCGCAGGTCGAGATCGAGGAGGCACCTCATGAAGGCAGCGGCGTTCACCGAGCCAGGTGGCCCGGAGGTTCTGCGCGCCATGGACGTCCCGGACCCGCAGGCGGGTCCGGGACAGGTCCGGGTCCGCGTGCGGGCGGCGGGTGTGCAGCCGTTCGACGCGGCGGTCCGGGCCGGCTGGGAGCCGCCGTACGCGACGGGGCTGACGTGGCCGCGGATACCCGGCAACGAGTTCGCCGGCGTGGTGGACCAGGCCGGGGACGGGGCCGCGTGGTCGGTCGGCGACGAGGTGCTCGGCTTCAACGTGCTGGGCTGCTACGCCGAGTACGTGGTGGTGGGGCAGGACCAGGTCACCGCCAAGCCGGCGGGCATGCCGTGGACCGTCGCGGGCGGGTTCACCGCCGGGACGCAGACGGCGTACCTGGCGTTGCGGCAGCTCGGCGTCGGGCCGGGGGACACGGTCCTGGTGCACGCCGCGGCGGGCTCGGTCGGCACGGCGGCGGTCCAGCTCGCGCGGCTGTGGGGTGCGTCCGTGATCGGCACCGCGAGCGAGGCGAACCAGGACTACGTGCGCTCGCTCGGCGCGACGCCGGTCGTCTACGGCGACGGCCTGGAGGACCGGTTGCGAGCGCTTTCACCCGGCGGGGTGCACGCGGTCCTGGACGGCGCGGGTGGTGCCGCGCTTGATCTTTCACTCGCTCTGGTGAAGGAGCGGCGTCGCGTGGTGACCTTGGTGGACCACGATCGGGCGGAGTCGCTCGGGGTGCAGCTGGTGCGCGGGCAGCGGTCGGCGGACCGGCTGGCCGAGCTCGCCCGCCTGTACGACCGGGGCGAGCTGAGCTTCCTGGTGCGGCGGACGTACCGCCTGGACGAGGCGGCCGACGCGCACCGGGAGATCGAGACCGGGCACGGACGTGGCAAGGTCGTGTTGACTGTCTAGCGGGCCGGTTGCGGGGCCGGGGTCGAGCGGGAGGTGCGCATGGGTGGGGTCGCCGTCGTGACGGGCGCCGGTTCGGGCATCGGACGGCATGTGGCGCAGGCGCTGCTGGGGGCCGGCTACCGCGTCGCGCTGGCCGGCCGCAGAGCCGACGCGCTCTCGGAGACGGCCGCGGGTGCGCCGGACGCCCTCGTGCACCCGGCCGACGTCGCCGACCCCGCCCAGGTCAGCGCCCTGTTCGAGGCGGTCGCGGACCGCTGGGGCCGGGTGGACGTGTTGTTCAACAACGCGGGCACCTTCGGCCCCGCGGGTGACCCGGACGAGATCCCGGTCGAGGCGTGGCAGCAGACGGTGGCGGTGAACCTGACCGGCGCGTTCCTGTGCGCGCGGGAGGCGTTCCGGATCATGAAGCGCCAGGACCCGCGCGGTGGCCGCATCATCAACAACGGCTCCATCTCGGCGCACGCCCCGCGCCCCGGCAGCGCCGCCTACACCGCGACGAAGCACGCCATCACCGGGCTGACGAAGTCGCTGTCGCTGGACGGCCGTCCGTACGACATCGCGTGTGGCCAAATCGACATCGGCAACGCGGCGACGGAGATGACGGCGGGAATCGCCAGGGGCGCACGCCAGGCGGACGGCCGTGAGCTGCCCGAACCCACCTTCGACGTGAGACACGTCGCGGAAGCCGTGCGGTACATGGCAGGGCTCCCGCTCACCGCGAACGTGCAGTTCATGACCGTCACAGCGACGAAGATGCCGTTCATCGGCAGAGGCTGAAACGTTCCCCCGCCGTCCGGCGATAGGGGAAGTGACGGTGACTAAACTGCAGGTCAGGACGGCCTGTGGTCGTCGGCGCCAGGCCCTCGTAGCTCAGCCGGATAGAGCAAGAGCCTTCTAATCTCTAGGTCGCAGGTTCGAGTCCTGCCGGGGGCACGCACATGATCAAGGTTTTCGCTGGTCAGCGCCGTTCCCGCGCGGGCTCAGCGCGGAGTAAAAGCACATAAGCCCAGGTCAGCACTGTTCCCGTTGGTCTCCTACGGGGTACGACCTGTGCTGGACGTTCGTGCGACTTCGCTTGAGCTTCTGCCCACGCGTTGGATTTCAGCACTCACTCGGTCGCTTCTTATTGACTGGTGCCACGACCGGTGCCCGGCCAGGCTCGGTCGAGGTGACCGTCGGAGCGCTTTCTCAGCGGCCGCCACCCGGGTCCGGGCTCACTCATGGCGTGCGTCCCGTCGGTCGCAGTGCCCGCCGCGTCGAGGAGAACACCCGGGCAGCCGCTGTCACGCTGACCGAAGCCAATCTCACGTCCATTCACGACATCCTGTCCGTTGTGGGCGTCGGCGTCCGCTGCGCCGACAAGTCCACCCGGATTCGGTCCCGAGCGTGACCGCCCGATCCCATGCCCGAACCGCACATCGGTGTCCTGCGGCACCTCACCGGTCGGCTTGCGGTGGTGTCAATGGCGAAGCTGCGCTGTTGTGCGTGGAAGGCGGGGAGACCTGCCGGCCTGCACCATCTTGCGCATGAGGTCGAACGCTTGGGTTTCGGCGATGTCGCCGTGGGCCACCGCGATGGCGACGATGTCGATCGTTTCCCGGGTCGTTATGCCTTGGAACCGGGCGTAGCGCAGGGCCTCGCGGTCGTCTGATATCCACCACGAACCGGTGAACCGGTCGTCGTTCAGGATGAGATGGCATGTCTCCGCCTCCCCGAGGTGCTTGAGAGGTTCATGATCCATGCCACCGAAGACCGCTCGTCGTAATCGGTTGACCTCCTGGATGTCGGACGCGGCATCGATCCTGATCGGCTCTCCGAGCCAGCCGTCGCTGACAACACTTGCCAAGACGGGGAGCGACGAAACAGACCTCGATGCCTCGTAGGCGACTGCTTCGGTCCACCTGCCACGGTGGTTCAACGCCGATTCGAGCAGGTCGAGGCGATCGACGGCGGCGAAGTTGCACAACACGGTGTTGTCCGGGAAAAGGAACGTGGTCACAGGGCGCCGTCCACTGCTGTGTCGGCCTCGATCGAGTCGCGGAGGACGTCGACGTCGACGCCCAGGAGGTTCGCGTACGGCCTGAGCGTGGTCTTTCCGGTCTCGTAGGCGGCATAAGCGTCTCTCATCAAAAGGCCGGGTGGCCGGGGTGTGCTCGATGCGGCGACTTGTCGGGCGAACTCTTCACCACGACCCGCCATGTGCGCGGCCTTCGCGGCTGGGATCACCTTGTAACGGTCACAGGTCCCCGCGTCGATCAGTCTCAAGTGAAGCAGGCGGTAGGCGAGCGCGGACGGGCTGACGACCAAGTCCCACGCGAGCGAGGCGAAAGCCGCTTCCGTGATGCCTGCTTGCGCGGCACTGCGGAGCGCGGCCTCGGGCATGAGGAACGAGGAAGCGAAGGCGTTGGCTCGTGCCTCGCCTGGTTCTCTGGCTTGCGCGCGGTCGAAGACGTCCCGGTCGAGGTGGACGCCTTGGTCGTCGCCTGCGAGCAGGTGCCCGAGCTCGTGGGCGAGCGTGAACCGCTGTCTCGACGGAAGCGGGCTGGTGGCGAGCAGGATGAGCTTGACGTCCGCCGAGGAGACGGCAAGGCCGTCGAAGTCGGCGTCGAGGTCCACCACGGCCACATCGACGCCGAAGACCGCCTCGACCAGGCTGCTGAGGTCCTCGGACGTGGAGGGAGAGCCGAACCCCTCGCACGCCTCGGTTGCCCAGTGCGCCAGGTCTCGGCCTTCTTCCGCGTACCGGTCCGTGACACGGCGGGACGGCGGGGTTCGCCACTGTTGGGGATAGCCGAGCGTCGCCAGGTCGGTGCGGGTAGCGCTGAAGCCGGCCGCGGCGTCGAGGGCCGAACGCGCGCTGCCGCCGGTCGTCCTGGCGGCCATGCTTACCGCGGGCGTGTCTCCCGTGAGCAGCCAGTCCACGGTCACGTGGCAGGTCTCGGCGATACGGGCGAGGTCGACCGAGGAAAAGCGTCGTGTCCCGCTTAACGACTTGGACAGCTTGGACTCGTCGAGACCGATCCGCGCGCCGAAGGCACGGCGGGTCAGGCCCGACGCTTCGATCAGGTCGCGTACGCGGTTCGGGACGCTCGTCACAGGGCCGAGCCTAGCTGACCTTGCGAAAATCGCAAGAGAGCATGATGATGACTGCGAGCGACTTCCGGAGAGGGGAACTACGTGACGGTCGTGGCGGACGATCCACCCAGGTCGGCGGCGTTGCCGGCGGTGCCCGAGCCTGGGCAGGTCGTCAACGTCCGAGGTTCGACGTGGGCAGTGGCGTCGGTCCGTCGGCAGGGCCTGCCACGCAGCCCTGCCGACGAGGGGGTCGCCGGCATCACCCACGCCGTCAACCTCCAGTCCTTAGAGGAGGACCGCCTGGGGCAGGAGCTCACCGTGGTGTGGGAGCTAGAAGTCGGGCATACCGTCGCGCCGGACCAGGGGCTGCCGGAGACCATCACCCCCGACGGGTTCGACGACCCGACCACGCTGGCAGCCTTCGTGGACGCCGTCCGCTGGGGCGCCGTGACCTCGGCGGACGCGGATTCCTACCAGGCGCCGTTCCGCAGTGGCGCGAACGTGGAGGCGTACCAGCTCGAACCGCTGCGACGCGCTCTCCAGTCGTCGCGGACGAATCTGCTGCTCGCCGACGACGTCGGCCTGGGCAAGACCATCGAGGCCGGACTCGTCGTCCAGGAGCTGCTGCTTCGGCACCGTGCCAGGTCCGTGGTCATCGTCTGCCCGCCCAGTCTCGCACTGAAGTGGCAAGACGAGATGCGGGAGAAGTTCGGCCTGGAGTTCGTGATCGTCAATAGCGCCCTGATGGCGCGGGTCCGGCGCAGCCACGGGCTGGCCGCCAACCCGTTCCGGCTGTTCCCCAGGGTGATCGTCAGCATGTCGTGGTTGCCCACCCTCCGGGCGCAGCGCCTTCTGCGCGACGTGTTCGCCGATGTGTCGGACACCAGGTCGGCGCGCCGCTTCGCCTTCGACGTGCTGGTGGTCGACGAGGCGCACCACGTCGCACCCGCGAGCCCGACCACTGCCCCCGGAGGGCGTGGCTACGCCGTGGATAGCCAGCGCACCATCGCGGCAAAGGCGCTGGCCGAGAAGTGCGAGCACCGCCTGTTCCTCAGCGCGACCCCGCACAACGGCTACTCGGAGTCGTTCACCGCGCTCATGGAGATGATCGACGGCCGCCGGTTCACCCGGGGCGCGACGCTGGACAAGCGTGCGCTGCGGGAGGTCGCGGTGCGCCGGTTGAAGTCAGAGCTGCCGGAGAAGGGGTTCCGCGCCCGGGAGCTGAAGCAGATCCCCTTCACCCTCGACGAGCAGGAGGAGCGCCACTTCGACCTGCTGGACCGCATCCTCACCGACAGCGCTCGTGCGAACGGCCGAGGGCATTCAGGCGGGCTCGTGGCGATGCTGCTGAAGAAGCGCTTCCTGTCCAGCCCTTGGGCCTTCGCCCGCACGCTGGAACTGTACGAACAGGCCGCCGACACGGGACGTCAACTCGACTTCGACGACGAGGACCAGTACTACACCGAGGTGCTGGGCAGCGGCCAGTCCGACGAGGAGGAGGGTGACGCCGAGCACCCCGAGTTCACCGCCCTGCGGCAGAGCAAGCGCTCCGACCCGCTGGTCGCCGCCACCGGCCGGGAGGTCGAGACCCTGATCGCCTGGGGTAGCCGGTACGAGAAGAGGCCGGACTCGAAGCTGGAGGCGCTGATCGGCTTCCTCGACTCGGTGTGCCGCCCGGACGGTCGCACGTGGACCAACGAGCGGGTGGTGGTGTTCACTGAGTACGCGGTCACCCTGGAGTGGATCGCGGACGTGCTGACCCAGCGCGGCTACGGCGACGTGCTGGCGACGATCCAGGGCTCCACACCCACCGAAGAACGGGAGCTCATCCGCGCCCGGTTCACCGCCCACCCGTCGAAGCACCCCGTGCGCGTGCTGGTGGCGACCGACTCCGCAGGCGAGGGCATCGACCTCCAGAACCACTGCCACCGGCTGGTCAACTTCGACATCCCGTTCAACCCGTCCCGGCTCGAACAGCGGATCGGCCGGATCGACCGGTACGGGCAGCGCGAAACCCCACAGATCTTCCAGTTCGTCCCCGACACCTCCGACGGCAAGTACGCGCGGGACGCCAGGTTCCTGGTCGAGCGGGTCGCGAACAAGATCGGGACGGTGGCCGCCGACCTCGAGTCGGTCAACCAGGTCGTACAGGACCACTTCGCGCCCGTGCCCGGCGGGCGCAAGGCGCGGCACACGGCCCCTGACGACGGCAACGCTGTCATCAACTCCACGCTTGCCGGCGGCCAGGAGCTCAACCGCAGGCTCACCGAGCTGTCCAGGACGTACGACGCTCGGAAGACGGAGATGCACCTGACTCCCGCCAACGCCCGCCGCGTGGTGGACACCGCTCTCACCCTCACCGCCCAGCCTCCCCTGGTGGAGGACTTCTCCTTCGCCGAGGACACCGACGCTCCGGTGTTCACCGTGCCGAACCTGGGTGCGGCGTGGCAGGTCGCCCTGCGCGGTCTGGACACCCGGTTGGAGCCGGGCAAGCCCCGTCCGATCACGTTCGACGACACGGCCGCGCGGGGAAGGCCCAATCTGGTGCACGTCCACCTCGGTCATGGGCTCATGCAGCGGGCCACGAGGGTGCTGCGCAGCGCGCTGTTCGGCGTGGACTCGCCGGTGAACCGCGTGACCGCGGTCGTCGCCGAGGAGCTGCCGGAGTCGTGCGTGGCCGCGGTGTCCCGACTGGTCCTGGTCGGCAGGGGTGGGCTGCGGCTGCACGAGGAGGTCTTCCTGACCGGCATCCGGATGCACGGCAACGCGATGGCCGAGCAGAAGGTGGAGGACGTGCTCGACGCCACCCTGGACGCCGAGGACCTCTCGCTGGCCGGCGAAGAGGTGCGCGCGGCGCTGAGCGAGATGTGGAACGCGGAGGGTTCCCGGCTGCGCACGCGGTTGGAAGCCGCGATGAGGCGCAAGGCGGAGGCGCGGCACACCCGGGTGACCGAGGACCTGGAACGCCGTCGGAGCTCCGACATCGCCCGCGTGCACGAGATCTTCGCCGCCTTCCGGGAGAACCTGCGGGAGTCCCGCGACCGACTGGCGGGCGAGATCCGCGCCGAGGAGGAGAAGCTGTTCACCGACGACCAGCAGGCCCAGCGCCGCCGCGACCTGCGCGCGATGGAGGACCGGCTCGCGGGCCTGGACGAGGAGGAACGGCGCGAGGTCGCCTCGATCGACGAGCGCTACCGGGACATCCGGCCGCACGTCTCCGCAGCCGCGGTCGTGTTCGCGCTGACCCCGGCGGACGCCGAGACCGGGCTGGTGCGGGCATGACGCGCCCCGCTCGCAAGTCCCCGCCCAACGGAGCCGACCTCCACCGCCGGTGGTTGGAGCTGGTCGACACCGACGGGCCCTTCCTGGCGCTGCCCGCGTTGAAACGGGTCTGGCCGCAGGGGATGCCACGACCGGACGCGGGTGCGGTAGCGGCCCTGAAGGACGCCAAGCCGGCGTTCGAGAAGGCGTGGGAGGACTGGGACCTCCGGCGGGACGACCAGGCCACGTTGGAGCTGTACCGGAAAGAGCGCGACGTCTGGGTGGAGACCGTCCTTCGTGACGTGTTCGGCTGGGGCGAGTCCTACCGGGCGGACTCGACCGCTGAGGTGCGCTCCCCCGACCACAGCGTGACCGTGCGCGCCAGCGGCGAGCTGGTCCACGGGGAGGCTGTCGGCGCGCTGGTGCTCGTGGTCGACCCGGTCGAGTCGCTGCGCGATCCGCTGGACGACGGGTGGGCCGCGTCTCCGGTCGATCGCATGGAAGAGCTGCTGCGCTCTTCCGGTGTGCCCATCGGTGTGGTCACCGACGGTCGCTGGTGGGCGATCGTCAGTGCCCGCAGGGAGACGATGGCCGCCTCGGGCATCGTGGATGCGCAGACGTGGATCGAGGAAGCACAGACGCGCGACGCGGTGATCGCGCTGCTCCAGCGCCGCAGGCTGGTCGGCGGCAAGCCCGAGGACCGGCTGACCGAGCTGTTCGGCGAGTCGGTCGCCGCCGCCGAGGAGATCACCGAGGCCCTGGGCACCCAGGTGCGCCGCGCGGTCGAGCTGCTCGTGCAGGCCCTGTCCGAGGCGGCGCTGAGCGCCGAGGACGACCCGCTGCCCGAGGACCGGGGCCAGGTGTACGAGGCGGCGGTGACTGTGATGATGCGGGTGGTGTTCCTGCTGTTCGCCGAGGAACGCGGCCTGTTGCCCCAGGGCGAACTGTTCTCCCTCGGCTACGGGATCAGCGAGGAGTTGGACGCGCTCGACACCCGCGTCCGCGAGGAGAGTGCCGAGGCCCTCGACAACACCTACCTGACCTGGCACCGCCTGCTCGCCACCTCCCTGGCGCTGTACCAGGGTGCGTCCTTCGAGGATGTCCGTCTGCCGTCGTACGGCGGCTCGCTGTTCGACCCGGGCCGCTTCCCGTTCCTGACCGCGCGGGGCCGGTCCGGTGGGCTTGCGATCACCGTATCCGACCGGGTGATGTTGGAAGTGCTGCGGGCCGTGCAGGTCGCCAAGATCAAGGGGCAACCCGCCCGGCGCATCTCGTTCCGCGATATCGACGTGGAGCAGATCGGCTACATCTACGAGGGCCTGCTGGGCTACTCCTGCGCCGAGGTCGACGAGGTGATGGTCGGCCTCATCGGGAAGGAGGGGGAGGAACCCGAGATCCCGTTGGCCGTGCTGGAATCCCTGGCCGAGACGAAACACACCGACACGGCACTTGCCGAAGCCCTGCTCGCTTGGGCGAAGGAGAACCAGCCCGCCGCCACCCCGCCGTCCAAGGCCGCGCTGGTTAAGGCGATTCGGGAGAGCTCGCAGGTCGAGGACGCGGAGCGGGCACTGCGCGCGGTCACGACGGACGAGGAATTGCGCGACCGGCTGCGGCCGTTCGTCGGAATCATCCGCCGAGACCTGCGCAACCGACCGCTGGTAGTCCTGCCGGGTGGTGTGCTGGTGGTGGAGACACCGTCGCGTGCTTCCGCGGGAGCGCACTACACGCCCAAGTCGTTGGCCGAGGAGGTGGTGCTGCACGCGCTGGAGCCGTTGGTCTACGACCCGGGGCCGCACCAGATGGCGGATCGGGACGCCTGGGTGCCGGTGTCGTCGGACCGCATCCTCGACCTGAAGATTGCCGACATCGCGTGCGGCTCAGGCGCGTTCCTCGTGGCGGCGGCGCGATACCTCGCGGCGCGGCTGGTGGAGGCGTGGCGGAGTGAGGGCGTCGCCATCGGCACCCCGCACGACCAACAGACCCATGCCCTCCGGACCGTGGTGGCCAACTGCTTGTACGGGGCGGACATCAACGGCATGGCCGTGGAAATGTGCAAGCTCTCGCTGTGGCTGGTGTCGCTGGATGCCAAGCTGCCGTTCTCCTTCGTGGACGACAAGATCCTGCACGGCAACTCGCTGCTGGGAATCACCGACGTGCGGCAGTTGAGGTTCCAGCACATCGATCCCGATTCCGTGCGGCAGATGCCGCTGTTCCAGCCCGATGTGGACGGCGTCCTGGCCCGGGCGGTGCGATTGCGCGAGAAGCTGGCCACCGAGGTCGACAACGCCGACCCGCAGCGGTCCGCGACCACCAAGCGCCGTCAGTGGGGCGAGTACCGGGAACTGGTCGCCCGCCTGAATGAGATCGGTGACGCCGTGATCGCCGCCGGACTGAGGCACGGCGGCAAACCGGGCAAGAAGCTCAACACCGAGTACGAGAACCTGCGCATGGCGCTGAGCGACGCCTACGCGCCCGGCGGCGACCGCGCCATGTTGGACGGGATTCTGAGCGCGGGACTGACCCCGACCGTGCGCACCGATTACGAACGCTGGAAGCCGCTGCACTGGCCTGTGATGGTGCCGGACGTGATGACGCGCGGCGGTTTCGACGCAGTCATCGGAAACCCTCCCTTCCTGGGCGGGCAGAAGCTGACAGGCACGATGGGCACCAACGTCCGGGACTGGTTCGTGAACGCAATCGCGGGCGGCACGAAGGGCAGCGCCGACCTCGTCGGGTACTTCTTCCTGCGAGCGAGAACACTGCTCAACTCTCGTGGCAACCTCGGGCTCATTGCCACCAACACGGTCGCTCAGGGCGACACCCGCGAGGTGGGGCTGGACCGGATGGTCGCCGATGGCTTCACGATTACGCGGGCGATCCAGAGCAGGTCTTGGCCAGCGTCCAGCGCCAACCTGGAATACGCGGCAATGTGGGGCACGCAGGGCTCGGTCGCGGCTGGGGTTCCACGAGTAGCGGATGATGTAGAGGCGGAGCGCATTTCAACCCTGTTGGAGCCCGTGGGGCGGGTAGAGGGACCACCGGCCCGCCTCGCCGAGAACACCGGCATTGCCTTCAAGGGTTGCTACGTTCTAGGTTTGGGGTTCGTGCTGGAGCCTGATGAAGCCGCCGCATGGATAGAATCTGACGTTAGTAATAGTGATGTTCTGTTTCCCTACTTGAACGGAGAGAACCTTAACTCGCGCCCTGACACTTCGTCATCTCGATGGATAATTGATTTCAATGATCGGCCCGAAGTTGAAGCCAGAAAGTATTCTCTTCCATTTCTTCGTGTCTATGAAAAAGTGCGACCTCAGCGGCTATCGAATAATCGAGCAGTTTACGGCAAGTATTGGTGGCAGTATGCCGAAAAACGCCCTGCAATGCGTGCAGCAATTGCTAGCCTGAACGCGGTTATCGTAATCGCTCAAACTAGTAAGACGCTGCGGCCGATGCTAGTCGCTAACCGCTTTGTTTATGACCAAAAACTGGTGGTCTTCGCTGAAGGTTCTCATTCCCAGCTTGGCATTCTGTCGTCGACAGTGCATCAGATGTGGGCAATTAAGTATGGATCGACTATGCGGACCGACGCGGTTTATACCCCGTCCGATGTGTTCGAGACCTTCCCGCGCCCAGAGCCGACCGAGCAGCTGGCGGAGGTTGGGCGGGTGTTGGACGGCGAGCGGCGGGAGATCATGCTTCGGCGGCAGCTTGGGTTGACCAAGCTGTACAACCTGGTCAACGACCCCGGCACCGCCAACTCTGACGACGCGGACGTGGCGCGGATGCGGGAGATCCACGTCGAACTGGACCGCTCCGTGATGGCCGCCTACGGCTGGGATGACGTGCCGCTCGACCACGGTTTCCACACCTACCGGCAGATGACCCGCTGGACCGTCAGCCCGGCAGCCCGCGTGGAGATCCTGGACCGGCTGCTCGAAGAGAACCACCGCCGCGCCGCAGCCCAGGGAGAGGCCCCGCCTCCCGCGGAAGAAGACGAGGGTGACGAGTGACCGCGCCGCACGAGCGTGAACAGCAGTACCGCCTCGCGCACGAGCCGGACGGGACGTCGCTGACAGTTCGGGAGAACCTGGTCGACATCCTCGAACGGGAACTCCTCGGGCCTGCCAACGGTCCCGAGGAGGTGCTCGACGGCCCGCCGGACGTGGTGTACCTGGTCGGGCGGATCGCGCCGTTCAAGCTCAAGACGGGGCGTGACGACCCGTCGGACGCCGAAGAGGATGAGGCCGCCACCGATGTCGGCGACGCCTTCGACGCCGAGCAGGTGCAGGGCGTTCCGGTGACCGCCGTGGACGAGAGCGGTGCGGGCGCCGACGAGGACGAGGTCGAGGACCAGCCGCAGCAGCGCGGTTTGATGATCCCGGCGTCGATGGGCCTGCGCTGCCAGATTCCCGACGACCTTGCAGAGTTCACCGTCACCGCCTCGTGGGGCCAGTACGAGCCGGTGAAGGACAAGGAGAGCAAGGTCCGGCGGTACAAGCGCACGCCGATCGAGTTCGTCAAGAAGGTCGTCGTCGCCGACCTCGACCCCACGCGGACGACGACGATCCACCTCCGCGACACCGTGGTGCTGCGCATCGACCGGTACGACGACGTCACGGACGGCAAGCGGTTGATCGAGGTGGCCCTGTGCAACGACCGCGTGGCGCCGCGCAAGATCCCGGTCAACGCTTGGCTGTACCAGACGAAGGTGCGGGTCGACGCGGGCGGTGAGGAGGTGTTCCTGCCGGTGACCGACCGGCTCACCGACACCCGCGAGGAACGCGACGACGAACTCCGCAGGCTCAACCTCCAGTACCGCGACCGGCTGGAGTTCGCGATCGGCCGCACCTGTTCCGTCGACTGGGAGTCGTCCGCTGGAAGCAGGCGGGCGAGCGCCGTGTGGACGACCTGGCTGCCGACCGCCGAGACACCGCAGACCACCGCCGAGGAGATCGGGTCGGCGCTACTGGACATGCGCGCGTTGACCACCGCGACCGAGGAAGAGTTGCGCGCCGGGCTGGAACCCATCGTCAGTGGGTACGCGGCCTGGCTCGACGGAGAACTCGCCCGTGCGCAAGCACTGCCGGAGCACCTGCGCGAGGACGGGATCGAACTCGTCGAGGAGGCGCGGCAGGTCCAGGCACAGCTCGCCGCCGGGCTGGAGCACCTGCTCTCCGACCAGGAGGCGCTGCGCTGCTTCCGGTTCATGAACCAGGTCATGGCCGATCAGCGAATCCAGTCGCAGGTGGCGCAACGGCGGGCGAAGAACCCGCGGGAGACGATCGAACAGGCGCGGACCGCTGTGCTCGCGCAGGGCCCGAAGGCGCACTCCTGGCGGACGTTCCAGCTCGCGTTCGTGCTGATGCAGTTGCCGATGCTCACCGACCCCGCCGCCGAGCGCCGCTCCGGCGGTGACCCGAAGGCGCAGTTGCTGTTCTTCCCGACCGGCGGTGGCAAGACCGAGGCGTACCTGGGTCTTGCCGCGTACACGTTCGCGATCCGCCGTCGACAGGGCGTGGTGTCCACACCGGACGGGCCGCTCGACGGCAACTCCGGCGTGGCGGTCCTGATGCGCTACACGCTGCGGCTGCTCACCGCGCAGCAGTTCCAGCGCGCCACAGCCCTGGTCTGTGCGGCGGAGGTTGCCCGCCTCGCCGACGTGGGTACGTGGGGCGCCGAGCCGTTCCGGATCGGGTTGTGGGTTGGGACGGACGTCAGCCCCAAGCGGTTCGACGAAGCCGAGGCGCAGCTCACCCGCGCCAACAACGCCGGTGCCGGGTACCGGCTGACGGTGTTGCAGATCCAGCGCTGCCCGTGGTGTGGAACCAAGATCACGTCCAAGGACGTCGTAGCCAGGGCCGAGACGCGACGGGTGCACGTGTATTGCGGTGACGACCTTGCCGACTGCCCCTTCGCCGAAGGCGGCGATTCGCCCGAGGGTCTGCCGGTGCTGACGGTGGACGAGGAGATCTACCGCCTGACCCCGTCCTTCGTGATCGCGACCGTCGACAAGTTCGCACGGCTGGCGCGGGAGGGCGAGGCGGCGTCGCTGTTCGGGTACGTCTCGCGGCGGTGCGAGCGGCACGGGGTGGTGCACCCCGACTACAAGTACTGCGAGATCAAGGACGGCAACAAACACCCCGCCAAGGATGGTCTGCCGGCAGCGGCCGTACGCCCCGCGAACCGTCTCCGCCCGCCGGACCTGATCATCCAGGACGAGCTGCACCTGATCACCGGCGCGCTCGGCACCACGGTCGGGCTCTTCGAGGTCGCGATCGACGTCATGAGCACGTGGCGTACGGCCGGAGGGCAACCGGTCCGCCCGCTGCTCGTCGCCTCGACCGCCACCGCGCGCAACGCCGCCGACCAGGTCAAAGCGCTCTACGGGCGGGATGTGACAATCTTCCCCCCGCAGGTCCTCGACGCGGGACGGACGTTCTTCTCCAAGGAGGAGAAGATCTCCGCCGAGTTCCCGGGGCGACGGTACATCGGGCTGTCCACCGCGGGTGTGCGTCTGACCACCGCCGAGATCCGGGTCGCCGAGGTCCTGATGGCGGCGGGCCAGTTGCTGCTCGACCGGTCCGGCGAGGCCGCCGATCCGTACATGTCGCTGGTGGGCTACTTCAGCGCGACCCGCGAGTTGGCCGGCATGGCGCGGTACATGGGAGACGACATCCAGACGGCGCTGTCGAAAGGCCGTCCGTGGTCGGCGCTGCCGAGGCGGACCGGGACCAACTTCGGGGCGCTGCACGTCGCCGAGCTGACTTCGCGGGTGGCGAGCGCGGACATCACCGCCACCCTGGACCAGATGGCCGTGGGTTTCTCCACCGTGTTCGACTCCACCGCGGGCAAGCGGGAGATCGTGGCGCTGCGCGAAGCGAAGAAGCCCGTGCCGACCCGCGAGGTCAGCCCGTTCGACGCGGTGCTCGCGACGTCCATGCTGCAGGTGGGTGTGGACGTGACCAGGCTCGGGCTGATGCTGGTGGTAGGGCAGCCGAAGAACACCGCCGAGTACATCCAGGCGTCGTCCCGCGTCGGGCGCGACGCCGCTCGCCCCGGTCTTGTGGTGTCTTTGGGAAACTGGGCCAGGCCGCGCGACCTCGCCCACTTCGAGCAGTTCCGGCACTACCACGAGACGTTCTACGCCCAGGTCGAGGCTTTGTCGGTCACGCCGTTCTCCGCAACCTCCCTGGACCGAGGTCTGGACGGTGTCCTCGTCAGCGCCGTGCGCGTCCTCCAGGCGGCTGAGGCGCAAGGGCTATCCCCCGAGCACAACGCCGGTGCTGTCGGCGGACGCCGGGACGTCGTCGCCGAGATCATCGACGCTTTGGTGGACCGGGTGCTGCGGGCCGCGGACGAGGAGACCGCGCTGAGGACGTCCCACCTGCTGCGCAACCGGCTGGACAACTGGGAGAAGCGCCGCCGGTTCCTGGCCGACCACCGCAAGGCCCTTGTCTACGAGCGGGTCACCGACGACACCAGGCACGACGCGTTGATGATGAGCGCGGAGAACGCCAAGTCCCGGACCGGTTCGCGAGACGCGCCGCCGTTCGTGGTGGCGAACTCGATGCGGGAGGTGCAGCCGGAGATCAACCTCCTGGTGAGCCCAGTGAAGGAGAACCTCGTCTACATCGCGCCGCCCGGAGCGCCGCGCTGGCAACCGCCCTCGGAGCCCTGATGACCACCGACACCAGGTTCGTCTACGACCCCGCGACGGCCGTCGACCCGTTGGGCGACGCCGAGAAGGAGGCCGAGAAGGCGACCAAGTACAACCGCGCCAAGGTCGGCTCCGGCCGGCCGTCGTCGTTGCTCTACACCTACGGCCCCGGCGCGATCATGGACCTGCCGCAGTTCACGATCATGCCCACCGGCTTGGACGACTGGGACCGGATCTGGAGGCGGCGCGACAACCCCCCGGAGATCCGCGCACCGCGCCTGCGCGACGTGGTGGCGAAGCTGCTCCGCTCGAGGGACGTGCGGCTGCGCCCGCACCCCAACCAGGCCAAGAAGATCAGCTTCTCCACCGAGGGCAACGACCTCGGCGTACCCGCGCGGGTCTTCCCGCAGTGGATGCGGTGCACGGGTTGCGACATGCTCGGCAGCCTGTCGCAGTTCGCCTACACCAACACCCACCCATTCCGGGCCGACCTCGCGTGCTTCGAGCACGCCAAGTGCACCGGACGCGCGGGCAACCGCAGCCGCAAGCCCGTGCGGCGCACGGCCGTGCCGGCCCGGTACCTGCTCGCCTGCGTAGACGGCCACCTCGACGAGTTCCCCTACGACGAGTGGGTCCACCACTGGTCGCCCTGCCCGAACGCGGAGTTCCCCGCGCTGAAGATGGTCGATCGCACCGCTGGCAAGGGCGCGTCCGCCGTCATCGGCTGCGAGTCGTGCGGCACGCGACGACCGATGAACGAGGCCCAGGGCGAAGCGGGGCGCGCCAAGCTGCCCGGCTGTCGAGGTCGTCACCCGCACCTGGACGCGTTCGAGCCGAACGGTTGCCGCAACGAGACGCGGCTGATGCTGGTGGGCGCGTCGAACCTGTGGTTCCCGGCGACGCAGTCGATCATCGTCATGCCGGAGTCCCAGCAGGAGACCACGGGGGACCTCGCCGTCCGCATCCGCACCGTGCTCGGCACCAGGCTCGCCAAGTACGCCGACGACCTGGACACCTTGCGCGACGTGCTCGAAGGCAAACCGGGCAGTCCGCCGGACCTCGCGACGATTCCCGACGACAAGCTCGCCCAAGCGGTCGCCGCCGCGCTGGCGCCTGGCGAGTCCGACGAGGAGCTGGACCGGTGGCGCGAGGACTGGGACCCGGTGGACCTCCTCGTCCCGGAATGGCAGTACCTGCTCAAGGACCCTCTCGGGTTGCGGCACGAGGACGAGGCGAGCGGCCTGACGCTGTCCCGTCGCGAACGTGACCCGTCGCTGCGTCCGCAGATCACGCGGGTGCTTGCGGTCGAGCGCCTGCGCAAGGTTAACGCGCTCGTCGGCTTCACCCGGATCGACGACATGGACCGCGTCGGCGACCTCTCGCGGCGGCTCGTCCCACTCGCCAGGGCGGAGCGGCCCGCGTGGACGGTCGCCACCGAAGACCGGGGGGAGGGTGTGTTCCTCCAGCTCGACGAGTCCGCGGTGGCCGAGTGGGAGGCGAAGGTCGAGCGCGACCCGGTCTGGCTCGCCCACCGCGAGGCGCACCGGCGCAACTTCGAGCGGCGCTTCTCCGAGACCGCGAAGGTGGTGGACCCCGACACCCGCCTGCGACCGCCGCGCTACTGGCTCGTGCACACCTTCGCGCACGTGCTGATCAGGGAAATGGCGATGAAGTGCGGCTACTCGGCCGCGAGCCTGTCCGAACGTCTCTACGCCTGGCCGGAGACCGACAGCCGTCCGGCGGCGGCTGGTCTGCTGATCTGCACGACAGCCTCCGACAGCGACGGAACCCTCGGCGGCCTGGTCCAGCTCAGTGAGCCTGAGCGGCTGGAACGCGTGGTGTCAGGAGCGCTCTATCGGGCTCAGCGCTGCTCCTCCGACCCGATCTGTGCCATGCGCACACCCCAGGACGCGGAGGACTTCCTGCACGGCGCCGCCTGTCACTGCTGCGCGATGGCGTCGGAGACGTCGTGCGAACGAGCGAACCGGTTCCTGGACCGGCGATTCCTCGTCGACCTCCCCGGGAGCGGCCTTGGGTTCTTCGGTCGAGTGGATTGACCCGGCGTCGGCCCGCGAGCTGGGAGAACGGCTCACGGGAACAGAGGCCGGTCTGGTCGCCGACCGCCTCTCCCGGGGCGACACGCTGACCAGTGCTGTGCGCGCCGTAGCCCAGAGCCAGCGCGGACGTGTTCGGGAGTTGCTGCGGGAGGGGTCCATACCTGCCCGAATCGCCGTGCTGCGCGCTGTCGAGGGCGCGCGGTCGGCACCGACCGCGGCTACGCCCCTCTGGACGATGCCAGGCCACCTGGCTCGCGGCGGGCCGCTCACGGCGTCGTCTCCGCACTTGGTGGACGCCGCTCGTCATTCCGTGACGTGCTCGACGTTCAATTTCCAGCGGACCTCCGGTCTGTGGGCGGCGCTGCGCCGGGCGGCGCAGCGTCCCGGCGTCGCGGTCCGGGTGTACCTCGACGCGTCGGCCTCCGGCCGGGGCACGCCGACCGCCGCCGAGGTGGCGGCCCACCTCGCTCCCGCCGTGGTCCTGCGAACGGTCGAGTTCAGTGGTGCGGTGGTGCGCAACCACGCCAAGTTCGTCGCTGTCGACCACCGGTTCTTGCTGGTGTCCAGCGCGAACTTCTCGTGGAGCGCGGAGTACGGCAACGTCGAGTTCGGGGTACTGCTCGATGACTGCAACCTCACCGAGGCCGTGGAGCGGCAACTGCATGATGTCGAGGACACCCTCTACGAGGTCGTGCGTTGACGGCTGTGCCCACGCAGAATCCTCTCTCCGTCCTACCGACCCGCGGAGCCTGCTCCGGCCGCGAGGTCCGACAGCAGCAGGGCGAGCACCCGCTCCTCGTGCACCGGCGACCGTGCGAGGTCGTAGGCGACCCGTAACCCGGCGACAGCAGCCGCGAGGTCACTGGGGGCGTCGTGGTGACCGCTCAGGCCGCACTCCTCGGCATAAGTTCGCGCGTTGAAACGCCACGACAGCGCGCCTGACGCCACGGAGAGCACCTGGTCGGCGATGGTGAACCCGGCCGGGTCGAAGTCCGCCCGCGCGTGGATCGTGCAGCCGGCGGTGGCGAGTCCGGCGAGGAGGTCGAGGGCGGCGCCGGAGGCAATACCGTCGGTGCACACCAGTGATGGGCAGGTTGGGCCGAGCGCGTCGGCGGCGGCTTCCGCGATGGTGGGGTTCTCGCAGACGAAGACGTCGCTCGCGGAGGCGGTCCAGGCGCTCGTGAGCGAACGAAGCGTCAGCCAGACGGGCTCGCCGGGAGCGGCGGCGCACAGCCTCGCGGCCGGGGATTCACCGGTCAGTGGGAGGTTCAACACCAGCACGCGGGAGGACACGCCGTCGCACATCACCCCCGCGGCGGCCCACGCCGCACGCCAGGCTCGGCCGGCGCGTTGTGGTCGGGGCAGGTCGTGCTCGATTGCCAGGAGACGGGCCACTCCGCGTCCCGGTTGCCGATCGGCATCGAGCGCGTGGGCGTCATGCAGGGTGTCTGCTGCAAGTTGGGCGAGCCTCGTCCCGCTGCTCGTAATGCGCAGTCTGGTGAGGACGGTCGCCACCTGTTCGGCCAGGGCCTGGAGCTCACCGGAGCCCGGCCGCGGTAAGCCGGTGTCGGCCAGCCACCGCTCCACAGCGTGTGCGGCCACACCCGACTCGGTTAGGTGCATGGCGGCGCGGGCGTGTTCAGCGGCTGCCACGGCTTGGGCTCGGCTGCGGTGAGCCTTGTCGGGTTCGATCTGTTCGCCGTGCAGTGCCTCGACGAGCCCGCGCACGGTCAGGTGGTGTTCGGCCAGCCTCACCGCGAGGTCTTGGAGGCGGACGCGTTTACCTGATAGTTCCCATCGGGTGCCGAGCAGCAGCGCGACTTCCCGACGCTGCTCCGCGGTCAACTCGACGCCGGTGAGCGTTCCCGTTTCGGTGCGGTGCCCGCGCCTGGCCCGGACGTGGACGGCGTCGAGTACAGCCGCAGGACCTGGGAGGCGTGCCCAGTCCTCGATACCGGGCGGGATCGTGTTCGTCACTCGACGTCCGCCTCGGCGAACAGGCCGTCCGCCGCCAGCAGCGCCTCGTCGGCGCGCACGTCGGAGATCGGCAGCGCGACCGCGGTCCACTCGCCGCCGCACCAAAGGTACGGAACGGCGTCGACTCCGGGCAACCCTTTGCACCTGGCCAGGTCGTACACGGCCACCGCCGGGACGGTCGGGTACTTGCACCACTCGTCGTGCGCGGTCAGCATCACGTCCAGGTCGAAGCTCACCGTCAGACCCATAAACGACGCCTTGATCTCCTCGTCCACGCCGGTCATCGCCTCGTCCAGCCACACGCAACGCGGGGCGTGCCCACCGGCCGCGTTGTAGGCGACGACCGCGGCGGCGAACAGCGGCTGGGACAGCAGCACGACCTTCTCGCCACCGGACTTGGCACCGTGCTTGGCGGCGTCGAACGGCACCCAGCGGCTGGTCGACCCGGGACGGTACTGCAGCGAGATTTTCAGCCAGCCGCGGTAGTCCAGCGCGGTGGACAGTTGCTCGCGCCAGTCGGCGGAGCCCCCGGCCGCAGCGTCCGCCCTGGCGGTGTCGATCTTGCGGGCGAGGAAGGAGCGCACGGTCTCCTGGCGTGCTGGTGAGAGTTGTTGGTAGCCCTGGGTCAGCGCGTCCACGACGGTGCCCGCGTCGGGGTCGGTGGGGTCGGGTTCCCACTTCAGTTGCACGGCGTTGCCGTGCCGGGTCGGGTGGTTGGTCAACTGCTTGTTGATCTCGGTGAAGGTCCGGGCGGTGTAGTCCAGCCGATCCTTGAGGTGCTCGATGAACGTGGAGCCGAGCAGGGTGGTCAGCACCCGTTGCTGTTCGAAGTCGAACGCGTTCTCCTGCGCGCGTACCTGGTCGGCGAGCAGGTCGGCGGCGGCCGAGGGCGCCTGCCAGCCGGCGGAGCTGTCGGCCAGGATGACCACGCGCTGGATCGCGCCGTCCTGCTCCGGCTCCTGCACGCGGGCGTCGCGATCGGGCAGCAGGTCCTGTCGCAGTACTTCGAGCTTGCTGTAGCAGAGCCGCCAGGCGCGGTCCTCGTCGCCCGGGTCCGGTAGTTCCCGGCGTGCGGCGCGGGTCGACTCGCGCGCGGACTCCACGCTTCGGCGTTCCGGTTCCTCCAGTCCGAGGGGCTGCGCGAGGCCGGCGTCGTAGACCTCCCACCACGCCGAGAGCGCGGCATCCCGCCTGAGTTCCGCGCCTCGACGCCGTTCCTCGTGCCGGTCGAGTGTTTCTTCGGCTCGGGTGACCGTGACCAGCGCCTCCGCGAGTCGTTTCCCGAGTTCGTCGAGTTCGTGGTCGACCCGCTCGACCAGACGGTCAAGCTCGACGCGACGGTTCAACTGCGCGTGGACATCGCTGGTGAGTGCCTCTTCCGCGGTGCGCAGGCGTACCTCCGCTTTCCGCTTCCGCCCCCGCAGGTCGTGCAGTTCGGCATCGACGCCGGCGAGCCTGCGCTGAGCGGCGGCCAAGTCGTTTCGCATGCGTGTGAGGGTCGC
Source organism: Amycolatopsis sp. 3B14 (assembly GCF_050958625.1). Taxonomy (NCBI): domain Bacteria; kingdom Bacillati; phylum Actinomycetota; class Actinomycetes; order Pseudonocardiales; family Pseudonocardiaceae; genus Amycolatopsis; species Amycolatopsis sp. 3B14. The sequence goes on from NZ_JBHZEN010000025.1 coordinate 84,806, forward strand.
TGTGCGCAGGTCGAGCAGTTCCTTTCGGCGGGCCAATTCGTCCACGGCCTGGTGGTAGTCCCGCAAAGCAGTGTCGTGGAGTGCCAGGTCGTCCAGCGGAAAGGCGTGCTCGCCCGCATACGCAGAGAAGTCCGCCCAGGCGGTGTCCCTGGCAGCTTCGTTCGCACGGTGGGTGTTCCTGGCCGAGACCGCCCTGCGTTCGCTGTCGGCTGCTTGCCGTTCCCTCTCCCGCAAGGTGGTGACGGCGTCGGTGACCACACGCTCGCCCGGAAGCCTCGTTGACTCCTCGGCGAGGCGGCGCAGGTCGTCGTCGAGTTCTCCGATCCTGACTTCGATCGCGCTGGTCGATTCCTCCAGCGCTGCCAGTCGGGTTCGCAGCCGGTCGATCTCCCGCTGCCTTGCGGACTCGCGGGCGGTGGCCCCCAGGTAGGAGGCGGGTCGGGCCACCTCAGCGCGTCCGGACAGGGCGGCACACCGCCACGTGCCGTCCGCCGCCAACCAGGTTCCAGCCGCATCGCCGCCGGGGCGTGAGTCGTGCCAGCCGATTGACGTGAGCACGGCGTGGATGGCGGTCTGCTCGACACCGCCAGCCGGGGTGGGCTCCAGAACCCGCGTCAGGTTCGCGTCAACTCGCGTTTCACCGGTGCCCACCACCGTGTCCGCTTGTTCCCCGCCTGCGAGGGTGATCAGCTCGCCATTGGCGCTCAGCCAGGCGTCGAGCACACCTGCGGCGGCCAGGGTAGCCTCCAACAGGTCGACCTCGTCCGTCGACAACTCACCGACCGGCTGCACACACCGCCAGAACGGCGCGCCCAGCTCGCTGTCCGGCTCAGGCCGATCGCGACGGCGCCACGAGTCCGGAGGGGTCGGCGGGCGCTCCGTCCGGTCGAGCACCCCGGCCAGTTCCGCCGTGACCTGCTCGTGTTCCGCCAAGAGAGCACCATGCTCGTGGACCAGTGCCGCGCGTTGCGATCCCATCGTATCCCGAACGCCCTCGACGTGCCGGGCGACCGCTGCCGCGGGGGAGACACTGCGTTGTTCGGCTGGAGCACCCGTGGGGTCAACGGCGGTCAGCTCGGACACCAGGTCACACCAGTATTCGACGGTTCGCTCGTCGGCCTTGGCGAGGACGACGCTCGTGTTCCACTCCCGGAGTTGCCTGCGCAGGGTGTCCACTGCAGTCTCGACGCCGTCGCGCGCCAGTTCCCGCTGTTCGGCGGCCCCGTTGAGGTCCGACTCCCGGTCGGCCAGCAGGTCGGCCGAACGCGCCGCGTTCGATTCGGCTCGGTCGAACTCCGCACGCAACTGCTGCAACCGGGTGAAGCGCTCTCGGCGGACCGAGAGGTCGGCGCGCAACGCGGGCACGTCACGAGCGGGCAGGTGCCGTGCAACCGACTGGTGCAGTCCGGCGGGGCGTCCGGCGGTCTCGACGCGTTCGGACGCCCGAACCACATTCGATTCGGCTTGCTCAGCGGCGGAGGCGGCGTCTACCTCCGACTCGGCGACCTCCGCCACGTCCTCAGCCGCCCCTGCGTGGCGCTCGTCGACCCCCACGAGTTGCTCGGTCAGGGCACCGAGCTGATCGCGAAGCCCTTCGACGCGGCTCGCCGCGCTCACGGCATCCTGGAAAGCCTGGCTGTCCAGCAACTCGCGCAGTTCCGTACCGAGGTCGACGCGGTGCGTCCGTGCCCGGCTAATGTCCTTGTTCAGCTCGTCAGCTTCACCGCGGGCGGCGGCCAAGGCGGTTTCCGCAGCTCGACGGTCTTTGGTGGTGCCGTCCAGCTCAGTGGTTGCCGCGGTCAGCGCGTCGGCGCGGTGGCGCACGACGATGCGCGCCCAAGGGGTCCAACCGCTGCGCACGAACCCCGCCAGCCGCACGGCCGCACTGCGGGTTTCCTCCACGGCCGTTCGCAGCTTCTCCAGGTTGTCCCACCCGTCCGCGAGCTGGGTGATCTCTGCGGTAGCGAGCGGGGGCAGGGCCGCCCGCAAAGTTTCCGCCAGGCTGGTGGGGTTGAGCCGTTCCCCCAGCTTGGGCTTGCGCAGTTGCTTGAGCAGCTCGGTCAGGTTGTCGTAAGCGTCGGAACCCAGTCCGAACAGTTCGGAGGCCACCCTGGCGCGGTATCGCGCGGCGCTGTCGGGCACCGTGACGCCGGGGACCTTCTTGAGCTCTTTCTGGTCGATCGGCCGATCGGCCGTGGACAACTTCAGGTCGCGTCCCGGGCGCAGGTGAGTGATCAGATGCCACGTGGTCACCGCGGAGGTGCCACTGCCGCGACGGGCGCTGACACCCAGCCCGCAGACGAAGAACCGCGCCGTGCCCTCGTCGTCGAGCCTGCCGAACTCGGCCCAGGCATAGCCCAGACCGGCGTCCGAAGGCGGACGAGGGTCGTCATCCTCACCCGTGGGCAACAAGTTGAAGCGCATCGTGCGGTGCTGAGAACCGAACGGGTCGAGCACGGACGCACCGATCTCACCGCGCAGCAGCATCAGCGTCGTCAGTTCGAGCACCTTGGTCTTGCCGGCCCCGTTGCCGCCGCGCAGCACCAGACGGCCGTCGGCGAACCAGAACTCCGCCTGGTCGTACTCCCACAGGTTGACGATGCCCACGCGCAAGGGCTGCCAGCGGTGGAGACTCGGCTCCGGTAGGCCGCCCGTCATGGCCGCCGCCAGCCACCGCTCGCGGTCAGGTCCTGGTCGGGTCAACCTTCGCCCTCCTCGTCAAGCCTCGCGTTGATGGCCACCACCCGCGGGTCACGGTAGCGGGCCGCTGCGGCTGTCAACCGCCATCTGTCCGGTCCTCCGGTCGGACGCAACAGGTCCAGCGCACCCAGCAGATCCCGTGCCGTGGATCCCATGGCGTTGCCCACGCGCAAGTCATTGGTCATCGCCTTGGAGTGCCGCTCCAGGACCGCAGTGGCCGCTGCACCCAGCTCGTCGGCTGTGACTACCGAACCCGCACCGCACGTCCGCACCAGCTCGTCAAGAACCATCAAGGCGGCGAAGTCGGCGGCACGCAGCCTCGGGAACGGCAGGTCCGTGTCCGCCTCATCGGCGGCGATGAGCGCCATCCCTTCCGCGCGTTGTTCGACCACCCAGCCGGTCATCTCAGCGCACCAGGTCAGGACGCGGTGCCGCTGACCGGTCAAGTAGAACCGCTCTGCGTCGGTGAGGTCCTCGTGCAGCACCACGGGCAGTTCGACCAGCTTGCGCATCAAGCCGATCCGCGCCGCTGCCTCGTGGGGCGCTCCAGCATCGTGTCTTCCGGTCAGGGCGGCGCGCAACGCGGCAGGGTCCACCAGGCGCAGCACCAACTCGCGGCGGACTTCGTAGGCACCGCCGATCGCGTCACGGCGGTGCGCCCACCCCTCGCGCTGGTCCCCGTCATCACGACCAGTCGGCCGCAGCGCCCCCACGGACACCAGCAGTTGTACTGCTTTAACGAACAGCGTGCGCTCGGCGAACCGGTCGGGGTCGTAGTGGGCGAGCTCGACGTCCTCGTGCGTGGAGAGCACCCGGACCCGGTAGGACAGGTCCTGGGTGGTGGTGATGTCCTCGGCATCCTCGGCCGCGGCGGCAGCCAGGATTGCCAGCACGAGCACGCGCCGGGTCGGCGGCCTGAACCGTCGGGGCGCGACGACGGCACCGTCAAGGGGAAGCCGGAACAACCGGGCTGCGGAGTCGGTCACCACCAGTCGGTAGCCGAGACGTTGGGCGAACCACTCGCTCAACGTCGCCCGGTGTACCCGCACCAACGGCCATATCTCGGGGTGGGTGCGCAGGTCGAGTACCGGCGAGCGCAGCAGGGCGGTGAACGCCCGCTGCCGGTCGGCAGCCTCGCGGTTCACGCGGGCTCCATTTCGAAGTACCAGTTCAAGCTCGTCATGCTGCCACTGTCGGCGCGCAGGCTCGTGGTGTCGTGCGCCTGCGGTGGTCGGCGCAGCGTGATCCGCCACCGGCCGTCTCCGGTCACCGCGCTCTCCGACCGTGTGCGCCGCACGACGCCGACGAACTCCAACAGCAGGTCCAGTTCTGCGTCGGTGATCTCGCCCCAGTCGGCCAGGTGCGTTCCGGAACGCCGGCGCAGCGCTGCCTCCGCGCCGCTGCGGGCGGCTTGGGCGGCGAGCCTGGCCCGGCGGGCGGCGCCCTTGCCGGCCGAGTAGTCCGGGATCTTGGTCCGCCTGCCGACTGCAGCGCGAGCACCTTGTTCGCGGAAACGGGCGGTGACCGGCGCGGGTGGGGCGTTGATCCAGCTCAAGTCGCTGTCGTCAGCGGAGTCCGACGCCAGCAGCAGATGGCGTGCGGAGTACGCCCCGACTGCGGTGTCCCAGATCCGCCACGCGCTCTCGTCGTCGTGAGCGCGTTCGACCGCGACGGCCAAGGCCAGGAGTTCAGCGCGGCGGGTGACCGCGCCACCGGTGTCCAACAGGAGGTTCATGTTGCGCGCCCACGGAGCGACCAGGTCACGCAGTTGGCGCCGCAGCCTCCGGGCCTGGCTGTCGGCACCGCCGAACCAGGAACCCAGGGCCTCCCAGGTGTGCTCCCAGCGGCGTGCCTGGGAGGCCACCACCTCGTCGTCCGCATCGGTGTCCAACGCGGCGCGAACGCACGCCCGCCACACGTCGGGGGTCAATAGCGCGTCGAGCTCGACCACCAGCTCCGCGATCCGCGGTGTGTGGACATCGACCTGTTCCCCCCACATGCCGATGTAGGAACGCAACGTCTGCCACAACAAGTCCTGCTTGGCTTGGTCCGGGCCACCCGACAGGGCGTGGGCCAACGTGCGCTGCCACCCGCGAGCCGCCGTGGCCATCGCCTGGTGCATGGCGCCGACCTGCTGGAACTCCGTCGCCGCGACGGTGAACACCGGCTGGCGAATCGCCTCCGCGAAGGCGATCAGCCGTTCGTGGATGGCACGCGGTGCCAACGTGAGATCACCCGCGGCCTCCTCGGTGTCGTCGACCGACGACCAGAAGATGTGCAGACCGGCTGCTCTCGGCGTGAGCTGGTACCGGTCACGCCGACGCAGGAAGTCCTCCCCAGAGCGTGCGGGTTCCTGCCAGCGGGTCAAAACCCGCCACTGCACCAACCGCTCCAACCGCGCGTCCAGGTGCAGGACCTCGGGAGCAAGCAAGCGGTCGACTACGTCGGCCGGCACCTGCCCGGCGAGGCGAGCGCGAACCCCGGCAGCCACCTCGTCGTAGGACAACCCGGTCAGGCTCGTGTCCTGCTGGGCCAGCAGGACGTCGACGATCACCCGGTACTGCGCCGCGAACCGCGAGGTCAGGTAGGCCGGGACGAGTTCCTGTCCCGGAAGTACGGCCGACCACGGATCCGCGGGCGCCTCCGTCTCCGGCATCTCGTCGTGGTCGATCACGCGCCCAGGGTACGAACACAGGACGCCGCCCTGGGGACATCAGCGACACATCACCCGTTCTGATCAATCCCGCCCATCGAACGGCCCTGTGGGCGCGTTGGTAGTGAGATGTCCCCCGTTCCCCGGAAAGGCTCCTCTCCGATGCATCGTTCTCCCCTTCTCACCTGGACGTGATCGAGCGGCGGTTCCTGGCGATGACCGCCGGTCCGCAGCCGCTCACCCTCGACTGCGCGGCACTGGGATGCGGACTGCCCGCCGAGGTGCTGCCACTGGACGAGGTGCGCGTGCGGTTGCTGAAGCGGCAGACGAGCTGGGTGACCAAGGACGCCGTGTGGCAGGAATTGGTGCGACGGGCACACGCGGAGCCGGAGCCGTGGACGACGGTGGCCGCCGCCATGATGATGCCGGGCCTGAAGCACATCGGCGGCAAGCTCGGTTCCCGGTTCCCGGTTCCCGGTTCCCCGGCGACCGCAACGACCTGGATTCCGCTATCCTCGAAGGTTTCCTCCAAGCGCTCGACGTCGCCGACGCGCAATCCCGGAAGGTGTACGGGCAGCTCTACTGGGCCGCGTTCCGACGTGCGCACGAGGTCTGCAACAGCGAACGGCGACGGGCGATGACGCGATCCGAACTCACCGACGTCGCCGACCGCCGTCCGGCAGGCGGCCACCCGGACCTCGTGCTGGCCGGCGCCATGCTCTCCGGCGTCGTCACGCCGCAGCAGGCCGACCTCGTCTCAGAAGTCCTCCTCGACCACGACAATCGGACGACCGCGGCCAAGCGACACGGCATGAGCCGCTACCAGGTCGCCTCCGAACTCACCACCGCGTCCCGACGCCTCACCGACTACCTCCTCGGCGGCCCTCTCCGTCCGGCCGCATGACCACGCCCATGGCGCTGCGTGCACCGAAGTGGCACATGCACGCAGCATGTCGAAACGCAGACCGAGAAGTCGACTGGATCGACGCCGAGGCAGGAAGCGTGGCGGCGGCCGACTGCAAGGAGATCTGTCGCCTGTGCCCGGTCCGCCTCACCTGTGCCATCACGGCACTCACCACCGACGAGAGCTACGGCGTGTGGGGTGGAATGGAGCAGGTCGACCGCGAAGCACTGAGACACGCCGAGGTTCAGGTCGCGGCTTGAACACGGCACCCGACCCGACGCAGCGGACCCGCCGCCGGCAGCCTGGCGAAGCTGTGGAGGTCGTCTGCGGGATCGATCTCGTTGACGGCTCCGAAGCTGAGCGCCTTGGCCTGCAACAGGCGGCGGTCATCCGCGACGTATTGCTGTGGTGCCGGCAACAGCGCGTCACCGGACGCGAGTGTCACCTGACTGCTGCAAGAGGAAACTGGCCTGCACGACCAAGCATCCGCTCTGAGATCGCTGGTCAGGCCGGTTCCCATCCTTTGGCGCTACTGCCGGGGGCACTTCTCCTCGTGGGCGTCCATGTCCGCATCACCGCCGATGCGCTGCGCAACAGGCGTCCGTACGGCGCGCCGCCGTCTGTCGCCATCACGTCGCGGCGTTGACGATGACGGTCGTGACCGGCCGGCGTGCTGCGCCGATCGTCGGGCTCGGCAGGGACACGGGTCGCGGATGCAGGCGGTGAGTCTGGGGTTGGTGAAGACGACGGCGCCGCGGATGTGAGCATGGTGGATGGGCGAGGTCGTCCCGATCGGTGAACGGCGATGTGTTGATATTCGGGCCGAGATACCTGCTAGTGGGGCCGGGTGTTCCGCGTGTGAACTAGCAGGACCGACATGCAGCAAAGTTCGAACGGGATCCCGGGGCGGAACTCGGCCGACCAGGATGAACTCCGCGTTGGCGGCGCCGTCTCTGCCGGTACCAGGCGGTCGTGCTGCCAGTACCAGGCGTCGTCACGTGGGCGAGCTCATCGACTCCGTCCGCCCCGGTGGCGTCTGTAGGCTGCGCTTCACCAACCCGAGCCCGTCGGGCTGACGGCGCTTGTCGCGGCTATGATCCTCACTGGGAGGGTCGTATGAGGTCGATGTGGCCGAATTAGCTGGTGTATCCGCGACGGCACTGCGCACGCCTGGGTTTTTTCGGGTCAGCCAGCTCGTGCCCGTTGACCAGGACGTGCTGACCATCTCGGTGGGCACGAAGGCCGGGCAGGCCCTTGATTTGATGCGGCAGCACAACTTTGATCAGCTTCCGGTCACGACCGCTGATCAAAGGGTCATCGGGGCGTTCACCTACCGTTCGCTCGCGTACGGGCTGCACCACCTGCGTTCCCAGGGCAATTCTCTTGCCACTCCAGTTGATGAACTCGTCGAGGAACTGCGGTTTGTGCGGGCGTCGCAGGACGTGAGCGAGATCGTGGACTTCCTCTATGCGGACCACGCAGTATTAGTCGGCGATGAGGACCGTCTGCTTGCTGTAGTGACGATTGCGGACGTAAGCCGATTCTTGTGGGAGCGAACACGCCCTTTCGTGCTGCTTCAAGACATCGAGCTGGCGATCCGGGGCCTAATGCGGTCCACGTGTACGCCGAACGAACTCGCGGACTGCGTCGCAGCCGGGCTTCCGTCCGATGCTCCAGCGATGGGCGGACGCCTGGAGGACCTCAGCTTGGGCGAATTGTTCTCGGTCCTATTGCACGGACCGAACTTTGGCCGATGCTTCCGGCTGGCCTTTGGTACCAACAGGGATCTGGTGCGCACGACGCTCATGCCCGTGAGGGAGATCCGAAACAAGGTCTTCCATTTCCGAGATGAAATATCCTCCGAAGAACTGCGTCAGCTCCGCGACGTTGCGCGGTGGTTAAGACGCAAAATTATGATTCGAGGAGGTAGTCAATGACTAACTTGCGCTATTACCAGCAGAGCCTGTTGAGTACTCTGCGGACGCCCGATAGTGACCGGTATGGAGTGGTGTCGGGGCCTCCGGGGTCGGGGGTTCGCCACGTCGTGGAACTCTACGTTCGCGAGGTCGCTGCGGAGTCGCTCGTTTTGGTGCTGTCCCCGACGCGAATTCTGGTGCAACAGTGGGTCGACCGGCTGCGAGCTGATGACGCGGTGCCCGTCACGAATCTGACTTCGGCTCAGGTCGCGCTCCACCTCCTCGAGGAACCCGCCGCACCACGAACCGGGGTTTTGGTGGCGACATATGCCAGAACCCAGCACGGACCCAGCAGTCGGGCGTTGTCGGAACTGGACTTCGGACTGATCGTGCATGATCAGCCACCCAGGAAGCGCAACGTCGACGTCGATCGCCTGAACTCGCGCGCCGTACGCGCAATCGCGGTCGTCGACCCTTCATATGAACTCCAGTGGGGACCAGAGTGGCCGCTGCTATGGACCATTAGCGGCGAGCAGCTTGCCGCCGACGGGTACCTCAAGCCCACAACCAGTGTGCCGTTCACGGCAACAGCCGACGAGCGTGATCTGCGCCGGGACGCGATCGCTCTACTGGCGGAGTTTGCCAGCCGCAGCAGTAAACCCTTCGTGTTGTCCAGCGACAGTCTTCCCGCGCTGCACGAACGGCTACTCGCCGTGGCCTCGGCCTTAGCTGGACAGGACCTCGCTGAACGGGCGTGGGAACTTCTCGACCGGATGGAAAATTCGTTATCCACGGACACTCGGTTAGAAGTTCTTGGTGAAAGCGTGTCGGCGGCCCTGGCGGAAGGTGCCCGATGCGTCGTCCTTGCGGAAACCCCCAGGGACGCCACCTATATTGCCGATCATCTCGTAACGCAAGGTACGCCTCCGCGAGCTGTGATCACCGCATCTGTCAGCGCCGCCGACCGGCGCTCTGCTTTGGGTGGACTTGGGGTTGGCGAGTGCCTGGTCGCTACCCGTGTCATCGGCGAGTCAGCCGAGGATTGGCCCTCGGACCTGACCGTAATCTTGTGGCCGTCGCCCTCAAACCGTTCGATGTTGGTGGAGTTGCTGCTTGTCGCGGAACTCGCACCCGGACTCACTGTCGTCGAATTGACCGAGACGAACCCGCTCGGAACCATCGCTCCCTGACTGCTATGGCAAACTCACCAGACGATTCTGCGACAGCTTGGTCGAGTCGGCCGGCAGTGTGGTGACGGTGTCGGGTTCCGGTCGGGAACCCTCGGCCAGGTGGCGAAACAGGCCACACACAAGGCATCATTGCGGGATCGCCTTCTCTACGACGCGCCGTCAGGACACTTCGGCATGCGACACCGAATTGCGGAGCCTGTGCAACCGCTCAGATGGTCTATGGAGTTCGCTCCCGAAGCGATCCGAGCTTCGATCCGAGAGCGCGCTTGACTGCCACATCGATGTGGTAACGCTGCATCACCGCAGCGGTCAGGGCTTCCTCGCGCCAGCACGTCGCGATGTCGTCCGTAGTCCACTCACGGCTACCGATCAGCGACTTGATTCCCAGGATTGTTTCGGTCAAGGCCTGCTCGAACCACTCGCGACACACCTCGACGATCTCCGGGCGTGCGCCAGGAACATGTTCGTACATCTCACACCAGCGATCAATCATGTCGGTGAAGCCGCGAAAGTCTCCGTTGATCTGTAGTAGATTTTGGTCCGACAGGTACTTCGCCGCGCGGTCCTCCAGGAATCCTACGTCGCGCGTGCCATCGGCAACGGTCACCCACTGGACAGTGGGATCGTCGCTGCCGCCGATCTCGTCTGCTGGATCGCCAGCATCCGAGAGGAACAACGAGTAGATGTTCCCGGCTCGCCCGCCAGATCCGCCTGGCCGGCCACCCCCGCCGCGCTTCGTTTCGCCGCGTGTACCGCGATCGCCACCGGTGGTCAGGTCATCGAAAACGGCGTTCTTCTCGCCCGAACCCGCAGATTTGTACCTGGAGAATTTGAAGAGATCACGGATCTCGCGCAGACGATCCTTGATCGCTTTTCGGTGGTCAGTCACGTTTGCGCCGGCCGTGATGTTCTCCATGTGCTCTCGGATGTCAGAGGGAAGCTTGCTGCGGAACTCTGCTGACCACTCGGCCCACGGTAGTGGCTCGCTGTTGAGAAGAAGTTGCGTTCTTGCCGTGTTGGAGGTTATCCAGCGGCTATCGGAGGTGTGAGGCTCAATGTAGAGTACTACCTGCCGGTAGCCGAAGATAATGCCAAAGTTCTGCAGGCGAGCAACTGCAGCCCGCCCCTGAGTCATCTCATACAGCTCGTCCCTGTACAGGGCTGCGACGTGGCCGCTGGACGCGACGAACCCCGAGTTCTGGGTCAGCGCAGGTTCTTCTTTGAGAATCCACCATCGCACGGTGGCTCCATCGAGATCGACTGTTCCGTGCTTGTCGGCATGTTGCGTCAAGTACTGTTCCTGGCCAGTGATTCGGCGAAGGAGATTGCGATCGTGGTCGGTTCGGGGGTTCTCCCACCCCTCGCGTGCGCGAACGGTGATTCCCGCAGGAAATCTGAAATAGCGAGTGTTGAGGTAGCGGCCGATCCAACGGGACGGCGACTGGGAGCCCGCGGGAGCGGCCATGGTGTTCGCCTCGGCGCTGTTGCCCAGGAGGGTCACCTTGGTGCCGTGCGCTTCGACTTCAGTTGGTCTTGCCGAATCTTCGATGCTTGCCCAGTGTTGAAACGAGCGCCCGGTCGGAAGTTGTCGGAGCCCATAGTTCTGCGTTGCGGGATCGCGCCAGAGGTGTATCATGGCGCCGCGCGCTCCACTTTTCCATGATAGATAGATGAGGCCCTCGTGGTTGCGAGTTGCGGCAGCAATCTTTGCTCCAACACCAAAATTGCCGTCGTGTGACTGCTCATGCACTGAAGACGAGAGGGCGTTGATGTAACGTACCATATCTTCGCCGCTCATACCGACCCCGGTGTCGACGACACAGAGTTTGTAGACACCTGTCAGGTCGTAGTGAGTCCAGTCGACATCCCAAATTATGTCGCCTGCGCGGCTCGGTGTCGCCAAGATCGCTTCGATAGAGTTCTGTGTCAGCTCGCGTAAGAACTGGAGTGGAGCACAGTCTTGGCCAAGTCGATCGACCATGAATCCGGTGTTGGCCACGCTCATGTTGAGCGTGCGCTCTCGTTCTTCCGGGTGTGACGGTTTGGGCATTCGCACTCCGATCTTGGAGATAGGAAGGCATGCAGGCGACCTATCTAGTTGATGTTCGTCGAGGAATTGCGGACGAGACAGGAGAGCTCAGCTGCGGTCGGTCCGCTCATTGCCACCGTGTGTGCCGGATCACAATATCGCGAATCGTGTCCGTGGGCTACACCTACCCTTGAAGTCGACTGTTCATCGAACTCTGAATCGCGGCTTGTGCACCTTCCGGCTGGAGGCTTTGAGGTTCTCAGTTGACTTCGACCGGCTTCCTGACGGCCTGAGCTCAGGGGCGCTTCTTCTGCTGCGCGTCGTACTCGGCGCGGGCCTGCTCGACCTTCTCCAGGTTCGGCGACCACTCCGCGAGGGTCGCGAACAGCGGCGCCAGGCTGCGGCCGAGGTCGCTGATCTCGTACTCCACCCGCGGCGGCACCTCGGCGTGGTACGTGCGCACCACGAGCCCGTCGCGCTCCAGTTGGCGCAGCCGCTGCGTCAGGACCTTCGGCGTGATCGTCGTGATGCGACGGGACAGCTCCACGAAACGTTGCCTGCCGTACTCGTTCAGCGTCCACAGGATCGGCGTGGTCCACCGGCTGAACACGAGGTCGACCACGGGCGCGATCGGGCAGGCCAGCTCGGGACTGACTGTGGTTTCGGTCACCGGATCCACTACTTTCCTCTAGGTACCTACTAGCCCCACGACAGTAGCGTCGCTCCCACACGAAGAGAACGGGAGCGGAAATGTTTGTGGTGACCGGAGCTACCGGCAACGTCGGGCGGCCGCTGGTGCAGGCGCTCGCCAGGACCGGCGAGCCCGTGACGGCGGTGTCGCGCAAGGAAGCGGACCTGCCCGGTGCGCGGCACGTGCGGGCGGACCTCGTCGAGCCGGAGACGCTCAAGCCCGCGCTCGACGGGGCGCGGACACTGTTCCTGCTCACCGCGCCGGACTTCCTGGCGGCCGGCGGGGACCTCACCGGCGTCCTGCGCACAGCGAAGGCGAGCGGCGTGCGACGGGTCGTGTTGTTGTCGTCGCAGGGGGTGGCGACCGGGCGGCACGCGCCGGGACTGGAGGACGCGGTCGTCACCTCCGGCCTGGAGTGGACCCTCCTGCGGCCGGGCGGCTTCCACTCCAACGCGTTCGGCTGGGCCGAAATGGTGCGCACCCGGCGGACGGTCGAGGCGCCGTTCGGGGACGTCGCGCTGCCCACCGTGGACCCGCTGGACATCGCCGAGGTGGCCGCCGCGGCGATGCGTGAGGACGGGCACGCCGGCCGGGCGTACACGCTCACCGGGCCGGAGCCGGTCACGCCGCGGCAGCAGGCGTCGGCGATCGCCGACGCGCTGGGGGAGCCGGTGCGCTTCGCGGAGCTCAGCCGGGCGGAGGCGCGGACGCGGATGCTGCAGGTCATGCCCGAGCCGGTCGTGGAGTCCACACTGGACATCCTCGGCACGCCGACGCCGGCGGAGCAGCGGGTCAGCGAGGACGTCGAGCGCGTCCTACGGCGCCCGGCGCGCAGCTTCGCCGAGTGGGCAGGCGCGAACGCGGCGGTGTTCAAGTGATCCTGCACCACCGCGAGACCGGCGACGGGCAGCCGATCGTCTTCCTGCACGGCAACCCCGCGTCGTCCCACCTGTGGCGGCACATCATGCCCGCGGCGGGCCCGGGCCGGAAGCTGGCGCCCGACCTGATCGGCATGGGCGAGTCGGCGAAGCCGGACATCGGCTACACCTTCGACGACCACGCCCGCTACCTCGACGCCTGGTTCGAGCACGTCGGGCTGGACGACGTGGTGCTGGTCGGCCACGACTGGGGCGGCGCGCTTGCCTTCGACTGGGCCGCCCGCCACCCGGGCCGGGTGCGGGGCATCGCGGTCACCGAGACGATCGTCAAACCCATGTCCTGGGAGGAGTTCCCGGACGCCGGCGCCGAGATCTTCCGTGCGCTCAAGACCCCGGGCGTCGGCGAGAAGATGATGCTGGACGACAACATCTTCCTGGAGTCGATGGCTCTCGGCGAGGAGGACCGCGCGGCCTACCTGCGGCCCTATCCGACGCGCGAGAGCCGGGTGCCGCTGTTGCGGTGGGCGCGGTCGATGCCGCTGGGCGGGGAACCCGCCGACGTTGTCGCCCGCGTCGAGCACTACGACAAGTGGCTCGCGGCCAGCGCGGACGTGCCGAAGCTGCTCATGACGTTCCGCCCCGGCTTCGACACGATGATGGACGACCGGATGATCGCGTGGTGCGCGGAGAACTTCGCGGCGCTCGAGATCGTCCACCACGATCTCCCCGCCGGGCACCACACCCCGGAGGACCAGCCGGCGGCGATGGCCGCGACGTTGTCGGCCTGGCTGGACCGGCACGGGCTGCGGTGAAGTCCCGGCCCCGTCGCACGGGGCCGGGACTCCGCGACTCAGAACGGCAGCCGCAGCGCCAGGGCGTCCCGCACGGGGTCGTTCGCCCGGACAGCGTCCAATTCGGACGGTGACAGCGCCTTGCGGTAGAGCCGGACGTCGTCCAGCGCGCCGTCCAGTCCCATGCCCCCGTCGAGGCGGCGGCCCAGCCAGAACTGGAACGACACCCGCTCGGTCACCGAACCGGCCGCTGCCGGGCCCGCCGCCACCTGCACGCCGTCGACGAACAGCAGCAACTGGCCGCCGGTGCGCTGCAGCGCCACGTGGTGCCACTGCTGGTCGTTGAAGGCGCCCGCCGACGTGACCTGTTTCGTGCCCGCCGTGGTGGTCATCGACGCGATCAGGCGGTTCGCCGCCGGTTCACCGCGCAGCCAGATCTGCGGCGCGGTCGAGCCCATGCCGCCCATCCAGAAGAACACCTGGTTGGCCGTCGACGCGCCGTACCGGACCCAGCCGGTCCACGTGAAGTCGCCGTCGCCGACCACCTGCGCGCTGTCGTAGGGCACGCGCACGAAATCGTCCACGCCGTCCAGTTCCAGCGCGTCACCGTAGCGGCCGGGCACCGGAACCGGGCCGCCGATCAGGTAGGCGTCCGACCGTTCACCGGACACGTCCCGCGTCGTCGGGCCGGCCGAATTGCGCCAGCCCAGCACGTCCTCGGTGAAGCGGGCGAACCGGATCTCGTCGCGCGCGTCGACCGGGCCGCCCTCGTACATCAGGCCGATCTCGGTCGTGCGGGCGGACCGGTCGCTGATCTGCACCATGTCCGAGTAGCCGGACCACTCGTCGGTCACCCGCGTGCCCTGCTCGGCGTTCTCCCAGCTGCGGCCGCCGTCGTAGGACGAGCGGATCATCATCCACCGCCGCCGGTCGGTGTCCGACGGCGACGCGAACAGGATCCGGTCCGGCCCCGGCCGGTCCAGGCGCAGCAGCGAGCCCTGCACCATCGGCGTGACCAGGTCGGGGATCGTCCGGAACGGCTGGCTGAAGGTCTCGCCACCGTCGCGGCTGATCGCGTAGTCGCGGTTGCCGATGTCGGTGCCGCCCTGCTCGCGGCCGCCGGCGTAGATCGACCCGTCGGCGAGCTCGACGACGGTGATCTCCTGCGGCTTCTGCGTGAACGGGCCCTTCGCCTGGAACGGGTAGCTGTCCACCGCGCCGATGTGCCAGGTCGCGCCGTGGTCGTCGCTGTAGACGAGTGCGGCGTGGTTGGCCACCGGGTCGGTGCCCTGCGCGGTCTCCGCGTTCACCCCGAACACCAGGCGGCCGCGGTGCTCGCCCTTGGTGAGCTGGATCCCGTGCACCGGGCCCGAGGCGTACCACGCGTCCCACTCGGGCCTGCTGGCCTGCGCGCTGATGTCGACCGGCGCGGACCAGGTGAGCCCGTCGTCGTCGCTGTACTGCACGTGCGGCGGGCGGGCGCACGGTACGTCGCAGCCCTTGCCGTCGGTGCGGCCGGCGT
The DNA here is from genome assembly GCF_050958625.1 of Amycolatopsis sp. 3B14. Lineage (NCBI taxonomy): Bacteria > Bacillati > Actinomycetota > Actinomycetes > Pseudonocardiales > Pseudonocardiaceae > Amycolatopsis > Amycolatopsis sp. 3B14. The sequence continues at coordinate 100,080 of NZ_JBHZEN010000025.1, forward strand.
TGTAGGTGGTGATCAGGACGATCCGGCCGGTCGTCCGGTCCACGATCGGGACCGGGTTGCCGTGCGTGTCGCCGTCTCCGGAGTTGATGACCTCCAGCGGTGACCAGGTCCGGCCGCCGTCGGTGGAGCGCTTGAGGACGAGGTCGATGTCACCGGCGTCACCGCAGTCGTTGACCCGGCCCTCGGCGAACGCGAGCAGGGTGCCCGCGGTGCTCTTGACGATCGCGGGGATGCGGAAGCAGAAGTAACCCTGCTCCTGCTTGGGGTTGAACAGCGACTGCTGGTCGAAGCCCGGTCTGGCGGTGTCGGCGGAGGCGGTGACCCCGCCGCCGAGCAGACTGGCGAACAGCACCGCCGCGAGCGGGACCGCGCGCCACGCTGCGAACGATCTCATGTGCCTTCCCTTCGGTTTAGTGGAGCCGGAGGACTGCGACGCCGCGCGGTGGCAACGTGTGCCGGGCCGACGGCGCGGAACCGGTGAGCAGGTCGGGGGCCGGTTCTCCCAGGTCCACCGCGACCGCATCCGTGTTGTGGTTGAGCAGGAACAGGAACTGCCGGTCCGCGGCTTCCCGGCGGACCGCCTGGACACCGGCGGGCAGGCCGGGCAGGACCGGCCGCACACCCGCTTCCGCGGCCACCCGGTCGACCAGCTCGCGCATCCCGGCCGGGTCCAGCCGCGTGCCGAGGTACCAGGTGACACCCGCGCCGTAGGCGTGGCGGGTCACCGCGGGAGAGCCGGCCAGGTCGCCGCCGTCGAAGGACGCGACAGCCTCCGCGCCCCTCAGCTCGATGGCTTCCGACCACAGAGTGCCGGTCCACTCCGGACTCAACGGCACCGACGTGCCCGGCGCCAGCGGCCAGAACTCCTCCACCGACACCCCGAGCGCTTCCCGCAGCGGGGCCACCGGGTAGCCACCGAGGTGGGCGCGGTCGCACGAGTCGACGATGCCGGAGAAGAACGACACCACCAGGTGCCCGCCGCCCTCGACGTACCGCCGCAGCCCCTCGGCGGTGTCCGCATCGAGGAGGTACAGGTTCGGCACCACGACCAGCCGGTACGCCGCCGGCCGGTCGGGGCGCACCACGTCGCAGGAGATGCCGGCGTCGAAGAACGGCGCGTAGTGCGCCAGGTGCGCGTCGAGCTGCGTGACGTCGGCCGACGGGTGCGCGTCCAGCTCCAGCGCCCACCAGCTGTTCCAGTCGTGCAGGAACGCCACGTCCGACCGCACCCGCGTGCCCGCCACGTCGGCCAGCGCCGCGAGGTCCTGCCCGAGCGCCCGCGCCTCCGCGAACACCCGGGTGTCCGCGCCGGCGTGCGGCACCATCGCCGAGTGGAACTTCTCCGCGCCACCGCGGCTCTGCCGCCACTGGAAGAACATCGCCGCGTCCGCGCCCCGCGCCACCGCCTGCAGCACACCCTGCCGCATCACGCCGGGGGCCTTGGCGCCGTTGTGCCTGCGCCAGTTCACCGCGCTCGGCGCGTGCTCCAGCAGCATCCACGGCTGCCCGTTCTTCAGCGACCGCACCACGTCGTATCCGAACGCCGCCTCGACGTGCCCGCGCGGGTCGTAGGGCTCCGGGTAGGAGTCCAGCGACACCACGTCCTCGTGCGGCTCCCACGCGTGCCAGTCCAGCGCCTTCTGCACCAGCCCGACGAAGTTGGTGGTGAGCGGGACGTCCGGCGTGACCCGGCGCAGCACCTCCGCCTCCACCCGGTAGCACCCCAGCGACGCGTCGGAGGAGAACCGCTGGTAGTCCAGCTGCTGGGCGGGGTTGCGGAAGGACGGCGCCACCCGCGGCGGCTGGATCTCGGCCCAGTCCGAGTAGCCCTGCGACCAGAACGTCGTCGACCACGCCGCGTTGAGCGCGTCCAGCGTGCCGTACCGCTCGCGCAGCCAGGATCGGAAGTCCTCGGCGGAGGTGTCGCAGTAGCACGCCCGGATGTGGCAGCCGTACTCGTTGCCGACGTGCCAGATCTTCAGCGCCGGGTGGTCGCCGTACCGGTTCGCGAGCTGCTCCACCAGCCGCGCCGCGTGCTCGCGGAACACGGGGCTGGACGGGCAGAACTGCTGCCGCGAACCCGGCGAGAGCCGCGTCCCGTCCTCGCGCACGGGCAGCACCTCGGGGTGGCGGTGGGTCAGCCACGGCGGCGGCGAGGCGGTCATCGTCGCCAGCGCCACCTGGATACCGGCCGCCGCGAGCTTGTCCATCACGGTGTCGACCCAGCCGAAGTCGTACTCGCCCGGCCGCGGCTCGACCTTCGCCCAGGAGAAGACACCGAGCGTCACCAGCGTGACCCCGGCCTCGGTCATCAGCTTGACGTCCTCGTCCCAGACGTCCTCGGCCCAGTGTTCCGGGTTGTAGTCCGCGCCGTAGTGGATCACAGCAGGCCCGCCTCCGTGAGCGCACCCTTGATGCGCAACAGTTCCTCGTCGTTGAGCGGCAGTTGCGGCGGCGCCATCACCGAGTTGTCGATGAACCCGCGCATCTTCATCGCCGCCTTGAACGCGCCGAGCCCGGCCGAGCCGCGGCCCATCCGCTCCGGCGGCGCGGCATGCGTGATGTCGTACAGCCGCATGAGCCGGTTCTGTTCCCGCCGTGCCGTGGCAAGGTCGCCCGCCCGCACCCGGTCCCAGATCGTCACGTACCCGGCAGGGTCCACATTGGCCAGTCCGGGCACCGCGCCGTCCGCGCCCATCTGCAGCGCGAGGTCCACCACCAGTTCGGACCCGGTGAACACGGCGAACTCCGACAGCCCGCGCTCCCGGCGGCCCAGCAGCAGCGCGCCGAACCCGGCCTCGTCGCCGCTGGAGTCCTTCAGCCCGGCCAGCACGCCGTCCTCGGCCAGCCGCAGGACCATCTCCCGGTCCAGCTTCGAGTGCACCGCGACCGGGATGTCGTAGGCGAAGATCGGCAGCGCGGCCTGCGCGTGCAGCAGCCGGAAGTGCTGCTCGATCTCCGCGGTGTGCGTGCGGGTGTAGTAGGGCGCGGTGATGACGAGGGCGTCCGCGCCGGCCTCCTCGGCGACCCGGATGTGCTCGGCGACCCGCAGCGTCGTCATGTCGATGCACCCGGCGAGCACCGGGACCCGGCCGCCGACGTGCGCCACCGCCGTCTCGATCACCACCCGGCGCTGCCGGTCCGGCAGGAACGCCACCTCGCTGGACGAGCCCAGCACGAACACCCCGTGCACCCCGGCGTCCAGCTGGACGTCCAGGTGCCGGCGCAGCGAGTCCACGTCGATGGTGAAGTCGTCGCGGAACGGGGTGCACAGCGGGGGGATGATGCCGGTGAATCGAGTCATCGCACGCTCACTTCGAGTTCGGGGTGGATGCAGTGGTAGGTGTGCCCGTCGCCGGCGTCGGCGGACGGGGGCACCGCGGCCGCGCACTCGTCCGTCGCTTTCGGACAGCGGGTGCGGAAGGCGCACCCGCTCGGCGGGCTGACCGCGGACGGCACCGGCCCGGTCAGGACTATGGGTTCGATCGGGTTCAGCAGGCTCGGCGTGGCGGAGAACAACGCCCGCGTGTACGGGTGCCGCGCGTCGCCGGGGATCGCCGCGGCCGGGGCGTCTTCGACGATGCGGCCCAGGTACATCGTGACGATGCGGTCGCTCATCTTGCGCACGGTCTGGATGTCGTGCGACACGAAGATCATCGCCAGCCCCAGCCGGTCCCGCAGGTCGAGCAGCAGGTTGAGGATCTGCGCGCGCACCGACACGTCCAGCGCCGAGGTCGGCTCGTCGGCGACCAGCAGCGAGGGCTCCAGCGCCAGCGCACGCGCGATCGCCACGCGTTGCCGCTGGCCGCCGGACAGCTGGCCGGGCACCGCGTCCGCGACGCTGGGCGGCAGGCCGACCAGCTCCATCAGCTCGCGCACCCGCTCGGCCCGTTGCGCCGGGGTGCCGACGCGGTGCACGTCGAGCGGGTCCCGCACGATGCGGGCGATCGACATCCGCCGGTTCAGCGCGGTCGACGGGTCCTGGAAGATCATGCCGATGTCGCGGCCGAACCCACGCTGGTCCGACACCGGTTCGCCGCGGTAGCGCACGACGCCCCTGGTCGGCTTCTGCAGCCCGACGACCACCTTCGCCAGCGTCGTCTTGCCGCACCCGGACTCGCCGACCACGCCGATCGTCTCGCCGGGCCGCACGGTCAGTGTCGCGTCCGTCAGCGCGTGCACGGAGTCGTGCCCGAACAGGCCGGACGAGCGGATCTTGTGCACCACGTGCACCCGGTCCAGTTCCAGCAGGGTCATGCCGGCGCTCCCTTCACCAGGACCTCCGGTTCCGCCATCGGTTCGGCGGGGTGGTGGCACGCGACGAGGTGGTCCATCCCGGATCCCGCCACCACCGGCAGGTCGGTGCGGCAGTGCGCCCGCGCCGCCGGGCAGCGGTCGGCGAACCGGCAGCCGGGCGCGAAGTCCGCCGGGGCCGGGACGACGCCCTTGATCTGGGTGAGCCGGGCGTCGTTCTCCTCCAGCGACAGCACCGCGCTGAGCAGGCCGCGCGTGTAGTGGTGCCGCGGTGCGCCGACGACCTGCGCGGTGGTGCCGGCCTCGGCGACCTGCCCGCCGTACATCACGACCACGCGATCGGCCACATCGGACACCAGCGCCAGGTCGTGCGACACCAGCACCAGCGCGAAGCCCAGTTCCTCCTGCAGGCGCAGCAGCAGCGAGATCACCTGTGCCTGCACGGTGACGTCCAGCGCGGTGGTCGGCTCGTCGGCCACGATCAGCCTGGGGCTGCGGGACAACGCCATCGCGATCAGCACCCGCTGCCGCTGCCCGCCGGACAGCTCGTGCGGGTAGGCCCGCAGCGTGCGGTCCGGGTCGAGGTTGACCAGCTCCACCAGCTCGCGCGGGGTGCGGGTGCCGCCGCGGCGGGTGAACTGCTTGAGCTGCGCCTGGATCGTCATCGCCGGGTTCAGCGAGCTGAGCGCGTCCTGGTAGATCATCGCGATGTCGTGGCCGAGGTGCCGCCGCCGCGCGGACGGTTTCATCGTGAGCAGGTCCTCGCCCGCGAACCGGATCCGGCCGGACAGCCGCGCGGTCCGCGGCTGCAGCCCGACGATCGACAGCGCGGTCAGCGACTTGCCGCAGCCCGATTCGCCGATCAGGCCGAGCACCTCGCCCGAGCGCACGGTGAACGAGACGTCGTCGACGACGTTGACCCCGTTGTGCCGCTCCGGGAACGCGATCGTCAGCCCCTCGACGGAGAGCAGGGTGTCCCGCCCGGTCAGCGCACGGGCGCGGCGGGACAGCCGTTCGCCCACCTCGCGCAGGCCGCGGATCGGCAGCACCGGCGCGACGTTCTCGGCCGCCTCCTCGGCGACGACCGCCTTGGCGACCTCCGCCGCCTTCGCGGTGCGGGACGACGGCGCCGCCCACGCGTCGGAAATCCCTTCGGACAGCACGTTCAGCGCCAGCACCGTGAACAGGATCATCAGACCCGGGAACAACGTGGCCCACCAGCCGCCGTTGAGCACCATGTCCTTGCCGTCGGCGAGCACCGAGCCCCACGACGGGTCGGGCGGCTGGATGCCGGCGCCGATGAACGACAGCGACGCCTCGAACACGATCGCGTCGGCCACCATCACCGTGCAGAACACCAGGATCGGCGCGGCGCAGTTCACCGCCACGTGCTTGACCAGGATGAAGAACCGGCGCGCGCCGATGATGTGCTCGGCCGCGACGTAGTCCTCGCTGTACTGCGCCAGCACGTTCGCCCGCACCACGCGCGCGACCGGCGGCACGTTGACGAACGCGATCGCCAGGATCAGGACCCCGATGCCGCGGCCGAACACCGCGACGAGCACGGCCGCGAGCGCGATGCCGGGGAAGGCCATCAGCACGTCGAGCACGCGCATGACCACCGAGTCCACCCCGCGCCGGGAGGTCGCCGCGAGCGCCCCGATCAGCGCACCGCAGACCAGCGCCAGCGCGGCGGCGCCGAGCCCGATCGCGAGCGACCAGCGGGCGCCGTGCACCACGCGGGAGAGGATGTCGCGGCCGGACTGGTCGGTGCCGAACCAGTGCGCGGCGTTCGGCCCGGTGACCTCGGTGCCCAGCGCGTAGGGGTCCTTGACCAGCAGCGGGCCGATCAGCGCCACCAGCGCGAGCACGGCCAGCACCCCGATCGCGATCCACGACGCCGTGTTGAACCGGCGGAACCGGATACCGGGCCGGGACAGGCGCTTGGTGAGCCCGGGCCGGTACAGCTGCCGCATCACGACCGGCTCCGCAGACGCGGGTTCACGATCAGGTACAGCACGTCGACGATCAGGTTGACCAGGACGAACCCGACCGCGATGGTGATCACGAAGCCCTGGACCTTCGCGGTGTCGCCGTCCTTGACGGCCTGGATCATGTTCTGTCCCATCCCGGGCAGCGCGAACATCGTCTCGATCACGACGGCGCCGCCCAGCAGGTAGCCGACCCGCAGGCCGAGCACGGTGAGGGGGTTGATCAGCGCGTTGCGCAGCACGTTGCGGCCGACGACCACCACCGGCGGCAGCCCGCCGCCGCGCGCGGTGCGGACGTAGTCCTTGTCCAGCTCCTCGACCATCGAGGTGCGGATGATGCGCGTCAGCTGCGCGGCGACCGGCAGCGCGAGCGAGATCGCGGGCAGCGCCAGCGAGTTGAGCCAGCCGCCGAACGAGTCGGCCGGGCTGACGTAGCCGCTGGTGGGGAAGAGCCCTTCGCCCACCGCGAGCCACTGGACGAGCAGCACCGCGATCCAGAACGCGGGCGCGGCGACACCGGCCAGCGTGACGATCCGGATCAGCTGGTCCGGCCAGCGGTCGCGGAACAGCGCCGAGGTCACGCCGAGCACGAGCCCGGCGACGATCGCGATCAGCAGGCCCAGCAGGGTGAGCTGCACGGTCAGCGGCAGCGCGGTGGCGATGACCTGCCCGACCGGCTCCTTCGTGATCACGCTGGTGCCGAAGTCGCCCTGCAGCAGGTGCCACACGAAGTGCACGTACTGCAGCGGGAGCGGGTCGAGCAGGCCGTTCTCCTGGCGGAACTGCTGGAGCTGTTCCGGTGTGGGGTTGGCGTCGCCGAGCGCGGCCACGGCCGTGTCCACGGGGGAGAACCGCATGACGATGAAGACGAACAGGACCACCCCGAGCACCAGCGGGATCAGGGCGAGGATGCGGGCGAGCAGCATCCGCACGACGACGGCCACGGCAGCGCTCCTCAGACCGGCTTGGCCTGGTTGAGGTAGATGCCCGGGTAGCCCTGCGCCCGCACGCCGGTGATCTTCTGCGCGTTCCACGCGGTGCCGAGCTGGGTGAAGACCACGGGGTAGATGACGGCGTGCTCGGAGATCAGGTCCAGCAGCTGTTTGGTGAGCTGCGCGCGGCGCGCCTCGTCGGTCTCCGCGGCGGCCTGGTTCTGCAGGTCCAGCAGGGCCTGCGACTCCGGGCCGGTCCACCGGGCGTAGGTGGTCATCAGCACCGACGTCTTGTCGTAGTAGTAGCGGGTCAGCAGGTCCGGGTCGTTGCCGAACTGCAGCGGGTTGTTGGTGGTGGCGACGACCTCGAAGTCCTTGCCGCTGTCCAGTTTCGAGAACAGCGCCTTGGTGTCCTGCGAGTCCAGCGTGGTGGTCACGCCGATCGCGTCCCAGCCCTCCTTGATGACCTTCACGCAGTCCGAGACGAGCGAGGTGTTGGTGGTGGACAGGGTGATCGCCAGGTTGGTGACGCCGGCCTGCTGGAGCAGTTGCCTCGCCTTGTCCGGGTTGTAGGCGAAGTCGTTGGCGGCGGGCTGGGACGCGGGCAGCTTCGGGTTGATGAACGAGGTCGCCGCCGTGCCCGCGCCCTGCAGGCCGATCTGGATCATCTTCTGCTTGTCGATGGCGTAGTGCAGGGCCTGCCGCACGAGCTTGTTGTCGAACGGCGCGTGCGCGGTGTTGAACATCAGGAACAGGTTGTTGCCGCCGTCGGCGAACTCGACGCTGCGGCCGGACTTGCGCAGCTGCTCGGCGTTGGCCGCCGGGATGTTCTCCACGATCTGCGCCTCCGGGTTGGCCCCGGAGATGGCCGCGACGCGCGGCGCGGCGTCCACGATCGACTTCCACAGCATGGACTGGTAGGCCGCCGGGCGCGGGCCGTTGTACTCGGCGAACTTCTCGAACCGGGTGTAGGACAGCGGGGCCTGCTCGACGACCTTGTAGGGGCCGGAGCCGACGACCTTGCCGCCCGCGGCGTCCTTCCACTTGCCCTCGAAGACGTGCTTGGGGCAGATCTTGGCGGTCTGGATGCGCTTGAGCGCGTACGGGAAGGGGTGCTTGAGCACGAACTCGACGGAGCTCTCGCCGGTCTTGCGGACTTCGGCGAGCCAGTCCGCGAAGAAGCTGTGGACCAGCACCTTTTCGTTGGGGTCGAGCACGCGGGCGTAGGTGAAGACGACGTCGTCCGCGGTGACCGGCGTGCCGTCGTGCCACTTGGCGCCGTCGCGCAGCTCGAACTTCAGGCTGGTGCCGGTGAGGTCGGCCGGGAGCGCCTTGGCCAGGCCGGGGAACGGGTCGCGGGTGATCGGGTCGCCCTCGACCAGCGATTCGTAGCAGTGCAGGTTGGCGGCCATCGAGAAGGCGGAGGCGGTCTGCAGTGGGTCCCAGGTCTGGTTGTTGCCGTAGCCGATGACCGCGGTGAGCGTGCCGGTGGAGCTGCCCGTGGTGTTGGTGGACGCTGGTCCGCCACAGGCCCCCAGGGTGACCGAGAAGGCCGCGGCCGTGCCGGCGAGTCCGGTGTACCGCAGGAAATCGCGGCGGCTGAGGCCGGACAGGCTGTGCGACATGACGTCTCCTGACTTGTGCGTCGTTGATCAGGCCGGAGCAGGGAAGTAGGACGTAGGACGTCCTGCGACCGGGTGACTGTAAACAGCGGCGCGTCCCGTGGTCAAGGGGTCTGACGTAGGATGTCCGGAAATCCGGCGGTCAGCAGGCGGGGAGTTGGATGTGGCACGCCCTCAGCTCGGCGACGAGATCAGCAAACGGATCATCGACCTGATCATCGAGCGGGACCTCCCGCCCGGCTCGCCGATGCCGACGGAGCTCGACCTGATGGCCGACATCGGGGTGAGCCGCAATTCGATCCGCGAGGCGATCCGGGCGCTGCGGGCGCTGGGGATCGTCGAGGTGCGGCACGGGTACGGCACGTTCGTCGGCTCGGCCGGTTCGGAGGCGTTGCGGACGTGGCTGCTGTTCCGCACCCGGACGCCCGGGGCGGGGACGACCGGCCGGTTGCGGGACTTGCTCGAGGTCCGGGAGATGCTGGAGACCGAGCTGACGCGCCGCGTGGCGCGGCGGCACCGACCGGAGCTGATCTCCGCGCTGGAGTCGTGCGTGGCGCGGATGCGCAAGGGCCCGGACAGCGCGGCCGCCGATCGTGAGTTCCACGACCTGATCTGCGCCGAGGCCGGGTTCGACCTGGCCCGCGAGCTGACGCGCCTGTTCTGGGACGTGTACCGGGCGGCGGAGGCCGAGCTGGGCGGCCCAGCAGGTTCGGCGAGCTCCACGGCGAAACGTCACCAGGCGATTGTCGATGCGCTGGTGGCCGGGGATGCCGATGCCGCCGAGGAGGCCGTGCACCGGCACTTCGACGAGGTGCGGAAGCGCGCGAAGGCCGGCAAGTACGGGGGATTCGGGGTGGCGGCGCCGGTTGATTAGGGGCGCTTTTTCGTCGCCGGCCTGCGGACAGGAAGCCGGCAACGAAAAGCAACAACCAGGCCGTCCAGCCCTCCCCCCGCTCCCGATCCACAGCCCAGTTCTGCGGCCGACCAGGGGTTGTCAAGGTACTCTTTCCCGCCTTGACAACCCCTGCTCGGCCGTAGAAACAATGAAAAATCGGGGCGGTGGCTCAATGGGGGCGTAGCGAAGCGAAGCCGACGCAGTAGAAACGCGCGTAGCGCCTACAAAACCCGCCCCAGCCAGGAGGCCTGTTCGGCGACCTGAGCCCCCTGCCCTCCTTCGTGCTCATTCCACTCCCACACCCGGATCTCCGAATCCCCACCCCACCGGTTGAACGCCGCGAACACCGTCGACGGAGGACAAACCGGATCCCGCAACGCCACGCTGAATAACGCAGGCGCCGAAGCCCGCGAAGCCAGCACGGCCCCGTCGAAATACCGCAGCGTGGCAAACGCCTCCCCAGCCCGGTGCCGGTGCGCGGCCAGCCACGTCACCAGCTCCAAATATGGCCCCTCGGAAGCGATCTCCGCCCCACGCCGGAAGTGGCACAGGAACGGCACGTCCGGCATCGCGGCCGCGACCCCGGGCGCGAGTGCCGCCGCGGCGATCGTGATTCCGCCGCCCTGGCTGCCGCCCGCCACCACGATCCGGTCCGCGTCCACCGACGGGTGCGCCCGCGCTGCCGCCACCGCCCGCACCGCGTCGACGTACACCCGCCGGTAGAAGTACTGCGCCGGGTCCAGGATCCCCAGTGTCATGAACCCCGGCACGTGCGGCCCGGCCGACCACGAATCGCCCGTCGCGCCGGGCACCGACTTCCCGCCCTGGCCGCGCGTGTCCACCACCAGGTGCGCGTACCCGAACGCCGACCACGTCAGGTAATCGTGCGGCAGGCCGCGGCCCAGGTTGTACCCCAGGTACTGCACCACGCACGGCAGCTTGGCCGGCCGGTCCCGCGGCAGCAGCAGCCACGCCGAGATCCGCTGCCCGGCCGCGCCGGTGAACGACGCGTCGAACACCTCCACAGTCCGCAGCAACGCCTCCTGTGGACGGAACACCGGGTCCAGCGGTGACCGGTCCGCCTCGGCCAGCGCGGTGGCCCAGAAGGCGTCCAGGTCGGCGGGTTCGTCCAGCGGCGGCCGGTACTCGGACAGCTCGGACAGCGGCAGGTCGTACAGCGTCGTCACGATCGTGACCCTAGCGCCGGAAACCGCCGCCGACGAGGGGTCCGGCGGATTCTGTCCACACCGGACAAGCGGCGTTCAGTCCCGGCCCTCGCGTAGCGTCGGCAGCCCCGCCGCCAGTGCGCGCAGCATCCGCTTCGCCGTCGGGGCGAACTCGATGCACAACGCGGCGATCACCGGGTCCTCCGCGTACAGCTTCGCCATCACCGGCGGCGGATTGGCCGCCGGGTACAGCAGCGCGGCGAAGCCGGCCGCGGCGGCGACCAGTTCGGCCGCCTCCTCCCCGGTCAGGTCCGGCCGCGCCCGCGCGACGGCGGAGGACACCTTCGCCAGCGCCTCGGCCGTCCGGAGCTTGAAGGCGCGCGCCGCCTCGACGGTGACGTTGTGCTCCAGCGTGGTCGAGCTGTGCGAGAGCAGGTCGCAGAACAGCGGGCGCTCCTCGAGCGTCTCCACGAGCGCGTCGAACACGCCGTCCGGCGAGGACGCCGCGGCGATGCGCTCCAGCACCGCCGTCTCCCAGTCGTGGAACTCCTGCGCGGCCAGTTCGAGGTAGATCTCCTCCCGGGTGGCGAAGTACCGCGCCAGGTTGGACTTCGCGAGCCCGACCGCGGCCGCGACGCCGCCCAGGCTGACGTTGCGCACGCCCGAGGTGAGCGCGAGCTCCCGCGCGGCCGCGAGGATCGCCTCACGCCGCTGCTGCTTGTGCTCCGGGCGCCGCGCGCGGAGGAACTCTTTCGACATCGCCGGATCATTCTACGACCCTCGATTAGAGGACGCTGTTCTCTTGTTAAGAGTACGCCGTCCTGCTAGCTTCGGGAGAAACCGGGAGGAGCAGAGATGGTCGAGGTGTCACTGCGGGTCAACGGATCCGCGCAACTGCTGGACGTCCCGCCCCAGGTGAGCCTGCTCGACGCACTGCGCGAGGAGCTGGGCCTGACGGGCACGAAGAAGGGCTGCGACCAGGGGGCATGCGGCGCGTGCACCGTCCTGGCCGACGGCGACCGCATCAACTCCTGCCTCGCGCTGGCGGTGCAGTACGACGGGCGGGAGATCACCACGGTCGAGGGGCTCGGCCACCCGCTGCAGGAGGCGTTCGTCCGCGCCGACGGCCTGCAGTGCGGCTACTGCACGCCGGGCCAGCTGTGCTCCGCGGTGGGCATGCTCGCCGAGCACAAGGAGGGCGCGCCGAGCGCCGTCACCGAGCACCTGACCGCCTCGCCGGAGCTGAGCGACGAGGAGATCCGCGAGCGGATGAGCGGCAACCTGTGCCGCTGCGGCGCCTACAACGGCATCGTCGACGCGATCCGGGAGGTCGCGGAATGAGATCGTTCACCTACGTCAGCGCCCCGGACGTGCCCGCCGCGCTGGCGGCCGTCGCGGACGGCGACGCCAAGTTCCTCGGCGGCGGCACGAACCTCGTCGACCTGATGCGCGAGGGCATCGAACAGCCGGCCACCGTGGTCGACGTCAGCCGCCTCCCGCTGACCGCCGTCGAGGAGCTGCCCGGCGGCGCCGTCCGCATCGGCGCCCTCGTGCGCAACAGCCGCCTCGCCGCCCACCCGGTGATCCGCGCCCGGTACCCGGTGCTGGCGCACGCGGTCCTGCACGGCGCGTCGGCCCAGCTGCGCAACATGGCGACCGTCGGCGGCAACCTGATGCAGCGCACCCGCTGCCTCTACTTCTACGACGACGCCGCGCCGTGCAACAAGCGCACGCCCGGCAGCGGCTGCGGCGCCCTCGACGGGTTCGCCCGGTCCACCGCCGTTCTCGGCGTGAGCGACCACTGCATCGCCACCCACCCCTCCGACATGGCCGTCGCGCTGGCGATGCTCGACGCGGTCGTCGAGGTGGAGAGCACCCGCGGCACCCGGCGCATCCCGATCGGCGACTTCCACCGCACGCCCGGCGACACCCCGCACGTCGAAACGGCGCTGGCGCCCGACGAGCTGATCACCGCGGTCGAGCTGCCGCCGGCGCCGGTGGCCGCGAACTCCCGGTACCGCAAGGTGCGCGACCGCGCGTCGTACGCGTTCGCCCTGGTCTCGGTCGCCGCCGCGCTGCGCGTCGAGGACGGCGTGATCGCTGAGGCGCGTGTGGCGCTGGGCGGGGTCGCGACGAAGCCGTGGCGCGCGGCCGAGGCCGAGCGGCTCCTGGTCGGCCAATCGGCCACCGACGACACCTTCCGCCGCGCCGCCGAAGCCGAACTCGCGCCGGCGATCACCCGGGAAGCCAACGCGTTCAAGGTCGGCCTGGCCGTCCGCACGATCGTGGCGACCCTGCGTCAGCTGGCCACCGGGGGAGGTGCGGCATGAGCGTCATCGGCGCCCCGCTGGACCGCCGCGACGGCCCGGCCAAGACGGCCGGCGCGGCGCGGTTCGCGGCCGAGCACCTCCGTCCCGGCCTCACGCACGCCGCACTGGTGCACGCCACGGTCAGCCGCGGCCGCGTCACCCGCCTCGACACCACGGCGGCGAGCGCGGTGCCCGGCGTGATCACCGTCCTGACCCACCACAACGCGCCCCCGCTCAAGCCGGCGCCCAAGGTGAACCCGCTCAACCTCAGCACGCTGGTGTCCGGCACCTCGGTGAACTACCTGCAGGACGACGAGGTCCACTTCGACGGGCAGCCGGTCGCCGTGGTGGTGGCGGAAACCTCGGCCGCGGCGAAGGAAGCGGCGGCGCTCGTGCGCGCGGAGTACGCCCTGCTGCCATCCACTGTGGACTTCGAGTCGATGGCGCCACACGCGAAGAAGCAGCCGTACAGCCCGGTCTCCCCAGGCGCGGCGAAGAAGGGCGACGCGGAGAAGGCGTTCGGCGAGGCGCCGGTGACCGTGGACCACCGGTACACCACGCCGCCGCACCAGCACAACGCGATCGAACCGCACGCCACCATCGCGGAGTGGGACGGCGACCGGCTGACCGTGCACGACTCCACCCAGTCCATCGACTGGTGCCGCAACCACCTCGCCATCCGCTTCGGCGTGCCTGCCGCCGACGTGCGGGTGATCGCACCGTTCGTCGGCGGCGGTTTCGGCGGCAAAGCCATGGTCTGGCCGGGCACGATCCTCGCCGCGCTGGCCGCCCGCGCGACCGGACGGCCGGTGCGGCTCGCGCTGACCCGCGAGGACGTGTACCGCACGGTCGGCGGCCGGACGCCGTCGATCCAGCGCGTCGCGCTCGGCGCGGACCGCGACGGCGCGCTGACCGCGTTGATCCACACGAGCGTGACCCGCACCGGCCGCGTCGGTGGCGCGCCCGAGCAGGTCACCTCGCAGTCGCGGCACCTCTACGACGCGGACCACATCCTCATCCGGGCGAGCACGGTCGAACTGGACCTGGTGCCGAACACGTCGATGCGCGCGCCGGGCGAGTCGATCGGCACGTTCGCGGTCGAGTCGGCGGTCGACGAACTGGCCGCCGAGCTCGGCATGGACCCGATCGAGCTGCGGATGCGCAACGAACCCGAGCGCAACCCCTTGGACGGCAAGGAGTTCACCCATCGCAGGTTGCGGGAGGTCTACGAAGCCGGCGCGCGGCGGTTCGGCTGGCGGGACCGGGCGCCGGAGCCGGGCGTGACGCGGGACGGCCGGTGGCTGGTCGGGATGGGGGTGGCCACGGCCTACCACCCGGCGTGGGTGTTCACGGCCAACCTGACGCTGCGGCTGTCGGCCGACGGCACGGTCCTCCTGCGCTGCGGCTTCCAGGAGATGGGCATGGGCGCCGCGACGGCGCTGGCGCAGGTCACCGCGGACGCGCTCGGCGTGCCGGTCGACTCGGTGCGCGTCGAGTACGGCGATTCGGCGCTGCCGATGGCGCCCGCCGCGGGCGGTTCGATGCAGACCGCGAGCGTGGCGGCCAGCGTGCTCGACGCGGTCGAGAAGCTGAAGCGGCGGCTGCCGAAGGGGGCCGGGGATCCGGTGGCGGCCGTGCGGCGGGCGGGGATGCCGCACGTGGAGGTGTCGGTCGGGTCGGACACCCGGTTCGGCCGCCTCGCCGGGCAGGCGCGGCTCATCGGCCGGTTCGTGCGCGACCGGCGACGGGTGCGGGCCGCGACCGGGGCGCAGTTCTGCGAGTTGCGCGTCGACCCGGACACCGGCGAGGTGCGGATCTCGCGGTGGCTGGGGGTGTTCGACATCGGCACGGTGGTCAACACGAAGACCGCGGCGAGCCAGCTGCGCGGCGGGATCGTGATGGGCATCGGCATGGCACTCTCCGAGGAGACCCTGGTCGACCCGCGCACCGGGCGGATCATGAACCCCAGCCTGGCCGAGTACCACGTGCCCGTGCACGCCGACGTGCCGCGTATCGAAGTGTCCACACTGGACGACCCGGACCCGACGACGCCGCTGGGTATCGTCGGCGCCGGCGAGGTGGGCATCACCGGGGTGGCGGCGGCGGTGGCGAACGCGGTGTTCCACGCGACCGGCAGGCGGGTGCGCGACCTGCCGATCACGCTGGACAAGGTCATCGGGTGACGAAGGTCGCCATCATCGCCATGTCCTCGTGCTCCAGGTTGTGGCAGTGCACCACATACCGGCCCGCGTAGCCGGTGAAGCGGACCGCCAGGTCGAGGTACTCGTGTGGCCGCAGGTCCACGGTGTCCTTCCACCCGGCGTCCGCGGGTGACGGCGGGTCGCCGCGGCGGGTGAGCACCTGGAACGGGCTCAGGTGGACGTGCACCGGGTGGTGGGCGTCGCTGACGAGCCGCCACACCTCGGTCTGCCCGAGCACCGGGTCCGCGTCCGAGCCGTCCGGGTCGAAGCGGTCGCCGTTGACCATCCACATGCGGTGGTCGCCGTGGTGCTCCAGCGAGAATCGCCACTCGCGGGTCCGCGCGGCACGGGCCGGGTCGAGGCGCTCGATCCGGCTCAGCACCGGCGGCACCGCGCTGTCGTCGGCGGCCCGCCGCGTCACCCGGAACCGCATCATGTCCGAGGTCGTCCGGTCGCCGAGGAGGTTCCGCAAGGTCACCTCGGCGCCCGGGGCGAAGGCGGCGAAGTCGACCACGACGTCGAACCGCTCACCCGGCGCGACCGGCAGTTCGGCGTGCGTGACCGGGGTTTCCAGCAGCCCGCCGTCGGACCCGATCTGCATCAGCGGCGCGCCCGGCCGCAGGGCGAGCAGGTAGCGGCGGGCGTTGGAGGCGTTGAGGATCCGGAACCGGTACCGCACGGCCGCGACCTCCAGCACGGGCCACGGCGCGCCGTTGACGAGGACGACATCGCCGAGCACGCCCTCCATGAAGTCCTCGACCACGCCCGGACGGCTCAGGGCAGGGTCGAGCGAGGGGTAGGCGAAGGAGCCGTCCTCGGCGAACGCGCGGTCGGTGATCACCAGCGGGACCTCGCGCTCGCCGCGCGGGAGCGGCAGCGCGTCCTCCTCGTCGTCACGCACCAGGTGCATCCCGAGCAGACCGCGGTAGACCTGCGGGCCGGTGAAGTCCATGCGGTGGTCGTGGTACCAGAGCGTGGCCGCCCGCTGCGTGCCCGGGTAGACGTGGTCGCGGGGGCCGTGCGCGGCCTCGGTGGGGAAGCCGTCGTGCTCGGGCGGGGTGTGACCGCCGTGCAGGTGCACCACGGTGGGCACCGGCAACTGGTTGTCGTGCGTGACGACCATCGGCCGTCCGCTGCGGCTGACGACCGTCGGGCCGGGGAAGCGCCCGTCGTAGGCGAGCACCCGGGTGCGCAGGCCGGGCAGGATCTCCAGGTCGGTCTCCCGCTGGGTGATCCGGACGTGGTCGCCGGTCACCTCCGGCGGTACCGGCAGGGGCGCGGTGAACGGCTCGGGCAGCCGCGCGCCGCTGCGCACGAGCTCCGCGGTCTGGCTCGGCCTGGCGAGCAGCGGCCCGAACCCGGCCGCGGCGAGCCCGGCGAGCCCGGCCGCGCCGAGGAAGCCGCGGCGGGTCATCCTCATCGCGACCGCCTCCGCGCCGCGGACTCCCGGAACAGCCAGACGGTCAGCAGGACCTGCGCGGCGACCAGCGTGACCCCGAGCGGGACGTGGACCGCCACGTCGCCCGAGTACCCGAAGCCGGTCTGGAGCTGCTCGGTGAGCGCGATCCCGACCGCGGCGGCCAGCGGCCAGAACCGGCCGTGCCCGCCCCACACGTAGACCACCGCGACGACCACCTGGATCACGCCCAGCCCGCTGACGACCATCGAGTTCAGCTCGTGCACGCCCAGCGCGTCGATCTCACCGGCCAGGAACTCCCCGGCGAACACGGGCTGCGCGACCACGCACACCGCGTGCAGAACGGTGACCACCCGCAACACCGCCAGCGTCCGGCGCGGGCCGATGACGGGGGCGTCGGCGGTGGCGGTCATCGCCGGCTCCCGCGCGCCAGCAGCAGCGACCACACCGGCAGCCCGAGCCAGCCGATCGCGCCGAGGACCACCCCGATACCACCGACGGCGTACTGACCCGCCGACTCGGACGGCAGCGCCAGCGCGCCCCACACCAGCAGCGCCCCAGTGAGGTACCCGGCGCCGACCACCGTGCCGCAGCGCCGGAGCGTCCGCGGCAGCCCGCGGCTGACCAGCAGCACCCAGGCGAACACGAACACGAAGCAGCCGGTCACCCACCACACCTGGGTCTCGAACTCCAGCACGTCGGCGAGCAGCAGCGCCTGCAGCACGACGACGCCGGTCATCGCCGCGACCCCGGCGACCGCGACCCGGCCGCCCAGTGCGACCGCGACCGGCACGAGCGCCGCGAACTGCACCGCCACCAGCACGTCGTTCACCGGGCCCGTCCAGGCCAGCTGCCCCGGCACGTCCCGCCACGCCTCTCCCGAGGCGAAGAACAGGATCAGCAACACGTTGGCTGCGGCGCCCGCAACCCCAGCGGCCAGGGCGAACCCGCTCGTGTCCCGCCGCGTCCCGGTCATCGTTCCGGTCATCTCGGTCACCTCGTTCCTCGTGCGGTTCCCGGGACGCTAGGAGCGGCGGGCACGCGGCGGAACGGGGTGGACCGCGGGGGCGGGGCGCGGTCTTCCACCATGGACTCCCGCTGCCCGGCGGCCGACAATGCGGTGATGGTCCAGGGGTCCGCGGCCCTGAGGTGGACGGGCATCGCGCTCGGCGCCGCCGGGCTCGCCGCGGCCACCGGGCGGGCGCTGTTCACCCCGCAGCCCGGCGGCACGCTCGGCGCGCTGAGCTGGACCGCCTTCGGCGTCGCGCCGTTGTTCGTCGTCGCCGTGTGGCTGGTGCGCCGCAAACCCGATCACCCGCAGGCGCGGCGGCTGCTCCTGGTGGGCAGCGCGCTGGCGGTCAACGTCGGCATCGAGGGCCCGATCCGCTCCGCCTACTCTCGCTCGGGCGCCGGCGACTGGTTCTGGCTCGCCAACCTCGTCTGGCAGTACACCGGCCTGCTCGCGATGATCGGCGCGGCCCTGCTGCTGGCGTCCTTCCCGGACGGTGTGGTCGAGCAGCGGTGGCAGCGGATCGTGCTCCGGCTGCTGTGGGCGCACCTGCTGCTGCCGCCGCTGCTGTTGCTGGCCCGGCCGACCCTCGTCGTTGACGGCTACCTGCTCGACCCCGACCCGCTGATCGCGAACCCGTTCGCGGTGCCATGGCTGTCCTGGCTCGACGGCCCGCTCACCTCGGCCATGCTGGGCTACTACGGGTTCGTCGCGGTGTGCCTGCTCTTCGTCCGGTTCGCGCGGGCGGGCCGCGCGCAGCGGGCGCGGATGCGGCTGCTCGTCGTCGTGTCGGCGGCGCTGCTGGTGATCTACCCCGCGCAGATGGTCCTCGCCGACCGCTACGGCGCTCCGGAGCCGTGGTGGGTGCGGCTGCTCGCGGTCGCGGGGGTCGTCCTGCTGGCGATGGTCCCGGTGACCATCGTCGTCGGCGTGGTGCGGCACCGGTTGTTCGACATCGAGGTGGCGCTGCGCCGCTCGATGGTGTTCGCCGCGTTGTCGGCCGGCATCGCCGCCGTCTACTTCGGACTTGCCGCGGCCCCCGGTCTCGCACTGGGCGACCGGCTGCCGGTGGAGCTGGCGGTCGTGCTGACCATCGCCGTGGCCGCCGCGATCCAGCCCGTGCGCCGCCGCCTCGAAGCGCTGGCGGGCAGGCTGGTGTTCGGCGAGCGGGTCAACCGCTACCAGCTGGTGACCGACTTCGGCGTCGCGCTGGAGAACACCCTCGACCTCGGCGAGCTGCTGCCGCGGCTGGCCGCGACAGTGTGCCGCGGTCTGTCCGCGTCCTGGGTGCGGGTGTCGGTGCCCGGATCGGCCGCCACCGCGGGCGAGCCGCACGGGCCGCCCGCGCTGCGGGTGCCGCTGGAGCGGGCGGGCGAGGTGATCGGGCACATCGAGTGCGGGCCGCGGGACGGCGGCTACGACGAGGCGGACCGGGACCTGCTGGCCACGCTGGCCCGGCAGGCCGCGCCGGCGATCGCCAACGTCGGGCTCACCACGCGGCTGGCCGAGCAGGTCGCGGAGCTGGGCCGGTCGCGGGCGCGCCTGGTGGCCGCGGAGGACGGCGAGCGGCGCCGGATCGAGCGCGACATCCACGACGGCGCGCAACAGCAGGTGGTCGCGTTGATCATGAAACTGCGGCTGGCCCGCAACCAGGTCGGCCGCGGCGAGCGGGAACCCGCGGCGGTGCTGGACGAGCTGCAGCGCGACGCGCGGGACCTGCTCACCGACCTGCGCGAGCTGGCGCACGGCATCCACCCGCCGGTGCTGAGCGACCAGGGGCTGGTCGCGGCGGTCGAGGCGCGGGTGGACCGGCTGCCGCTGGAGGTCGCCGTCCGGGCCGGCGACACGTTGCGCGGCGAGCGGCTCGGGGCCGAGGTCGAGGGCGCGGCCTACTTCGTCATCTGCGAGGCCCTGACGAACGTCGTCAAGC
The DNA here is from genome assembly GCF_050958625.1 of Amycolatopsis sp. 3B14. Taxonomy (NCBI): domain Bacteria; kingdom Bacillati; phylum Actinomycetota; class Actinomycetes; order Pseudonocardiales; family Pseudonocardiaceae; genus Amycolatopsis; species Amycolatopsis sp. 3B14. The sequence goes on from NZ_JBHZEN010000025.1 coordinate 119,806, forward strand.
ACGCGGCGGCGCGCAGCGCGGACATCGACCTGGCACGGCACAACGGCACGCTCGTCGTGCGGGTGCACGACGACGGGATCGGGCTCGCGGCCGGGGAGTCCGGCCACGGCATGACGAACCTGCGTGACCGGGTCGAGGCGATCGGCGGCAGGCTGCGCGTGGACAGCGCGGCCGGCGCCGGGACCACGGTGTGCGCGGAACTGCCGGTGGCGGGTCATGGCTGAGCGGCTGCGGATCGTGCTCGCGGAGGACAACTACCTCGTCCGCGAAGGCACCCGGCGTCTGCTGGAGGACTCCGGGGAGGTCGAGGTGCTGGCCGCGGTCGGGAACGCCGGCGAGCTGCGTGACGCGGTGCGGCGGCTGCGGCCGGACGCGGTGCTCACCGACATCCGGATGCCGCCGGGGCACCACATGGAAGGGATCGAGGCGGCGCACGCCATCCAGGCCGAGCACCCGGGCACCGGGGTGGCGGTGCTGTCCCAGCACACCGACGAGAGCTACGCGTTCGCGTTGCTGCGCAACGGGACCGCGGGACTGGCCTACCTGCTGAAGGACCGGCTCGGCGACCTGGAGGACCTGATCCGGGCGTTGCGGGCGGTGGCCCGCGGCGGGTCGGTCATCGACCCGCAGGTGGTGGACGCGCTGGTCGCGCGGCGGACGCGCACGGTCACCTCGCCGCTGACCGCGCTCACGCCGCGTGAGCTGGACGTGCTGCGGGAGATGGCGCAGGGCAAGACGAACGCGGGCATCGAACGCAGCCTGCACCTGTCGGCGTCCACTTTGGAAAAACACGTGAACTCGATCTTCGGCAAGCTCGGGCTCGCCGAGGAGCCGGTGCACCGCCGCGTCGCCGCGGTGCTCACGTTCCTGCGTGAGCACCGCGACTAGCGGGGGTCAGCCGGTCAGTACCACCACTGGTTCTGCGCGCCCGCCACGTACTGCCACAGCTGCACGACGGTGCCGTTGCGGTAGCTGGTGTTCAGGTCCGCGTCGAGGTACCGGCCGCTCTGCACGTTCTGCAGCCGCAGGTAGCCCTCGGGGATCTCGCTGGCGGCGAACCACTGGTTCTTCGCGCCCGCCACGTAGTCCCACAGCTGCACGACGGTGCCGTTGCGGTTGATCGTGTTCAGGTCGGCGTCGAGGTAGCGGCCGCTGTACGCGTTCTGGAACCGGTAGTAGCCCTCCGGGATCAGCCGGATGTACCAGGCCTGCTGAGCCGCGTACTGGTCACACGCCCACAGCTGCACCTTGGTGCCGTTGCGGTTGATCGTGTTGAGGTCCGCGTCCAGGCAGCGCGACGGGTCCGAGGCCGGGCCGAGCAGGTAGGCCTGCTCCTCGGCCATCGTGTTGACGCCGCCCTTGACCTGGTTCGGGTGCGCCGGGCGCAGCACCAGGCCGTCCAGCGACGTGACCGGCTCGCCGGCCTGCTGGGCCGCGCCCGCGTTCGGCGCCACGAACAGCGACAGCAGGCCGGCCAGCAGTGCCGCGGCCGCGAACGGCCGCTTCAGTCTTCTCATGGGTTCCCCATTCCGTGACGGGGCGCGGAATCCTCCGGCCGCACCCCGGGAACTGGATCTTCGCCGTGGCGGCGCTCCGGAGTCGACCACATTTCCCGGACGCTCAACAACGCTGTTCAACGGTGTAACGGACCGGTATCGCGAACGATCTCTCCAGTGCTGCCACAGTTTCGCGGAGAGGATCGCCGGTGCGCCTGGAGCTGAAGTCGCGCGACCTCACCCGCGTGGGGCTGTCCAACGCCGCCGATCCGTGCTGGGAGCTGGCGAGCAGCGTGCGGCTGCTGCTGGACGAGGAGGTGGCGTTCGGCTGGTGGCGGCGCCGCGTCCAGGGGCGGCTGCCGGAGTCCTTCCCGGTGCTGCGGTGGCTGTACGGGTCGGGGGAGGTGCCGGAGTTCCTGCTGCCCGCGGGCGGTGACCTGGCGTCCGGGCTCGCGGCGGTGCTGGGCACGCCGCCGGACCGGGTGCGGGCCGCGCTGGCGGCGCTGCCGGAACCGCGCGGCCTGCCACCGTGGGCCGCGGCGTTGCGGTCCGGTTCGGACGCCGCGCTGTCGCGGCTGGTGCAGGCGTTGCGGGAGTACTTCATGGTCGCGCTGGCGCCGCACTGGGACACCGTGCGGGCGCGGGTCGAGGTGGACCGGCAGGCGCGGATCCAGGCGCTGGCCGACGGTGGGGTGGACGGTCTGCTGGCCACGCTGCGCCCGGTGCTGCGGTGGGAGCCGCCGTACCTGGTGACGGGCGTGGCGAGCCCCGGCACGCCGCGGCGGACGGCCGGGGTGCTGCTGGTGCCCACCTACTTCACGGTGCAGCCGTGGATCGTGCCCGGCTCGGCGGGCCCGGTGCGCCTCGGATACCCCGCGGCGGCCGAAGACCCACGCGTCCGCCGGGCCCCGCACGCCACCCCGCGCGCCCTGGCGGCGCTGCTGGGCCCGACCCGCGCGGCGGCGATGGTCCTGGCGGCGGCCGGGTGCAGCACCTCGGACCTCGCGGCGCGCTTGGGAGTGACCCCGTCCGCGGCGAGCAAGCACATGTCGGTGCTGCGGGCGGCCGGCCTGATCGCGAGCCACCGCAACCGCAACACGGTGCGTCATTCACTGACCCCACTGGGAATGGCGTTGGTGGACGGCGCTTCGGCCTGAGCGAGCCCAGGCATCCGGGCAGCGGCGGCGGAATGGTGGGACATACCGCCGGCTGGGGCGGCGCGCGGGTGCGGCGCTAGGCACGCGTGGGATCGTGCGTGGCCGCGACTGCCCTGGTCGTACCGCGCATCGCGCTGTTGGGCGGTGCTGCGGCCCACGGCGGTTGCCGGCCGGTGCGGCACCCCCGGAATGAGCGAGCCCGGCGCCACGACCGCGGCGCGGCCCCGCCGAATGACACTTGCCGGGTGCGGCGGCGCTTCAGCCTGGGTGTGGCCCGGCGCGCGGCGATGGTGCTCAGGCGTGGGGAATGGCGGGGCGCTGCTGGATGGGGCGGCGCGTCGGTACGGGTTGAGGCGCGATGGGATCGCGCGTGGCCGCCGTGTGGCACTTTGTCGCGCGGGCGGCGCTTCGGCGTCAGCGAGCCCGGGCAGCGGCGCAGGGCTCTCGGGATGGTGGGCGCCTCCGCCCGTTGGTGTCAGGTTGGCGGGGCGCGCGGCGGGATTCGGCGTGGTGCCTGTGGCCGGGCCGCCGTGTGGCACTTTGTCGCGCGGGCGGCGCTTCGGCCTGAGCGAGCCCAGGCATCCGGGATGGCGGTTGCCGGCCGGTGCGGCACCCCCGCATGAGCGAGCCCCGGCGCCAGGGCAGCGGCGCCGGGGCTCGGGGAGAAGGCGGGGCGGCTAGTGCGCCGTCGCCTTCTCGGCGCCGGCGCCGGTCAGCGAGCGCACCTCCATCTCCGCGTGCTTGCGCTCGTCGTGCTCCTTCGACAGCAACGTGCCGACGATGCCGAGCAGGAACGACGCCGGGATGGACACCAGGCCCGGGTTCTGCAGCGGGAACCAGTCGAAGTCCGCGTTCGGCAGCATCGACTTCGGCGTCCCGGACACGGCGGGCGAGAACACGATCAGCGTGATCGTGATCGCCAGGCCGCCGTAGATGCTCCACAGCGCACCCGAGGTGTTGAACCGCTTCCAGAACAGCGAGTACAGGATCGTCGGCAGGTTCGCCGACGCCGCCACCGCGAACGCCAGCGCCACCAGGAACGCGACGTTCTGGTTCTTCGCCAGGATGCCGCCGACGATCGCGACCGCACCGATCACCACGGCGGTGATCCGGGCGACCCGCACCTCGCCGTTGGGGTCGTCCACCTTGCCCTTCTTGATCACGTTCGCGTAGATGTCGTGCGCGAACGACGCCGACGCGGTGATCGTCAGCCCGGCCACCACGGCGAGGATCGTCGCGAAGGCGACCGCGGCGATGAACCCGAGCAGCACCGGCCCGCCCAGTTCCAGCGCCAGCAGCGGCGCCGCCGCGTTCTCCGAACCCGGCGCCTTCCGGATCACGTCCGCGCCGACGAGCGCGTTCGCGCCGTAGCCGAGCACAAGCGTGAACAGGTAGAACAGCCCGATCAGCGCGATCGCCCACACCACCGATCGACGGGCTTCCTTCGCGGTCGGCACGGTGTAGAACCGCATCAGCACGTGCGGCAGGCCCGCGGTGCCCAGCACGAGCGCCAGGCCCAGCGACAGGAAGTCGATCTTCGACGTCCCGGTCGCGCCGTAGCGGGCGCCCGGGTTCAGCACCGCCTCGCTGGAGCGGTCCACCGCGCCCTGCAGCAGCGCGGACAGGTTGAGCCCGTACTTGCCGAGCACCCACACGGTCATCAGCGCGGCGCCCGCGATCAGCAGGACCGCCTTGATGATCTGCACCCAGGTGGTGCCCTTCATGCCGCCGACGAGCACGTAGATGATCATCACGACACCCACGACGGCGATGACCACCGACTGCCCGATCCCGCTGGACACGCCCAGCAGCAACGAAACCAGCACACCGGCGCCGGCCATCTGCGCCAGCAGGTAGAAGAAGCTCACCGCGAGCGTGGACGTCGCCGCCGCCGCGCGCACCGGCCGCTGCCGCATCCGGAACGCCAGCACGTCGCCCATCGTGAACTTGCCGGTGTTGCGCAGCAGTTCGGCGACCAGCAGCAGCGCGACCAGCCACGCCACCAGGAAGCCGATGGAGTACAGGAACCCGTCGTAGCCGTACACCGCGATGGCGCCGGCGATGCCGAGGAACGACGCGGCCGACAGGTAGTCACCGGCGATCGCGACGCCGTTCTGCGGTCCGGTGAACGCGCGCCCGGCCGCGTAGTAGTCCGACGCGGTCTTGGTGTTGCGGCTGGCCCGCAGCACGATCACCAGTGTGACGGCCACGAACAGGCCGAAGATGCTGATGTTGAGCGCGGGGCTGCTGCCCGCGACTCCCGCGGCGAGGTTCATCGCGCGCCTCCCTCGACGTCCTCACGGATGCGGTCGGCGATCGGGTCCAGCTTCCGGTTGGCGAAGCGGACGTACAGGCCGGTGATCAGGAACGTGGACACGAACTGCAGCAGTCCCAGCAGCAGTCCGACGTTGAAGTTGCCGACCAGCTTGGTCGACATGAACCCGTGCGCGTAGTCGGCGAGCAGGACGTAGAGCAGGTACCAGCCCAGGAACAACGCGGTCATCGGGAAGACGAAGCCCCGCAGCCTTCGGCGCAGCTGCGCGAATTCGGGGCTGGAGTGGACCCGCGTCCACTCCTCGTGGCCGAGATCGTGCTCGGTGGCCGCCACTGGAGACCTCCTTGTCGTGTGGTGGCGGACACGTTAGGAGGTCACGACGTGCGGCGCCGTGGCGTGGCGACCAACCGTCAGCGGGCGCGACGAACGGTCGACAAGCGGTCGCGGAAACCGGTCGAACGGCGGCGCGGACCGGCCTGGCGCGGCGGGTTCTCGTCCAGGTGCAGCCGCAACATGGCGGTGATCGCCCAGGCGGGCGGCCGCCCGCGCAGGGACACCACCACCATCGTGCCGAAAGCCAGCGGAACCGACCAGGGCGCGGGCTGGGCGAGCAGGATCGCGAGCACGCCGTGCACGTCCGCGCCGGCCAGGGTCGCGAGGATCGCGCCGGACGACGCGAGCAGTCCGGTGAGGACCCCGGCGATCGCGCCGCGCGCGGTCAGCCGCGACCACCAGATGCCGAGGACGAGCAGCGGACAGAACGTCGACGCCGCGACCGTGAACCCCCACGTGACGAGCACGCCCGCGTCGAGGTGCACGGCGAACAGGGCGAGCAGCACCACCGCGGCCGCGGCGGCGACGACGGTGCCGCGCAGCCGGGCCAGCCCGCCCGGCGCGAGGTCGTGCGCGATCGCGCCGGACACCGCCAGCAGCAAGCCCAGTGAAGTGGCGAGGAACGCGGCGAACGCGCCCGCGGTGAGCAGGCCGGTGAACAACGTGCCCGCCCAGCCGGTGTCGACCTGCATCGGCAGCGCGACGACCGCGGTGTCGGTGGCGCCGGACAGGTACAGGTGCGGCACCAGGACCCGGCCGAGCACGCCGTAGACGCCGGGGAAGACGTAGAACGCGGACAGCAGCGCCACGGTGAGGGCGGCGGTGCGGCGGGCGGCGCGGCCGTCGGGGCTGGTGTGGAAGCGCATGATCACGTGCGGCAGGCCCATGGTGCCGAGCACGATGGCGACCAGGACGGCGAGGGTGCCGAGCAGCGGGTGGCCTTCGTTGTCCAGGTTGAGCAGCGGCCGTTCCCAGCCCGCGGAGCCCGGCGGGGCGGTGCCGGGCAGCCGCGGGACCGGTTGCCCGGCGAGGAAGACGAGTTCCTCGCCCGCGGCGAAGGTGTGCGGGCCGGGGGTGAGCGTGACCGGTGTGCCGTCGGGCTCCCTGGCCTGGATGGGCTGGGTGGCCTCCAGGGTGACGTCGACGCGGAAGACCACGCGGGTGTCCTGGCGGAGCTGGGTGAATTCGGCGGGGTGCAGGGCCTCGTCGCGCGCGGCGGCGCCGGCCGTGATCGCCAGCCACAGCGCGGGGACGGCGAACAGGACGACCTTCAGCACGAACTGGAAGGCCTGCACGTAGGTCGCCGCGCGCATCCCGCCGAGCGCGAGCGTGGTGGCGACGGCGGCCCCGGCGAGGACGACGCCGACCCAGTAGGGCGTGCCGCTGACGACGCTCAGCACCAGGCCGGACGTGCGGAACTGGGGGACGAGATAGAGCGCGCCGATGACGAGCACGACGACGGCGGCGAGCCTGCGCAGCGCCGGGGAGGCGAGCCGGGCTTCGGCGAAGTCGGGCACGGTGAGCGCCCCGGAGCGGCGCATGGGGGCGGCGACGAGGACGAGCATGGCGATGTACCCGGCGGTGAAGCCGACCGGGTACCAGAGCGCGCCGACCCCGTCCTTGACGACGAGCCCGGCGACGCCGAGGAACGAGGCCGCGGAGAGGTACTCGCCCGACACGGCGGCCGAGTTGAGCAGCGGAGTGACCCGGCGGGAGGCGACGAGGAAGTCGGAGGTGGTGCGCATGGCGGCGACCCCGCGCAGCCCGATGAAGAGCGTGACGAGGACGACCGGGGCGACCGCGAAGAGACCGACCATCAGGGCTGCTCGGTTCGTTTGGCGCGGGGCGGGTGCGCGGGTGGGGTGACCGTGGAGGGGTGGGCCGTCATGGCTGCTCGGTGTGTTCGGCGTGGGGCGAGTGCCCGGGCGTGTCGGGCGGCGGGTGCGGGGTGGCTGGCCATCAACGTTTCTCGGCTCGTTCGGCGCGGCGCAGGTGCCAGTGCCCGAGCCCGATGAGCAGCGGGTACGGCACGACCGCCAGCACCAGCCAGGAAACCGGCACCCCGGCGAGGCGGGTGTGGTCGAGCGCGGGCCAGACCGCGAACAGGACCGGCAGCCCGGCGAGCACCGCGAAGAGCAGCAGCAGAGCGGCGACCGCCCGGCGGCGTTGACGGCGGTAGTTCTGCAAGGCGCGCTCGGCGTCGGCCGCTTCGAGCCGCGGCGGGCGCCAGCGCCCCCGCTGCCTACGACGCGCATGGGCGAGCCGGGTCTGCGGACTCATCACCGCGACACGGCGGTTGGGCATTCAGCACCTCCCCGCGGCGTAGGGGACAGGGGTACTCACTCCGGATCCGCAGGTGAGGGCATCCCGGAGCGTGCCGCCGCTGCGCGGCAGCCGCCGCAGCGGCGCGCGGAAGCGTCCGCCGGGCCGCCTATGATCGGCGCGGCGCGCCGCGGTGGGGAGTGCCATGATCACCGCCCCAGCTCGCTGCGCTGCGCCGCGCGCAACAGGCGTTCCCGCAGCTCGCGGGCGTGCCGTCGGCTCACCGGGACGTCCCCGGCCGCCGTGTGCGCCAGCAGCCCTCCGACAGAATCGCTGCGCAGTTCGCGCACCGCGTCCAGCGCCACCAGGTAGCCGCGGTGCACCCGCACGAACCCGCTGCCCTCCCAGTACTCCGCGAGCCGCGAGATCGGCATCCGCACCACGTGCACGCCCCCGCGCGTGTGCAGCTTGACGTAGTCGCCCTGCGCCTCGACGAACAGCACCTCGCTGCGCCGCACGTACCGCGTCCGCCCCCGCGACTCGACCGGCAGCGCCGCGAGCGCGTCGGCAAGTTCGGGCGACCTCGGCGCGCCCGCGGGCAGCATCCGCAGCACCTTCCCCAGTGCGGCCGACAACCGTTCCGCGCGCACCGGTTTCAGCAGGTAGTCCACCGCGCCGATGCCGTACGCCGTCACCGCATGCCCGTCGTGCGCCGTTACGAACACGATCACCGGCGGTTCGCTCAGCTTCGCCAGCAGGCCGGCCAGTTCGAGCCCGTCCAGGCCGGGCATCGAGATGTCCAGGAACACCGCGTCGAACCGCTCGCTCTGGATCATCCGCAGCGCGGTCAGCGCGTCACCGGCGCCGGTCACCTCCGCCACCTCGGGCGCCTCCCGCAGCAGCTGGCAGATGTCCTCCAGCGCGGGTGGCACGTCGTCCACCGCGAGCACGCGCAGCCCGGTCACGGCAGGACCACCCCGGGCTGGAACATCGGCACCCGCACCACGACGCGGGTGCCCGCGCCCGGCGCGGTTTCCACGACCAGGCCGTACCAGGGGCCGTAGACGCTGCGCAGCCGCCGGTCGACGTTGGCCAGCCCGACGCGCTCGCCGTCGCCGGAGAGCACCGCTTCCGCGTCCGCGGGGGGCATGCCGACGCCGTCGTCCTCCACGCTGATCACGCAGTCGTTCCCTTCCGCCTCGCCGCGCACCGAGACCGTGCCGGGCCTGCCGAGCGGCTCGATCCCGTGCCGGATGGCATTTTCGACCAGCGGCTGCAGCACCAGGTACGGCACCGGCACGGCGAGCACGTCCGGCGCGACGCGGATCTGTACGCGCAACCGGTCGCCGAGGACGGCCCGCTGCAGCGCGAGGTAGGTCTCGATGGCGTGGAACTCGTCCGCGAGCGCGGTGTACTCGCCGTGCCTGGCGAGACTGTGCCGGATGTAGTCGGCGAAGTCGAGCATCAGTTCGCGGGAGCGGTCGGGGTCGGAGCGCACCAGCGACGCGATGACGGTGAGCGCGTTGTAGACGAAGTGCGGGGAGATCTCCGCGCGCAGCGCCCGCAGTTCCGACTGCGCCGCCAGCTCCGCGGACGCCTCCAGCCTGCCCCGTTCCAGCGCGCCGGCGACCAGCCGGGCCACCTCCTGCACGGCCTTGCGCGGCGCCTCGCCCTCGACGACGAGCACCCCGGCGAGCTCGCCGTCGACGTCGAGGGGCACCGCCCGCAGCGGCGCCTTCCCGGCCGGCGTCTCGCTGTGCAGGACGGCGGAGACGAGTTCGCGGGCCGCGTCCTCGTCGGCGGGGTGACCGGCCCAGGTGGTCGAGCCGGAGAGGTCGGCCAGACCGGCCGCGGGCACGCCGAGCAGGGACCGGACGCCCTTCGCCGCCGCCCGCGCGCCCGGCCCGGACAGCCCGTCGGCGAGGTGCCCGGCGACGCCCCGCGCGGTGGCGAGCACGTCGGCGGCGTCCGGGGCGCGCCGGGCACGCCACAGGGCGCGCACGCCCGCAGGCTCTTCCTCGGCGACCACCAGTCCTCCCATCGACCACGATGAGTGCCGGTCGATAGTACGGGGCGGACCTGCCCCGCACGGGGGTTGGCGGGGGCGGTGCTCCTGGTATACAAAGAGGTGAGCCCGTCCCCGCGATCATGGGGTGTGGCAGCCGTGACCCTTCGCCGAACGGGATCCTGCTGTGACGGGCTTCGTCCACCCCCTCCGCGACCTCGTCGCACTCGAAATCAGCCACGTCCGCCGCTACTCCTGGTGGACGACGCCGTCCCTGGTGGACGACTGCGTCGAGCTGTGGACCTCCTCCGCGTGCCTGGGCCTGCCCTTCGCGCTCGATGGCGGCGACGAGATCGGGCGCGTGGAGTTCGCGATGGTGGACCTCGTCGAGCGCACCCTCCCCCAGATCGATGTCGTGCTGTTCCACGGGCTCGCCGAGACAGTGCGTGCGTTCGTCGTAGAGCACGCCGTAGGAGCGCGGGACACCGTTGACCCGCCGCGCGCGGTGGTGGTGCGGGACGTGCGGATCGAGCGGAACTGGGGCGAACTCGGTCCGGCCGTTCTCACCAGCGTGCTGTGGGACTTGCGCCGGATCGCCCGGTTCGCCCTCGTCGGTGTCGACCAGCTGGACCAGGTGCATTGGCGGCCCGGGCAGCGGGAGCGCGCCGGTCTGAGCCCGTGTGCCGGCCTGCACGTGGCCGATCTGCGGGACCAGCGCCTGCTCCGGCCGACGCAGGAGATCCTCCGCCACTACGAGGGCAGTGGTGTCTGCGGTGCCGTCACGACCCTGCCCGAGGAGGCGTTGGGCGAGCTGGCCGCGGCGCCCGGCGGGCGGCTCGTGCCACGGCTGGATGCCGAATGCGTCCTCGAACCCGGCCACCGTCGTCAGCACTGCGCCCGGGTGCAGATCGCCGGCGAGGAGCACCACTGGGTCCTGTGGGACGACCACGGCCGGGATCTCGTGGTGCGGCCGCGGTGCTTGATACCGCCGCCGCGGCGAGGCGGCCCGGAATTGCTGCGGGCCATGCTCGACCCGGACGCCACGCACCCGCCGGTCTGTGCGTTCCCCGCCGGGCACGGTGGGCGGCACCAGTTCGAATTCGACCTGCCGCGGCCCCAGCCTCGCGTCGATTTCCGCACCCGTGGCGGCACCGCAATCGAGGTCCGGTACGGCGAGACGAGGATCGAGGTCCGGGATGTCGACGCCCACCCGTGAGCGCGCGCCGATCACACCTTCGGTGGTCGTGGCCGCAGCCTTGGAGCTGACCCGGTGGCGGGGCCTGTCCGGCTGGTCCCTGCGGGACCTGGCCACGGCGGTCGGTGCGCGTACGAACGTGATCCGCCACCACGTCGGCAACCGGGCCGATGTCGAGGCGGCCGTCGTGGCGGAGGCGTGCGCCGGGATCGGCCTTCCCGTGCACGGCGAGTGGGTGGACTGGATCCGTGCGCTCGCCGGCCGGATGCGGGCGGCTTTCGACCGGTACCCGGGGGTCGGCACGGTGGCGGCCACCGGAACCGGGCCTGCCGCTCCCATGCTGGAGGCCATCGCGGAGCGTCTCGCCGACGCCGGCTTCGGCGCGGAGAGCGGGCTGGCAGCGCGTGCGGTACTGGCGGAGATCTGCTTGTCCCGCGGACCGGGGCTGGATCTGCTGCTCGCAGGCCTCACCGCCCGGCTGGCCGGATTGGGAGGTGAGCGCTGGTGACTGCGCGGATCGTCGAGGTCACCACATCCGGCCCGACCGGGACGAACAGCAGGAGCGGTCACCCCGGACGGCGGCGGGGAAAATCCATCCTCACCCGCCTGCTCGGGCACAGGTCCAGCTCGGCACGGTTTCGACGGGTCCGGGCGCGCGACAGGACGTAGGTTTGCACGAGCTGACGTTGACGTTCCACGACGAATGGCAGGACCTGGGGGAGCAATGGCGAGCGATCTGGGCGGCGAGGTGACCGGAATCGTCTACGGCCCTCGTCACACCACGGACCGCGCCACCTGCGGTGGTGTCTACGACGTCCAGTTGGGCGGCGGCGGGCACACCGCGCACGACCGCGAGGCGGCTCGTCGGATGCTGGAGGAGTTCCCGCCGGAGCATCGCGGGGTTCCGGAGGCCGTCGCACGGTTCAACCGTCAGTTCCTCGTCCGGTCCGTGCGGTACGCGCTGAACTCCGGTGTCCGCCAGTTCCTCGAACTCGGTTGTGGGTTTCCCCGGTGGGGCAACGTGCACGAGATCGCCCAGCCCGGCCAGCCTGACGCACGTGTCGTCTACGTCGACTACGAACAGGCTCCGGTGGACGAGTACCGGAAGTTGCTCACGGGGAACGCGAAGACGGCGGTGGTGCACGCGGACGTCCGGGAGCCGGAGACGATCCTCGAAGACAGTGCTGTGCAAGCCCAGTTGGACTTCAGCGAGCCGGTGTGGCTCGGCATGCTGTGTGTTCTTTCGTTCGTGCAGCTCCGCGAAGGGGAGGATCTGTACGAGGTCGTGCGCCAGTACACCGACAAGTTGGCGCCTGGCAGCTGTTTTGCCCTTTCCCTCGGCTGCGGTGACGATCTTCCGGCCGAGGCTCTTCCGCCATTCATCACACTCTCACACGTGTACGAGCGCGACGTCGGAACCCCGTTCGTGCTGCGCAACGTTTCGCAGGTCGAGCGGTTCTTCGACGGGATGACGCTCGCCACTCCGGTGACGTACCTGCCCGACTGCCTGCCCGAACCCGGGAACCATGTCAGTCACGCCGACTGGGCGAAGCGCACCATGCGCGGCGGTGTCGCCCTGGTGGACTCCTAGCCTCACAGCGCTTCGCTGATCCGGCACACCACGTACCGAACCTCGTCACCCTGGACGGGCGCGTCACCGACCGCCACGAACTCGAAATCACGCCACACGTCGGCGGACAACGTGGCGAGCCGCAGCCGTTGCGGTCCCACCACGCGGGCCGGGGTTGCTCCGGCTTCCCCGAGGAGTTTGGTCAGCGCAGGCACGTCGAAGGGATGTACCAGCTTGCGCACGTGATGGTCGGTCGGCACGGCTAGGTTCAACTCGCGGAAGAGGTTGTTCGCGGAATCAAGCTCTTCCAGCACCCGGTCGATGACGATCAGCGGATCGCGAGAGGCCTCGAGGAAGGCGCCGGCAAGCGGACGAGGAGTCGGAACGGGCTCGTTCTCCCGTGCTCCGACGTCCATGGCGGCGATGCCGTGGAACCACCCGGACCTGCCCGTGGCGGCACGTCCCGCCATGCGGAGCGCGACCGGTTGACCGGTCACCCGGTGCTGGGCCTTGAAGCTGCAGAGGTGGAGACCGCCGCTGTCGTCGTGCAGAAGCCTGTCGCGGAACTCCTGCACCGCAGGTCGCCACGAGTCCATCACGAGGTTCTGAAGGAAATAGGTGCCGTCCCACCAACGGCCGTGGGGAAACCTCAGGCGGGTGCCCGGTTCGCCGCGCGGGTTCGGCTGTGCCTCGTCGTCCGGCGGTGCCAAGCCGTACAGTTCGAAAAGCTCGTCGGTCCAGGCAATCAAGTTCTGGTGATCGGCCCCCGCTTCGGTGATGCGCCATTCCCAGCTGCCCACGAGCGGTGGCGGCACGGTGGCCCAATCTGTGGCGGCGTCGATGTAGCAACCCATGACCGCGACCACGGTCCCCGTGACGGGAGACAAGAGCGGCAGCACGCGGACCTTCCACTCGCGGCCCGCGTAGATCACCCGATCGGCCTCCACCCGGTTGCCCTCGCGCACGGCCTGGTCCAGCCGGTAGCGGAGCAGGTGCTGGGCGAGACGATGATCAAGCGCGTTCCGCGGCGCGACGCCGTGGTAACCAGCCTGACCTACCGCGAGAAGCAGTCCTACCTTGCGACCGCGCTGCCTATCGCGCTGCGGGTCGTCGGGCCGTGTGTCGACCAGGATCCAGTTGCCTTCCGCCGTTCCCGCGGGGCGCCGCGCGGCATTCACGTTCTTCACCGCCCTTCCCGTGACGGGTGCCGTCAGTCCGGAACTCCGGTCCAGAGGTTAACGAAATGTGAGGCCTGGTGAAACCGATCCACCCGACCAGGCCTAGACGGGGTGGCGGCACGGTATTTACCGTTTTTGCGGCAGTGCCGGATGACTCGGTGTTGCCGCACATTGTGCCCGTCCCGTTCCCATTCCGGGCGTGGCCGAAGCGGTATTGCCCTGCGTCTACACCGTGCGGGGTGATTCGTCAAGGCGCCGGAATTCGACGGGAGGACAGGATGGAGAGCGCAGCCTTGGTGATCGCGCGTCATGGAGAGTCCCGGTGCAGCCGGGAGGGGATCGTGGGGGGTCCCCTCGGCTGCACCGGGCTGACCGAGCTGGGACGGTGGCAAGCAGCTCGGCTGGCCGCCGTGCTCGCGAAAGAGCACGACGCGAAGCCGTTCGCCGCGCTTTATGGCACCTCGGTGCGTCGTGTCGCGGAAACCGCGGAGATCGTCGCGGCGCGGCTCGATCTACCGCTCGCGATCGCCGACGAACTGCGTGATCCCGACTACGGCGAGGCCGACGGCCGTCCATGGCGGGAGGTCCTTTCCGGTGTCCGAGCGGGGCCCGAGGACGGGCTCGGGATCGCCATCGCACCGGGAGCGGAGAGCTGGAAGGACTACCTCGACCGCGTCACGACCGGACTCACCCGGCTGCTCGACCGGCATCGGGGCGAGCGAGTCCTCGTCATAGGGCACGGTGAAACCGTCACCGCGGCAGCACACATCTTCCTCCGGCTGCCCCCGGAAGCCCGGGTCCGAGCCGGTTTCGAGGTTGCGCCGACGGGCATCACGCGCTGGGAACTCCAACCACTCGTTCCCGGAATCCGGGAGCGGCACCATCGCTGGGTCCAAGTCACCCACAACGACACTGCCCATCTGGTCGGTGCCGGCACCGCGAACGAAGGAGGAGCCCCGCCTTGACTTCCCCCGAACAGAGACCGAGCGCGTCCCGGCTGTACAGCCTCTACCTGGGCGGAACGCACTACCGCGACGTCGAAAAGAGCTTCGCGGAGCAGACGGTGTACCCGTTGATCCCCTTCATCGTCGAATGGGCGCAGCTGAGCCGGGAATTCCTCAAACGGGCGGTCGCGTTCTGCCACCAGCGGGGGATCCGCCAGTTCGTCGATGTCGGTGCCGGATACCCGACTCCCGAATGGAACGTGCACGACATTGTGCCCGGTGCGTGCGTCGTCTACGTCGACAACGACCCGGAAGTGGTCACCGCGTTGTCCGAACTCGCCGGTGGTGACATCGGGCCCCATGCTGTTCTCGGCGACGTGCGCAGGCCGTCCGATCTGTTGAAGAGACTGGACGACCTGCTGGACTTGGCACAACCTGTTGCTCTGCTCATGAACTCGGTACTGCATTTCGTCGAACACCCCGCGCCACTCGTGAGCGAATGGATGGAGGCGTTGGCGCCGGGCAGCTATCTCGTTGTCGCGCACGGAGCGGTCGACGACGCGTCCGCGCCTCCCGACGACCGAGCCGAACTGGTCCGGCGCTACGCGCGCAATTCCGCGAGGTTGATTCCGCGGACGACCGTGCAGATCGCCGAGTTCTTCCGCGGGCTCGAACTCGTACCCCCGGGTCTGGTTCCGGCGGCGGATTGGCGATCGGACATCCCACCCGCGTTCCACGACCAGCGGGCCCGTCGTGGCTGCCTCGCCGGCGTCGGGTACAAGCAGCGGCGGTGATCCACGTTCCCGTCCCCTGTCGGTGGGCCTACGCACCTCCTTACGCGGTGGGCGAATCCGAGGTTGCCCGGCCGCGCAGGAAAACCAGGACCACGGAGATCACCAGGCCGAGAGCACCGGCCAGCACGAACGTGTTGCCGAGGCCGACGGCGTTCACCACCGGCTGCGCCAGCAGCGGCGAGGCGAACTGGCCGAGGAACAACGCGGACGTCAGCATCCCGAGCGCGCGGGTGCGGGCCGCGGGGTCGACCGAAGCGACCACCCACCCGTTCATCACCGGGTTCTGCAGGCCGATGCCGACGCCCGTGATGAGCATGCCGAGCGCCGCCGTCCAGATCCCGCCCGCGAGGCCGAGCACGACCAGCCCGGCGGCGTAGGCGGCGAAGAGCACAGCGGCGAGGACGCGGAAGTCCCACCGGGCGCGCAGTCGCCGGAAGTTCAGGCCCACCAGCGTCATGACGAGGTTCAGCGCGGCGATCAGCACGCCGACGACGACCGGGCCGGTGCCGGTGACCGCACCCAGCCAGAACGGCGCCTGCGTCGGCACGGTGTAGAAGACGACCACGCCGAGGAACATCAGCGCGTACAGGCCGAACAGCCGCGGTGTCCGTTGTGGACGGCCGGGGGCCGTCGGGGACTTCGGCGCCTCGGGCACGAACCGGAGGACGAGCACGACCATCGGCACCGCGAGCAGGTACACCGCGAACGGCCCGCGCCAGCTGAGGTCGGCCAGCACCCCGCCGAGCAGGAGGGCGACGACGCCGCCGAACCCCATCGCGGCGCCCTGCAGCCCCAGCACCCGGCCGTGTTCGCTGGCCGGGTAGTGGTCGGCCAGCAGCGCCGTCGAGGTCACCATGATGGCCGCGATTCCCGCGCCGAGCACCGCGCGGCCGGCCAGCAGCCCGGGCAGCCAGTCGAGCACCAGGCCCGACCCGCCGCCGACGACGTAGAGCACCAGCCCAGCGGTGAGCACCCGGACCCGCCCGGCACGGCCGCTCAGCCGAGCGAGCAGGGGCGCGGCGAGCATGATCGCGAGCCCGGGGAGGGTGAGGACGAGGCGGACCAGCAGCGCGGCGTTCGGGGTGGCCGCGAAGTGCTGTTCCATTCCCGGCAGCGCGGGAGTGATGGTGGCGCTGGCCATGATGGTCATCGTGCTGACGCCCAGCAGCGTGAACAGGAGCGTCCTGGGGGGCATCCGCAACGGGGTCGCTGTCGCATCCGTCATGGTCACGACGTTAGAAGTTGGAGTTAACTCGAGGTCAAGCCCGAGGTTCTCAGGCGGGTTGCGGAAAGCGGTCGATGTTGGCCTCCACCCAGGTGCGCAGCGCGGCCAGCGGGACGGCCGCGTCGGCGCCGAGCGGGGTCAGCCGGTACTCCACCCGCAGCGGCACCTCCGGGAACACCTCGCGCTCGATCAGCGCGTGCGACTCGAGCTTGCGCAGCGTCTGGGTCAGCACCTTCGGGCTGACGCCCTGCAGCCGCGCCCGCAGCGCGCCGAACCGCTGCGGGCCGCCCTCCAGCGCGCCCAGCACCAGGGCGCTCCACTTGTTCGCCAGCAGGTCGAGCATGTCCCGGCACGGGCACGCGGCGGCGTAGACGTCCTTCGGGCCACAGGTCTGCACGCTGCGATGGTACCCGATGGGAACTTGTGAGCCTTGCAGGTAACTACGCTCTTCCGACTACCGTCGCCGCCATGACGACCATGCGCGCGGTGGCTTACCGCAAGTCCCTCCCCGTCACCGATCCCGCCGCACTCGAGGACGTCGAGCTGCCGGTCCCGGAGCCAGGGCCGCACGACCTCCTGGTGCGCGTCGAGGCGGTGTCGGTCAACCCTGTCGACACGAAGGTGCGCGCCGGTTCCGACCCGGGCGGCGAGCCGCGGGTGCTCGGCTTCGACGCGGCCGGCGTGGTGACCGCGACCGGCGCCGAGGTGACCCTCTTCCGGCCCGGCGACGAGGTCTACTACGCGGGCACGATCGACCGGCCGGGCACGAACGCCGAGTACCACGTCGTGGACGAGCGCATCGTGGGCCCGAAGCCGCGGAGCCTGTCGTTCGCCCAGGCCGCGGCGCTGCCGCTGACCACCATCACCGCGTACGAGACGCTGCACGACCGGTTCCGGGTCGGCCCGGACAGCACCGGCACGCTGCTGGTCCTCGCCGGCGCCGGCGGGGTCGGTTCGATCTTGATCCAGCTGGCCAGGGCGCTGACGGGGCTGACCGTGGTGGCGACCGCGTCCCGTCCGGAGTCGCGGGACTGGGTGCGCTCGCTGGGCGCCCACCACGTGGCCGACCACCGGGACCTGGTCGCGAGCGTGCGGGAGGTGGCGCCGGACGGCGTGGACTACGTGTTCTCGCCGAACACCGCCGGCCGGATCGAGGAGTTCGCCGAGCTGCTGCGCCCCGGCGGAGCGATCACCGCGATCGACGAACCGCCGGGGCTGGAGTTGTTGCCGCTCAAGGGGAAGAGCATCAGCTTCCACTGGGAGCTCATGTTCACCCGCCCGCTGCACGGCTGGGACCTGATCGCCCAGCACAACCTGCTCGCACACGTCGCCGAACTGGTCGACGCGGGTGTCGTCCGGACCACGCTGACGACCGAGCTGAAGCCGATCAACGCTTCGACGGTGCGGCAGGCGCACGAGCTGACGGAGACCGGGCGGACCGTCGGAAAGACGGTGATCTCCGGCTTCTGATCGGCGATACTGCCGGTTGTGCGAGCGGAGTTGATCGAGCGGGTGCGGCGGGGCGAGCGGGTCGAGTACCTGTTCTTCTGGGGCCACCGGCCGGAGCCGGACGGCAGCGCGGGGCGCGGGTGCCTGAGCCAGTGGTGGCCGGCGCGGTTCGTCGCGGACGGGCGCGAGTTCGCCACGGCGGAGCACTACATGATGTGGCGCAAGGCGCTGCTGTTCGACGACGCGGCGGTGGCTGAGGAGGTGCTGCGCGCCCCGCACCCCGGGCGGGCGAAGGAACTGGGCCGCCAGGTGGCGGGCTTCGAGCCGGCCCGCTGGGAGGCGTCCCGGTACGACATCGTGGTCGCCGGATCGGTCGCGAAGTTCGGGCAGAACCCCGAGCTGGGGCGGTTTCTGGTGGGCACGGGTTCGCAGGTGTTGGTGGAGGCCAGTCCGGTGGATGCGATTTGGGGAATCGGCGTCGCGGCGGATGACCCGTGTGCCGGGGAGCCGGAGCGGTGGCCGGGGCTGAACCTGCTGGGCTTCGCGCTGATGGACGCGCGGGCGCGGCTGGCAGGTTGAGATGGGCTTGTTCAACGTGGTCGACGTGCCGGGTGAGCCGGTGTGCCGCAGCTGTGTCCGGGCTGGGCGCCGCAACGCGCAGTTTCGGTTCGGCGCGTGCAACCTCCGCCGGTACCGCGTCGGGGACTCCTTGGAGTGGGGGGAGTGGGACGCGGGCGTCCCGGGCCGCCCGCTCGTGGCGGCCCGGGGCTACGGCTCGCGCTGTCCGCACTGCGGGTTTGACGACGACCTGATGTTAGACGTCATCATCGAGCACGACATCGTGACCGCGGTCCGCCCCGAGACCGGCAAGATCGACTATTCGGGGCAGGACCACGAGTGGGTCGAGCTGGGTCGATAGGACTCGCCCACTCGTCGGTCAGCGGCCGTCGAACACGTCGGCCACCCAGTCGGCTATGTAGCTGCTCACGTAGGGCAGGTGGTCCAGCCCGATGTGCTCCGTCGCGCCCTCGGCGGGGCTGAAGATCCGCAGGTCGCGCCGTGGGCTGGCAGTGGCCTGCTCGTACGACCGGTGCGCGTACGCCAGCGGGATCTGCCGGTCGTTCTCGCCGTGGCAGATGAGGAACGGGATGTCGATCTTCTCCACCACGCCGTCCAGGTTGACGGCGTCCGCGAAGTCGATGAACTCCGCCAGGTCGGAGTGCCCCCACACCCAGAGCACGTGCTCCCAGTAGTGCGGCACCGGCCGCTCGCCCTCGCGCTCCAGCCGTCGCCGCTGGACGGCTCCCCAGTCGTGGTTCGCGCCCCACGCCACCACCAGCGCGAGCCGCTTTTCGAAGGCGGCGGCGCGGGGCGCGTAGTAGCCGCCCAGCGACCAGCCCACCAGGCCGATCCGCGAGGAGTCCACATCGGACCTCTCGACCAGGTAGTCCACGCACGCCGACGCCCACGCCTCGGTGTCCACGCGCGCCGTGAGTCCCTGCAGCCGCAACGCCTCGCCGGAACCGGGGCAGTCCACCATCAGGCACGAGATCCCGCGGGCCGCCAGTTCCTCCCAGTGTCCGGAGGAGTACATGTGCTCCTTGGTCGAGTCCAGCCCGTTCCACATGATCATCACCGGTGCCGGGCCCTCGACCGGCGCCGCGCTGAAGTACGCGGGCAGCGTCGTGCCCTCGTACGGGATCTCGACCCGCGACACACCGGGCGCGAAACCCTTCTCCTGCAACGACAGCACCCGCCGGTAGGTGTCCAGCCGGCCCGGCGCCGACGCGCTCTGCATCCGCTCGGCCTGGCACAGGTAGTTCGTCGCCCGCGCGTACAGCTGCCGCGCGGTGCGGGTGTGCCCCGCCGCCTCCGCCTCTTCCGCCTGCCCCACGAGCTGGTCGGTCAGCGCGGTCCACGCGGTCAGGAAGTCGGCCGTCCCCGCGTCCTCACCGCGCTGCGCGGCCTCCTTGATCGGGCGGCACGCGCGGTCGACCTCGTCGATCAGCCCGCCGCTGTTCAGCGTCGCCACGACGCCCAGGTTCCAGACGTAGTTGCCCGGGAAGTACTCGAACATTGAATTCCTTTCAGTCACGCGAAGCGTGTCCGTTGAGGGTGGTGGTGGGCCGGCGGGCGGGGCCTTTCAAAACCTCACTGATCGATTTCACGCCCCCGTGCGCGGTCAGCCCGCCGTCGACCGGGATCTCCGCGCCCGTGATGAACGACGCCTCGTCCGAGAGCAGGAACACCACCAGCGGCGCGACCTCGTCGACGGTTCCGGTGCGGCCCAGCGGGGTTTCGGCGATGTTCGCGTCCCGGAAGTCCGCCGCTGCCGAGGCGGTCATCGGCGTCTCGATGTAGCCGGGGTGCACCGCGTTGACCCGGATCCCGCGCGCGCCCAGCTCCAGGCACGCCGCCCGCGTCAGCCCGCGCAACGACCACTTGCTCGCCGTGTACGCCACCGGGTAGTGCCCGGTCAGCGCCGCCACCGAGCCGACCGTCACGATCGACCCGCCCGCGGGCATCAGCGGCAGCACGGCCTGGATCGCCCGTACCACCCCGCCGACGTTCACGTCGTGCACCCGCGCCAGGTCGGCCGGGTCGACCTCGTCCAGCCGCGCCCGCCAGGTGACCCCGGCGTTCGCGACCAGCCCGTCCACCCGCTCCAGCCGGGACGCCAGCTCGGCCCAGCCCGCCGAGTCGGTGACGTCGAGCTGCACGTACTCGACCCCGGGCAGCGGCTCCACCGGCGAAGCGCCCAGGTCCACGCCGATCACCCGGGCGCCCTCCTCGGCCAGCAGCCGCGCCTCCGCCGCGCCCTGCCCCTGTCCGGCGCCGGTCACGACGACGACCTTGCCGGCCACCCTCATCGCTTGCGCTTCCGCGGCCGGGGCCGCGCGGCCCGCACCGGGGGCAGCTCCACACCGGCGACGACGGTGTTGCGGATCGTCCCGATGCCCTCGACGGTCATCTCCACGACGTCACCCGCCGCCAGCGGCGGCAGCTCCCGGCCGCGGCCCCACAGCTCGGCGAGGCAGCCGCCGTTGCCGCAGGTCCCGGAGCCGAGCACGTCCCCGGCCCGCACCCACGTGCCGCGCGAGGCGTAGGAGACCAGCTCCTCGAACGGCCAGCCCATGTTGGACAGCAGGTCCTGCCCGATCTCCGTGCCGTTCACCGACACCCGCAGGTCCAGCTCCAGGAACCCGTCACCGTCGCGATAGGACTCCAGCTCGTCGGCCGTCACCAGCCACGGCCCGAGCGTCGTCGCGGAGTCCTTGCCCTTGGCCGGGCCGAGCTGCACCTTCATCTCGCGCCGCTGCAGGTCACGGGCGGACCAGTCGTTCAGCACGGTGTACCCGAAGATCTCCACCTCGTCCGGCGCCAGCGACGACCCGTCCCGCCCGACCACGGCCGCGACCTCCAGCTCGAAGTCGAACAGCCGCGAGCCCGGCGGCACCGGCACGTCGTCGAACGCGCCGAGCAGCGCGTACGGGTTGGTGAAGTAGAACGTGGGTGCCTCGTACCACTCCGGCACGACCCCTGACCCGCCTGAGACGCTGGCGACCACACCCTCCACGTGCTCCTCGAACGCGACGAAGTCCCGGACCGTCGGCGGTTCCAGCGGCGGCAGCAACCGCACGCGATCCAGCGGCACCGACGGTCCACTCAGGACTGAGGAACCGGCTTCCAGTGCGGCCGGCAGCCCGGCTCGCACCAGGCCGAGCACCGTCACGTCCGGCGGCAGCGGGTGTACGCCGTCGCCGACGACGACACCGGCCCGCACCTCGCCGTCCAGCGAGTAGGTGGCGAAACGCATCAGGACCTCCTCACACCGGCGGGGCGACGAACAGGCCCTTGTCCGGGTCGTTGAACGACTTCTGCGCGACGAACTCGTTCATCGCGTTCGCCGTGCCCCACTGGTCGGACACCTCGGGGTCGCTGAAGTCGTACAGGTGCGGGTGCCAGGTGTCCTCGTCGATCAGCTCCAGCTCGGTGGTGTACTCCATCGTGTTGCCGTGCGGGTCGAGGAAGTAGCTGAACGTGTTGTTGCCTGCCAGGTGGCGGCCGGGGCCCCAGATCTTCTCCACCCCGGCGCGCAGCAGCCGTCCGGTGCCGCGCATGTACTCGTCCAGGCCGCGCATCTCGAACGACACGTGGTGCAGCGACGGGTGCGGGCAGCGGGCGATGGCCATGCTGTGGTGCCACGAGTTCACCCGCATGAACCACATCATCTCGCCCATCCGCGGGTGCATCAGGATGTCGGAAAGCCGGAACCCGAGGTGCTTCTCGTAGAACGCGCGGGTGCCCTCCGGATCGGCGGAGTTGATCACGACGTGCGACAGCCGCACCGGAATCGACTCGCCCTGCTCGACCTTGCGGTGCGCGCGGACGGCGACGTCGGCGCTGATCTCGATCGTGCGGCCCTCGTTGTCGAAGAACCGGAACCCGTAACCGCCGCCGGGGGTGTCGATGGCGCCGGGCTCGCTGACCAGCCGCACGCCGGAGGACGCCAGCTGTGCGGCGAGGGTGTCCACATCGGACGGCGTGGCGGCGCCGAACGAGATCAGGTCGATGCGCTTGTCGTCGGCCTGGCGCAGCCGGATCACGTACTGCTCGGGCGATCCTTCGGCGGCCAGGAACGCGATGCCGGTGTCGGTGTGCTCGGTGGTCAGGCCCCAGGCGCCGGTGAAGAAGCCCTGCTGCCGGGCCAGGTCCGGCACGGCGAGGTCGACGTGGCGCAGGTGGGTGATGAGTCGGTCGGTCATGGGTCCTCCTGGATCAGGCGGGCTGGGTGACGAGTGCGGCGACGCGGCCCATCAGGCCCGGCACGTCGCCCTGTTCGTGGTCGAGGAGCCACTGGCCGAGCTGGTTGGACGCGTCGACGACGGCCTTGGCCCGCTCGTAGCGGCGGTCGGTGAAGGCCTGCCACAGCGTGTCGTCCAGCGCGTCGGCGGCGAGCAGCAGTTCGGTGAGGACGGCGGCGTCCTCCAGGGCCTGCGCGCCGCCCTGCGCGAGGGTGGGCGGGCAGGAGTGCGCGGCGTCGCCGATGAGCACGACGCGGCCCCGGTGCCACGGCGGCGGCAGCACGTGAGTCTCGAACCAGGTGTAGTTGACGCGGGACGGGTCGGTCAGCGTCTCCCGGATCTCGTCCCACGGGCCGTGGTAGGCCGCGGCCAGCTCGCGCATCGTGGCCAGCCGCTCGTCCGGGGTGAGCGCGGAGCGGTCCTGCGCGTCCTCGACGACGTAGGCGTAGAGCGAGTTCTCCCCGGTGGGGCAGTAGCCGGCGATGTAGCACGGGCCGCCGTAGTACAGGTCGGTGCGCGTGACCGACGCCGGGCGCGGGCCGAACGCGCGCCAGATACCCATGCCGGTGGCGCGGGTCTCCAGTTCGACGCCGAGCATGCGGCGCACCGACGACCGGATGCCGTCGGCGCCGACCACCAGGTCGTACCGCGCGGACGAGCCGTCGGAGAACACCACCCGGCCGTCGGTCTCCAGCTCGGTGACGGTGACGCCGAAGCGGGTCTTCACACCGGTTTCGGCCGCGCGGTCCAGCAGGATCCGCGCCAGCGCCGGGCGCGGCATGCCCATCGTGGCAGGCAGGTCCGGGCCGCCGGTGCGGGCGTCCGGGATCTCCACGAGCAGGGTGCCCGCGGGGTCGGGTGCGCGCAGACCGAGGCTGTCGAAGCCGAACCCCTCGGCGCGCACCCGCTCCCACACGCCCAGGTTCCGAAGTTCCCGCAAAGCGTTGCCCTGCAAGGTGATCCCCGACCCGATGGCGGCGACGTCGGGCTTGATCTCGACCAGGTCCACGGCGACGCCGTGCGCGGCGAGGCCGATCGCGGTGGCCGTCCCGGCGAGGCCGCTGCCGACCACCAGGACGTTGTTCACGGCTGGCATGGGAACTCCTACTTCACGGCGACGGGTGCGACCGGGGCGCCGACCGCGCCGGTCACCGGGATGGGGTCGGCGGCGAGGAAGAACTCGTACACGCCGTCGGCTGCGCAGTCCGCGGCGAGCGCGTCGAGGTCCCACATCTCGCCGAGGAACAGGCCGATGTGCGGGATGCAGACCTGGTGCAGCGGCTGGAACGCGACGTCGAACTCGTTGGGCCGCACCTCGAAACCCCAGGTGTCGGTGGCGATCCCGGCGATCTCGGTACCGTGCAGCCAGTCCGCGGTGGTGAACGACAGGCCGGGCGCGTCGCCGCCGGCGTAGTCGCCCCAACCGTCCCGCCGGGCGCGGGTGAGCCGCCCGGTCCGCACCAGCAGCAGGTCGCCGCGGCCGACGTGGGCCGTCTCGCCCTGCGCGGCGATCGTCGCCTCCAGGTGCTCGGCGGTGATCGCGAACCCGTCCGGCAGCTCGCCGTCGTCGCCGATCGCGCGCCCGACGTCGAGCAGCACGCCGCGGCCCGCGATCCGGCCGGCGGTGGTCTCGATGCCGGTCACCCGGTCGCCCTCGCTGGTGACGACATCGCCTGCGCGGCGGCCGTTGTAGGCGGTGCCGTGGTCGAAGATGTGGCCGAGCCCGTCCCACTGCGTCGAGGCCTGCAGCGGCATGAACACGACGTCGTCCGCGCCGCCGAGGCCGTGCGGGAAACCCTGACCGCGTTCGGCGTCCAGGCCGGTGTCGAGCATCGTGTGGACCGGGTTGGTGCGGCGGCGCCAGCCCTTCTGCGGGCCGTCGGCCTCGAACCGCTGCGCGAGCGAGAAGCTCTTGCCCTGCCGGACGAGTGCGGCGCCTTCGCGGCGCTTGGCCTCGTCCAGGAAGTTCAGCGTGCCGAGTACGTCCTTGGCTCCCCAGCGGCCCCAGTTGGAGCACCGCTTGGCCGCGGCGGCGATCGCGCCTTCGGGATCGGTGCGGTCGTGGATCACGTCGGTTCCTCCTTGAGCGACGAGTCCACTGTCGGGCACCGCGGCGGTATCAGGGAAGACGAAATCGGTTATGGGAGGTATCAGCCTGGCTGATGTAGCCTGCGCTGGTGAACCTGGCGAGCCTGGACCTGAACCTGCTGGTCGCGCTGCACGCGCTGCTGCAGGAGCGCAGCGTCACGCGCGCGGCCGAGCGGATGGGGCTGAGCCAGCCCGCGGTGTCCGCGCACCTGGGCAAGCTGCGCCGGCACTTCGGCGACGACCTGCTGATCCGGGTCGGCAACTCCTACCGGCTGACCCCGCTGGCGGTGCAGCTCAAGGAACGGGTGCGGGTGGCGATCTCCGGGGTGGAGCGGGTGTTCGCCGCCGAACCGGACTTCGACCCTGCGTCCTCGGCCCGCGAGTTCTCGCTGCTGATCAGCGACTACGGCGTCGCGGTGCTCGGCTCGGAGATCGCCGCGCTGCTCGCCGCGGAGGCCCCCGGCACGCGGCTGCGGCTGACCGCGAACACCCCGCCGCTGGTCGAGCAGGCGGCGCAGGCCCTGGTCAACCACGACCTGCTGCTGATGCCGCACGGGTTCATCACCGACCTGCCCTACCGCGAGCTGTACCTGGACGACTGGGTGTGCCTCGTGTCCCGGGACAACCCGGATGTCGGCGAGGAGCTGACCGTCGAGCAGCTGAAGACGATGCCGTGGGTGGTCACCTACCACGGCCCGACGGCGTCCACGCCCGCCGCGCGGCAGATGCGGATGCTCGGCATCGAGCCGAACGTGCAGGTGGTGACGGAAACCTTCCTGACCGTGCCGAGCCTGGTCCGCGGCACCGGCCGGGTCGCGCTGCTGCAGCGCAGGCTCGCCGCCGGGGTGCCCGCCGAGCTGGGTGTCCGGGCGCTGCCGTGCCCGCTGGAAATCGGCCCGCTACGCGAGGCGATGTGGTGGCACCCGATGTACGACGACGATCCCGAGCACCGCTACCTGCGGGACGTCGTCCTCCGCGCGACCGCTGTCCTGGATCAGATTCCCTGATAGTTTGCCGGCTCATGGCGACCCCGTACGAGCCACCGCGACCCGCTTCCGCACCGCGATCACCTTCGAGACCGCCGAGGACTCGCCGGAGCACGCGTGGCTCAACCACGTCATCGCGGTGAGCTCGGCGCTGCGCCGCCCGGACGCGGTGCTGCTGAACGTGTACGCGGTCTGCTGAACGGGCAGGCGGGTAGCGTCCGGCGCCGTTGGAGGAGGCGCGGTTGGACCGGGAAGCGCTGGCGGAGCTGATCGCCTGCACCGGCGTCCGTCGGCGGTAGGCGAGGTTCCCGCCCATGGCCGCTCGGCTGGTGCTGTCGGCGGGTTTCCGCCGGTCGTCGCCCGGGAACTCCTGGTCATGGGCGCGAAGACGGTCACCGAGCGGGAGCGGAAGTTCGACTTCGACGACGGCCGGCCGGTGCCGCGGCTGGCCGGGGTGGGCCCCGTGGCGGAGCAGTCCCCGCCGAGGGAGTCCAGGCTCGACAACACCTACTACGACACCCGGGACCTCCGGCTGGCGCGCGCCGGCGTGACCCTGCGCCGCCGCACCGGCGGAGACGACGCGGGCTGGCACCTCAAGCGCCCGGCGGCGGCCGGGGCCCGCGAGGAGACCCAGCTGCCGCCGGGCGACCACCTGCCACCTGAACTCGCCGACGCCGCGCGCGAGTGGACCGGTGGTTCGGACCTCGTCGAGATCGCGCACCTCCGCGTCGACCGCTTCACCCACGACCTCACCGCCGCCGACGGGCGGCGGCTGGCCGTGCTGACCGACGACCACGTCCACGGCGAGCGTGCCGGCGACCACGCGCACCTGGACCACTGGCGTGAACTCGAGGTCGAACTCGACGACGCCGAACCGGAACTCCTCGACACCCTCGCCGAAGCCCTCGTCGCGGACGGGGTGCGGCCCGCGCACTGGCCGTCGAAGCTGCGACGCCTGCTCGCCGCCGACCTGGTCGCCGACGAGGAGCCCGGCAACGCCGGGGACACCGTCATGACCTACCTGCGCGCGCAGGTCGAGGCGATCCGCCGGTACGACGAGGGCGTCCGGCGCGGCGACGAGGACTCGGTGCACCAGTTGCGCGTCGCGATGCGGCGGCTGCGGAGCGCGTTGCGCGGCTACCGGCGCCTCTTCGTGCGCGACCGGGCGAAGGCGCTGGCGGACGAGCTGAGGTGGGCCGGACGGGTGCTGTCCCCGGCCCGGGACGGCGAGGTCCGGCGCGAAACGCTGCTCGCCGAGCTCGCGAACCTCCCGCGCGAGCCGGAAACCGAGCACGCCCGCCGCACGCTCGTGTCGCGTTTGGACGAAGCAGCCGAGCGGGACCGGCGGGCTCTGCTCGCGGAACTGACCGGCGAGCGCTACGCCCGGCTGCTGGGCGCGCTCGACGAGTGGGTGGCCGATCCGCCGTTGACGATCGCCGCCGAGTCCGGGCGCCGCGAGTTGCGCAAGGCCCTCCGCCGCGCGAGCCGGCGGCTGACGGCCGCGGCGGAGGCGGTGCGCGACGCGAGCGACCCCGACGCCGCCCTGCACGAGGTGCGCAAGAAGGCGAAGGCGGCGCGGTACGCGGCCGATGTGGCGAAACCGTTGCTGGGCAAGCGGGTGCGCTCGTGGCGGCGGGCGGTCAAGCAGGTGCAGAGCGAGCTGGGCGAGTATCACGACCTGGTGAGCGCGGGTGAACTCCTCCGGCAGCGAACGGGTGATTCGGTGACCGACGCGTTCGTGTTCGGGCGCCTGTACGAGCGCGGCCGCGCCCGCCGCGCTGCCCTGTGGGAGAGCTTCGAGCGGCGGAAGCTGCCGGGCGCGCCGTGACCGCGGTACCGTTCGACGATGGCGACTGTCGGCGACGTGACACGGCTGGTCACCGAGCTGCCCGAGGTGACCGAGGGGGAGCGGCACGGTCACCGGACGTGGTCCGTCGCCGGTAAGGCGTTCGCCTGGGTGCGGCCGTTCAGCAAGGCCGACCTCCGCCGGTTCGGCGACGAGGCCCCACCGGACGGGCCGATCCTCGCGATCCGGGTGGACGACCTCGGCGAGAAGGAGGCGGTCCTCGCGGCGAACCCGGACGCCTTCTTCACGATCCCGCATTTCGACGGTTACGCGGCGGTGCTCGTCCAGTTGCGGAAGGTGTCCCGCACAGCGCTGCGTGAAGCGCTCACCGACGGGTGGCTCGCCGTCGCGCCCGCGAAGCTGCGCGGCCGCCTGACCGACGGACCTGGTGACGAGGACATCGCGGGCGTTTAATGACCCGGTGGACACGCGCGTCCTGCTCGAGCGGGCCGGCGCGGCTTACGACCGGCGGGCCTGGGCCGACGCCTGTGACTCCCTGGCCGCCGCCGACCGGGAAACCCCTCTCGCGCTGCCGGACCTGGAGCGGCTCGGCGAGCTGGCCCTGTTGCTGGGCCGCCCGGAGGAGGCCGCCGACGCGTTCCGCCGCTGCTACGAGCAGCACGTGCACGCCGGCGCGATCGGCCGGGCCGTGCGGTGCGCCTTCTGGTTGCGCGAGGTGTGCGCGTTCCAGGGCGAGTTCTCGCGCGCACAGGGCTGGATGGCGCGGGCGGCGCGGCTGCTGGCGCACGACCCGGGCTGCGCGCAGCGCGGCTACCTGCTGATCGGCGAGGCCGAGCGGCAGACCGGGGACGCCGCGTTCGCGACCGCCGCGGAGGCCGTCGAGCTGGGGAACCGGTGCGGTGACCGGGATCTCGTGGCCATCGGGGTGCAGGTCCAGGGCCGCGCCCGGCTCGCGCAGGGCCGCGTCGAAGAGGGGCTCGCGCTGCTGGACGAGGCGATGCTCGACATCTCCGCGGGCGCGTGTTCCTCACAGGTGACCGGTTGGATGTATTGCAGCATGATCGCCGCCTGCCGCGACGTGCACGAGCTGGGCCGCGCCCGCGAGTGGACCGCCGCGGTGAACGCCTGGTGCGACGCGAGCCCGCAGTTCACCGGCGCCTACTCCGGCATCTGCCGGGTGCACCGCTCGGAGCTGCTGCAGCTCGTCGGCGAGTGGCCGGACGCGGTCCGCGAGGCGCGGACGGCCTGCGCGCGGCTGGACCATCGGTACGGGCACGTGGTCGCGGGTATGGCCTACTACCAGCTCGCCGAGATCCACCGGTTGCGTGGCGAGTTCGCCGACGCCGAGAGCTCCTACCGGCGGGCCGGCGAAAGCGGGTGGGACATCCAGCCGGGCCTGGCGCTGCTCCGCCTGGCCCAGGGCCGCGCCGACGCGGCGGACGCGTCCCTGCGCCGTGCCCTGGCCGAGGCCGAGGACGACATCAGCCGGTCCCGCCTGCTGCCCGCGCAGGTGGAAGCCGCGATCGGCAACGGCGACCCGGGGTGCGCCCGGGCGGCGGCGGCCGAGCTGACCGCGATCGCCGGCCGGTTCCACACGCCCGCCCTGCGCGCGCTGGCGTCGGGCGCGACCGGCGCGGCGCTCCTCGCCGCGGGTGACGAGTCCGCGGCGCTGCCGCCGTTGCGGACCGCGCTGCGGCTGTGGTGCGAACTGGACGCGCCCTACGAAGCGGCGCGGACCCGGTGCCTGGTCGGGCTGGCCTGCCGCGCGCTCGGCGACGAGGACGCCGCGGAGGTGGAGCTGGACGCCGCCGCGGAGGTGTTCACGCGGCTCGGTGCCGAACCGGACCTGGCCCGGGTGCGCGGCGCTCGCCGCGGCGCCTCGCTGCTGAGCCCGCGGGAGACCGAGGTGCTGCGGCTGCTGGCCGCCGGCGCCACCAACCGCGGGATCGCGCGGGAACTGGTGCTGAGCGAGAAGACCGTGGCGCGCCACGTCAGCAACATCTTCGCCAAGCTCGGGGTGGGCTCGCGCACCGCGGCGGCGGCGTACGCCTTCCAGCACCGGATCGGCTGACTGGGCAGAACTACCCATGCCGGGGGCCGGGGAATTGGGTCGTTCACCCGAGGTTCCGTGGCGGGCCGCGGGCCTAGCGTCGGTGTCCTCGGAAAAGCTGGAGGTGCACGATGAGGTTCGACACGGTGGTCATCGGCGGCGGGCAGGCCGGGCTTTCGGCCGGGTACCACCTGGCCCGCGACGGCAGGCGGTTCGTGATTCTCGACGCGCATGAGCGGATCGGCGACTCGTGGCGGCGGCACTGGGATTCGCTGCGGCTGTTCAGCCCGGCGCGCTACGACGGCCTGCCCGGGATGCGGTTCCCCGCGCCACCCGGCAGTTTCCCCACGCGGGACGAGATGGCCGACTACCTGGAGGCCTACGCGCAGCGGTTCGAACTGCCGGTGCGCTGCGGCACGCGGGTGGAGCGGCTGTCGCAAGAGGACGGCGAGTTCGTGGTGACCGCGGGGGGCCAGCGGTTCGAGGCCGCCAACGTGGTGGTCGCCTCGGGCGTGTGGGGCGCGCCGTCCATCCCGGCCTTCGCGGGCGAGCTGAGCCCGGAGATCCGCCAGATGCACTCGAGCGAGTACCGGAACCCGGCGCAGCTGCGGCCAGGGCCGGTGCTGGTCGTCGGGGCGAGCCACTCCGGCGCGGACATCGCGTACGAGGTTGCCAGCGAGCACCCGACGATCCTGTCCGGCACGGACACCGGCGAGATCCCGTTCTACTTCGAAGGCCGTGTCGCGTCGATGGCGTTGCGGGTGCTGTGGTTCGCGGCGACCCGGGTCCTCACCGTGAACCGGGCGGTGGGCCGCAAGCTGCGTGCGGAGGTGCGCGGGCACGGCGGGCCCCTGATCCGGGTCAAGAAGGAGGACCTGCGCAAGGCCGGTGTGGAGCGGGTCGTCGACAAGACCACCGGCGTCCGGGACGGCATGCCCGTGCTCGCGGACGGGCGCGTGGTGGATGTCGCGAACGTGGTGTGGTGCACCGGTTTCCGCCCCGACTACGGGTGGATCGACCTGCCCGTCACCGGCGAGGACGGCTACCCCGAGCAGGAGCGCGGCGTGACGTCGGTGCCCGGCCTGTACTTCGTCGGGCTGCCGTTCCTGCACTCGTTCAGCTCGATGCTGGTGGGCGGAGCGGGCCGCGACGCCGAATACGTGGTCCGCCACCTGGCCCGCCGCGCCCCCGAGGTGTCCGCGGCGGACCTGACGACGCTCGGGATGGACCACCAGGCGCACGGAAACCTGACCGAGGCGCGGCGGCTCTACCAGCGGGCGCTGCGGACGCTCGACCGGTGACGCGGGGGCCCGGCTGAGGTCTGGCCCCGGGCGGGGCACCCCGCTCCCCGCGCGACGCACGCCGCGCGGGGAGCGGCCGCTGCCGGAATGGGGCCGGCGGAGTGCGGGCTGCCCTTGCCGGCCGGCCAGCAGTGAGGCGCGCCTGTCCGCCCGGCGAGGGCACCCCGCCGCAGCATGTCCGGTGCGGGCGTTCGATCCACGGCCGCATCAGCCCGCGGTGCCCGAACCCCCGCCCCCAGCGTCAGAGCCCGCCGTGCTGCCGGTCCGCGCGGAGCGCCGTCGTCAGCGCGTGGGCCTCCTTGAGCAGCAGCGCGCCCAGCTGCGCCCGCCGCGGTTCGCGGAAGCGAGACTCCACCCCGGTCAGCGTCAGCGCCCACGCCGGCTCCCCGGACGAGCCGAACACCGCCGCCGCCATGCCCCAGCTGCCCTCGACCACCAGGCCCGGGTTGACGGCGTACCCCCGCTCCCGCGTCTCGGCGATCCGCTCCCGCAGCGGCCCCGGCGCGTGCGCCGCGCCCCACCGCTCCGTCAGGTCGACCCGCGCCAGGTAGTCGTCGATCTCCCGGTCGGACAGCAGCGACAGCACGACCAGCCCGGCCGAGACCACGCCCAGCGGGAACCGCGCGCCCTCGTACAGCACGAACGACCGGATCGGGAAGTCGCCGTCCTCGCGCAGCAGGCACACCGTCTCGTCGCCGCGCCTGGCGGAGAAGAACGCGCTCTCCCCGGTCGCCGCGGCGAGCCGGTGCACGCTGGCCCGCGCGTGCTGCGTCACGTCGTAGCGCGCGGCCGCCGACTCGCCCAGCAGGTACAGCTCCGGGCCCAGGTACCAGCGGCCGCTGCGCTGGTCGCGGTCGACGAACCCCTCGTCGGCCAGCGCCGCCAGCAACCGGTGGACCGTCGGCCGGGCCAGCCCGGTCAGCCGCGACACGTCGGAGGTCGACGCACCGGGCTCACCGGCCGCGGACAGCGCACGAAGCACCAGCGCGGCGCGGCCGATCAGGTGGGCGGGCGGCATGTCCCCATGGTACGTCCACTCAGTGAACGCCAAACCTCGAGCCGTTCACCTGACGAGAGATCCAGAACGGCTGCTTGACCGGGTTTCCCCAGGTCGTCTTGACTGCGGGCAGGTGCTCATCCCACGGACGCTCGAAGGAGAGTTCACGTGTCCAAGGTGTTCGGCGCGGCCGCCGACGCGATGGCAGGCGCGCTGCGAGACGGCATGACGATCGCGGTCGGCGGCTTCGGTCTGTCCGGCATCCCCTACGACCTGATCGAGGTCGTCCGCGAAGCCCGGGTCCGCGATCTGACGATCGTGTCGAACAACATGGGTGTGGACGGCAAGGGTCTCGGGCTGCTGCTGGAGAACAAGCAGGTCCGCAAGGTGATCGCGTCCTACGTCGGGGAGAACAAGCTGTTCGCGCAGCAGTACCTGGACGGTTCGGTCGAGGTCGAGTTCGCGCCGCAGGGCACGCTGGCCGAGCGGATGCGCGCGGGCGGCGCCGGCATCCCGGCGTTCTACACGAAGACGGGCGTGGGCACGCCGGTGGCCGAGGGCAAGCCGCACGCCGAGTTCGACGGCGAGACCTACGTGCAGGAGCGCGGCATCGTCGCCGACCTGGCGCTGGTCCACGCCCACACCGCCGACCGGGAGGGCAACCTCGTGTACCGGATGGCGGCCCGCAACTTCAACCCGGTGGTCGCCACCTGCGGCCGGGTGACCGTGGTGGAGACCGAGGTCCTGCTCGACGGCTACGTCGACCCGGACCTGGTCATCACCCCCGGCGTGTTCGTCGACCGCCTGGTGGTCGCCACGCCGCGGGAGAAGGAGATCGAAAAGCGCACGGTGCGCCCGCGGGCGCTCGCCGGGACGGAGGCGTGACCATGGGCTGGAGCCGCGACGAGATGGCCGCGCTGGCGGCGGCGGAACTGCGCGACGGGGACTACGTGAACCTCGGCATCGGCATTCCCACGCTGGTGGCCAACCACATCCCGGATGGCGTCCGGGTGACCCTGCAGAGCGAGAACGGCATCCTCGGCCTCGGCCCGTTCCCGTTCGAGGGCGAGGAGGACGCCGACCTGATCAACGCGGGCAAGCAGACGGTGACCGTCCAGCCCGGCGCGAGCTTCTTCGACTCGGCGACGTCGTTCGCCATGATCCGCGGCGGGCACATCGACCTGGCGATCCTCGGCGCGCTGCAGGTGGCCGCCAACGGCGACCTGGCGAACTGGACCGTGCCCGGCGCGCTGGTGAAGGGCATGGGCGGCGCGATGGACCTGGTCGCGGGCACCAAGCGGATCATCGTGATCACCGACCACGTGGCGAAGGACGGCAGCCCCAAGATCGTCGAGACGTGCACGCTGCCCCTGACCGGCGCGGGCGTGGTGGACCGGATCATCACGGACCTCGCGGTGCTGGACGTGACGCCGGAGGGCCTCCGCCTGGTGCGCCTCGCGCCGGGAGTCACGGAGGAGGAGCTGCGGGAGAAGACGGGCGCGAAGGTGCTGGAGCCGGTAGCGGGTTAGGTCTGCGACCGGGTGGGACCGTTGGTTGACAGTCCCACCCGGTCACCGCACGGGTTGCCCGGCAGAGCCGCTTGGTCACGGCGCGGCTTGCGGGTGGCGCCGCGGTCGCGGTGCGGCTTGTCGGGCAGCCGCGCTCCGTCGCTGCGCGGCCTGCCCGGCGCGCGGTGACGGTCTGGCTCGCCGACAGACCCGCTTGGTCACGGCGCGGCTTGCCGGTGGCGCCGCGGTCGCGGTGCGGCTTGTCGGGCAGCCGCGCTCCGTCGCTGCGCGGTCTGCCCGGCGCGCGGTGACGGTCTGGCTCGCCGACAGACCCGCTTGGTCACGGCGTGGCTTGCCCCGGCGGCCCCGCCGGGGCCCGCACGCCTCCCGCGCCCAGCGTCAGGGCATCCGCCACACCAGCGGGTTGCCGTCGTAGTCGTTGCCGTCGTAGCGGGCCGCCACCACCGGGTCGTCCGGCGATGTCGCGTCCAGGTCCGCGTTCTCGTACCGCGCGCCCGGGTGGTCGAAGTCGCCGGGGGAGAGGCGCGGCGCGCAGCTCGGGATGTCGCCCGTGATGAACGTTCCCGTGGTCTCCCCGTCGCCGACCAGGGCCTCCAGCGTCGGGCCGACCTTGGTGCCGAAATCGGTCCCGGTCAGGTTCTCCACGGTGTAGCGGATGCAGTACGGCGTCAGCCCCTGCGCCTTGTCGCCGAACGCGGTCCGGAACTCGTTCTGGTCCGCCTGCTCGATCGCGGTGACGGTGATCGCCAGCAGACCCTCGTCGATCCCGTCGGAGTAGTTGACGACCGCGCGCTGCCCGACGGTCAGCGAAGTGCCCGGCGGCGTCGTGGGTTCCACGATGGGCGGCGGGGCGCTGCTGCTCGTCGCCGCCGCGCTCGGAGCGTCCGAAGAGGACGATCCGCACGCCGAGGCGGTCAGCGCCGCCGCCGCCACCGCTGCTGTCCGGAAGAGAGAACCACGCTTCACGCCGGTTATGATGCCGTAACCGATCAAGGCGTTCCGCGGTACCTCATCGCGATCTTGCGACCACGGCGCACCTCGCGGAAACCCAGCCGCCGGTACAGCTCGTACGCCCGCGTGTTGACCGCCAGCACGTCCAGTTCCACAGCCACCCCGCGCCGGTCCGCGTCGGCGATCAGGTCCGTGATCAGCCTGCTCCCGACGCCGCGTCCCTGGAACTCCGGCAGCAGTTCGATCCGTCCCAGGTAGAGCGAGCCGTCCCGCTGCTCGACACTGAGCATGCCCGCGTCGGTCCCGTCCACGGTCACGATCTGCCAGCGGCCGGGCGCGAAGCCGCGGTCGTGGTAAGCGCGCTGCTCCTGCTCGTCCCAGCCCCACACGGCCGCGACGTACGCGCCCATCGCGGCTTCGTGCAGCCGGAAGCAGAACTCGCGGTCGCCCTCCGTCGCGGGGCGCAGGGTGACTCGCACATGACCTCCCTAGAACGGCTCGCCCGTCCGGACGTCCACCGCCGAGCCGCGGTCGTTCGTCTCCGACGGCAGCTCCACCTGGCTCGGCGAAGGTTCGCTGATCAGCTCCACAATGTAGTGCGTCACGGCGTGGTCCTCCAGGTTGCGGATCCGGTGCGGCGTCAGGGGCCCGCCGCTGCCGACGGTCTTGAACGCCACGTACCCGGCCTCGGCGGTCTGCCGCAGCGTCCAGTCCTCGTCGCCGAGGCGCTGCGCCTCCGCCCGGCCCGGGTCCGGCCAGATGATCAGGTGGTCGTGGTGGTGCTGGTGCCAGTCGTACATCCCACGCGGCGGCAGGGTCATCGACCACACGCGCACGCGGTCGTTCTCGAACACCAGCGTGTCGCCGGGATTGGGCGTGAAACTCATCGGACTTCTTCCTTTCAGGCCAGAGCCGGTTCCTCGGTGACGGTCCGGGTCCGCGCCGCGAGCCAGCCGTAGGCCGCGGCGACGACGAGGGACAGCGGCAGCGCGCTGATGACGGGCGAATCGCTGCCGGTGATCTCCGTGTAGTGGGCGACGATGACCACCCCGCAGCTCACCAGCGCCACGCACGCGATCGACGGCGCGACCCGCACCGCCCAGGTGGACCCGCTGATCCGCCCGCGCGCGGCCGCGGTGACGATGCTCGCCGAGCACGCCGCCATCAGGTAGATGATCGCCAGCGCGGTGATCCCGGAGACCGCGGGGAAGAACGTCGCGATCGGATCGGCGCCGGCCACCGCGAACGGCACCACCACCAGCACGCACACCACCAGCTGCACGGTCCCCGCGGACACCGGTGTCTGCCGCCGGTGGTGCACCCGGCTCAGCGACCGGGGCAGGAACCCGTCGCGCGCCAGGGAGAACATGTACCGCGACGCGATCGCGTGGAAGGACAGCGCCGCGGCGAAGAAGCTGAACGTGATCATCAGGCTCAGCACCGGGCCGGCCCACCCGCCGAGGTAGGCGGTGATCGCCGAGACCAGCAGCGCGCCGGGATCGGCCTGTGCCGTCGCGACCGCGTCCGGGAACGCCGCCGCGATCGCCCACATGACGAACACGAACGTCACGGCCAGCACGATCAGCGCGGAATACGTTGCCCGGCCGACGTTCCGCCGCGCCGACCGCGCCTCCTCGCCGTAGATGGCCGCGGCCTCGTACCCGGCGAAGGACAGGATGCAGAACACCACGGCGAGCCCGAAGTTCCCGCCGAACACGCTGCCCGGCGCGAGCACGTCGAACGAGAACCCGCCCGGACGCCGCACCAGCACCGCGATCGCGAACGCCAGCAGCACCGCGAACTCGGTGACGGCGACGAAGACGTTCACCTTGCCCGCGATCGTCACGCCGAAGTAGCCGACCACCCAGGTGGCGGCCACCGCCACCAGCGCGATCACCCACCACGGGACGTCCACGCCGAGGTAGGCGGACAGCCCGGCGTGCCCGAAGTACCCGACGGCCACGCACATCCCGGCCGCCGCGACGTTGTAGGCCAGCGTCGCCACGAGCGCCGACGCGCCGCCCATGCGACGGCCGAGGCCGAACCCGATGTAGGCGAAGTAGGCGCCCGCGTTGACCACCTGGCGGCTCAGCGCCACGTAGCCCGCGGAGAACACCAGCAGGATCGCCAGCACGAGGACGAGCACGCCGACCGTGCCGGTGCCTGCGCCGAACGCGAGGCTCAGCGAGAGGTTCGAGGCGACCGCGGTCAGCGGTGCGGTCACCGCGATCACCATGAGGATCATGTCGAAGATGCCCACCGCGTTGGCGCGCAACCGGTGGTGGTTTCCGTCTGGGGTCATGAGCACTCCTGGACTTCCGGGGTGAATGGCGGTCCCCCCACCACGCCACGGAACAGCGCTCGCGAATGGTCGATACGGTATCGTCGCGTCCGAGCAGAGTACGCCGGGCGCTCCCGGCGTGTCCAGACTCTTGTTGGTCCGCTCCGGACGGGTTACCGTGGTCGAGACGATACCGTCTCGTCCATTTCTTGATTCCTTCCGGAAGGACGGCGTTCATGTCCGTTTCCACGCAATTCCGTGAAATCCCCGCCTGGCCCGCGGCGCCCGCGAGCTACGACGAGGTCGTCGACCGCGCCAGGGCGCTCCGGCCACGCATCGCCGAGCTGGGCGTCGAGGTCGACGCCCGCGGGGTCGATCCCACCGAGGCGATGCGCCTGCTCGGCGAGGCCGGTCTGCAGCGCGCGAACGTCCCCGTCGAGTTCGGCGGACTGTGGACGGGCGGCACCTTCGCCGGCTGGGACCGGGTGGTCGAGGCGGCGCTGGAGGTGACCGCGGGCGACGGGTCGACCGGCCAGTGCTGGTCGACCACCGCGCTGCAGGCCCGCGAGGTGATGTCCGCGCCGCTGCCCGTGTCGACCAAGCAGGCGCTCGCCGACGAGCTGATCTCCCAGGGGCGGCGCATCGTCGCCTCCAACGCCGAAACCGGCGGCACCGGACCGGTCACCGGCCGCCGGGTCGACGGCGGGGTGGTCGTCAACGGCGTGAAGACCTTCAACACCAACAGCGGCGGCGGTGGCCGCGACCTGGCGAACGTCAGCTTCCGCCTCACCGGGCCGGACGGTGCGACATCCCGGCACCACGCGCTGATCCGGCTCGACGCGCCCGGCGTCGAGGTGCACGGCGACTGGGACAACATGGGCCAGCGCGGCACGATCAGCCAGACCATCACCTACGCCGAGGTGTTCGTGCCCGACGGCTGGCACTACGCGGCGCCCGAGTCGGAGGTCGTGTTCGTCGACCTCGTGCTGCCCGGCCACGCGTTGCTGCTGCAGGGGATCGGCGAAGGCGCGTACGCGGCGATGCTGGAGTACCTGCGCGGGCTGAACCGCGCGAGCATGCCGATGTTCGCCTCCGCCATGGAGGATCCGCTGATGCACCGGCAGATCGGCGAGATGGCCGCGGAACTCGCCGCGGGCCGCGCCTACCTGCTGGACACCTGCCGGAAGCTGGCGAACTCCGACGACACGACCGACCTGCGCGCGCTGATGACCGAGTTCTTCAAGGTCAAGGTCGTGTGCACCACGGCGGCCCTGGACGTCACCGCGCGCGTGCACGACCTCACCGGCGCGCGCAGCACCGCCAACAAGTACCGGCTGGACCGGTTCTGGCGCAACGCCCGCACGTTCGCCAGCCACGACAGCATCGACGCCAAGAACGCGTTCGTCGGCGCCGCCGAGCTGAACGGCGAGATCCCCGACGCCGGCCGTTACCTGCCGGGGGTGCGCAAGGCATGACGCTGCCGCACCCGTCCGACGTCGCCTTCGTGCGGCCTGCCTCGCACCACATGGCGGACCCTCGCTTGTGGACGGTCCGCCCGGTGCGGATCCTCGACGACGCCGAGTCGTACCTCAACGTCAAGTACGCGATCCCGGTCGGCTGGCGGCCGCTGACGCTGGACCTGCACGTCCCGCTCGGCGCGACCGGCCCGGTGCCGGTGGTGGTGTACGCGCACGGCGGGAGTTTCCTCGGCGGGGTCAAGGAAATGGGGCCGTGGGCGAGCCTGCCGCGGCACGGGATCGCGGTGGCGTCGGTGGACTACCGGCTCGCCGGCGAGGCGCGGTACCCGGAGCCGGTCGAGGACGTGCTCGCCGCGATCCGGTGGGTCCGCGTCCACGCCCACCGGTACGGGCTGGACCCGGCGCGCGTCGCCGGGTGGGGCAGTTCCGCCGGCGGGTACCTGATGGCGCTGGCCGCGCTCACCGACCGCATCGGACGGCCGGTCGGCGATCACCCCGCGGTGTCCGCGCGGCTGTCCGCGGTAGTGCTGCACTACCCGGTCACGGACTTCTCGACGATCGTCGAGGACGCGTTCGAGCCGACGGCGGCCGGTCTGCGCAACGCGGTCGACGTCGGCTCGCAGTTCTTCGGGTTCCCGCTGGCGGCGCGGCCCGGGGTGGTGGCCGGGGCGGCGGTGTCCCGCGCGGTGGCGGCGGCGTCGCGGGTGCCGCCGTTCCGGATCAGCCACGGCGACGCCGACCGCCGGTCCGGGCTCGGGCAGAGCAGGCGGCTGCACGAGGCGGTGCTCGCCGCGGGCGGACAGTCCACTTTGGAGGTCGTGTCGGGCGCGGACCACGCCACCGCTGTGTTCAGCAGCCCGGAGGTCGTGGGCCCGGCGGTCGCGTTCCTCCGCGGCGCGTTCGAGCTGGAAGGAGTGACGACATGATCGACGGGACCAAGTTGCGGGCGGCGTTCGGCCAGTTCCCGAGCGGGGTGGCGGCGGTGTGCGCGCTGGTCGGCGGTGAACCGGTGGGCATGGCCGCGAGCACGTTCACCGCCGTTTCCCTGGACCCGCCGCTGGTTTCGGTGTGCGTGCGGAAGGCGTCGCGGACCTGGCGGACGTTGCGAGCGGCGCCGGAGCTCGGGGTCAGCGTGCTGTCGGCCGGGCAGGGCGGGATCTGCCGCAGCCTGGCCATGCCGGACGGGGACCGGTTCGCCGGGGTGCCGTGGGTGGCGCGTGGCAGCGCCGTGCTGGTCGAGGACAGCGCGTTGCAGCTCGAATGCCGGCTCACCGGTGAGGTCGACGCCGGTGACCACGTCATCGCGCTGCTCGGCATCACGGCGTTGCGGGATTTCCCGGGGGCGGAGCCGGTGGTGTTCCACCGCAGCACGTTCCGGGTGCTGCGGTGAACTACCTGCGCCGCTTCTTCGCCGGGCGGGCGCCGAGGAACGCCAGCGTCGAATCGGTCAGCGTCGCCAGGAACTCGGGCGTGATCTCGGTGCGGCGCACGGTGTAGCGCCAGTAGATCGGGGCGGCGAAGATGTCGAGCGCCAGTTCCCGGTCGACGTCCGGCGGCAGCTCGCCCCGGGCGATCGCGCGGTCCAGCACCGGTTCCGCCTTGGCGCGGCGCGGCTCCTCCAGGTGCTCGGTCAGGGCCTTGGCCAGTGCCGGGTTGCGCTTCGCCTCGGCGGTCAGGTCGGGCAGGATCCGGCCGAGACGCTCGTCGCTGAGCCACTGCACGACCATCTCGAAGGCGCGCTCGATGTCGCCGCGCAGGGAGCCGCTGTCGGGGATGTCGACCAGCGGGACGCTCAGCTGGGAGACCGCGTCGGCCACCATGTCCTGCTTCGAGGACCACCGGCGGTAGAGCGAGCTCTTCCCGACCTCCGCCCGCCTGGCCACGCCGTCCATCGAGGTGCGGGCGTAGCCCTTCTCGGCGAGTTCGTCGATCACGACCTCGACGATGGCGTCCGTGAGTTCGACACGCAGCACGGCGGCGCCACTCGGCGCGCGACGGGTCCGGGTCATGTCCCGGACAGTACCAGGAGTGGACGGGACCGACTCGTCTCGATGGAGCCTGAAGGCTACACGGCTCAGCGGGCGTGCGGTGGAACCGAAGCCGTGGCGCTGGCGCCCGCGATGCGGGAACCGGCCGTGGGGGCGGTGGGGGCTGGCGTCGGTGGGGTGGCCGCTGTTGCGAGGGGGTGCTCGTGCTGAGCTGGTGTGCCAAGGGCCGGGCTCCGGTGGCCGCTACGTCGGTGTGCCTGGCTGCGCCGGTTCCCGCCGCTGCGGCGCAGTGGCGCTGGTGCCGACGGTGCGCGGGAGTCGGTCGCCGGGTGCGATCGAGGGCTGGGGCCGCCCGGGCGTGGCTGCTGTTGCGAGGGTTCGCGCGTGCTGGGCGGGTCCGCCCGAGCGGGGGCTCCGGTGGCCGCAGCTTGCCTTCCCCGGCTGAGCCGGTTCCCGCCGCTGCGACGCGGTGCGGCGGGTGCCGGCGATGCGCCGGAACCAGCGACCGGGTGCGGAGGAGGCTGGCGTCGGTGGGGTGGCCGCTGTTGCGAGGGGGG
This sequence comes from Amycolatopsis sp. 3B14, assembly GCF_050958625.1. Lineage (NCBI taxonomy): Bacteria > Bacillati > Actinomycetota > Actinomycetes > Pseudonocardiales > Pseudonocardiaceae > Amycolatopsis > Amycolatopsis sp. 3B14. Next base: position 160,507 of record NZ_JBHZEN010000025.1, read on the forward strand.
TGCCCGTGCTGAGCTGGTGCGCCAGGGGCCGGGCTCCGGTGGCCGCTACGTCGGTGTGCCTGGCTGCGCCGGTTCCCGCCGCTGCGGCGCAGTGGCGCTGGCGCCGGCGATGCGCGGGAACCAGGCGCCGGGTGCGGTTGCGGGCTGGGCCCCCGGGCTCCGGTGGCGGCTACGTGAGCGTGCCCGGCTGCGCCGGCTCCCGCCGCTGGAAGGCGGCCCGGTAGGCGTTCGGGCTCGTGCCGACGATGCGCCGGAACCGGCCGCGGGGTGCGCTGGAGTCGCCGTGGGCTTGGCCGTTACGAAGCCTGCCGGCCCGCCGCCGGACACCGCAGCCCGGCACGGGGTCGCCTACAAAAGCGTGCCCGGCTGCGCCGGCTCCCGCCGCTGGAAGGCGGCCCGGTAGGCGTTCGGGCTTGTGCCGACCACCCGCCGGAACCGCTCGCGGAACGCGGTCGGCGAACCGAAACCCACCTGCCCCGCGATGCGGTCCACCGGGTGCCGCGTCGTTTCCAGCAGGTACTGCGCCTGCCGGATCCGTTCGCGGTGCAGCCACTGCAGCGGCGTCGTCCCGGTCTGTTCGCGGAAGCGCCGGTTCAGCGACCGCGTGCTCATGCCCGCCCGCGCCGCGATGTCGCTCAGCGTCAGGTCCCGGTCGAGGTGGTCGGTCATCCACCGCAGCACCGGCTCCAGCACCGAACCCCGCGGCGCGGGCGGCTGGTCGTGCACGATGAACTGCGCCTGGCCGCCCTCCCGCTCCAGCGGCATCACCGACAGGCGCGCGGCATCGGCCGCCACCGCCGAACCGTGGTCGCGCCGGATGAGGTGCAGGCACAGGTCCAGCCCGGCCGCGGCGCCCGCCGAGGTGAGGAACTGGCCGTTGTCCACGTACAGCACGTCCGGGTCGACCTCGATCTCCGGGTGCCGCCGCGCGAGCAGGTCCGCCGCCACCCAATGTGTCGTCGCGCGCAGGCCGTCCAGCAGCCCGGTCGCGGCGAGGACGAACGCGCCCGCGCAGATCGACGCGATCCGGGTGCCGTCGGCGGCCGCCTTGCGCAGGGCGTCCAGCACGTCCTCCGGCACCGGCACCGTCGGGTCGGCGCAGCCGGGCAGGATGATCGTGTCGGCGTCGGCGAGCGCCTCCAGGCCCCAGTCGGCCCGGACCGTGAACGTGCCCGCGCCGACCTCCGGGGTCGGGGCGCAGACACGCACCCGGTAGGCCGGGCGCCCGCCGGGCAGGCGGGTCCTGGTGAAGATCTCGATCGGGGTGGCCAGGTCGAACGGGACCACCTGGTCCAGCGCCAGCACGGCGACCGTGTGCATGGCGACACCGTAGGTCCTCGCCACGCCGTTCCGCCAGGAGCGCCCTGGTCAACGGGTTGGCGAGAATCCGGTGGAAGTTGGCCATCCGGCCAGTTCCGATGATCACCGGCGGCCGTTACCGTCCCGGTGTGTGACGAAGGTACTGCTCTCCCTCCACGTGCTCGCGGCGCTGGTCGCGATCGGCCCGGTCACCGTCGCGGCCAGCATGTTCCCCGCCGCGACCCGCCGCGCGACCGGCGGCACCGACCACGACCTCGCGGTGCTGCGCACGCTGCACCGCATCTGCCGGGTCTACGCCGCGGTCGGCATCGCGATCCCGGTGTTCGGGTTCGCGACCGCGGGCAGCCTCGGCGTGACGGGCGACGCGTGGGTGATCGTGTCCATCGTGCTCACCGCGATCGCGGCGGCCGTGCTCGTGCTGGTGGTGCTGCCGCGCCAGCAGGGCATCCTGGACGGGATCGCGGAGCAGGCGGAACCGGAACCACGCGCGCCGGCGCGGTTGGCGATGTACACCGGAATCTTCAACGTGCTGTGGGCCGTCGTCACGGTGCTGATGATCGTCCGCCCCGGCTCCACGACCAGCGCCTAGGCCTTGCCGGAGAGGTACTCCCGGGCCGCCTCGCGGGCTTCGTCCAGGGAGGCGGTGATCGTGAGGATGCCGTCGAGCCCGGTCATCTCCAGCGGCCGCGTGACGACCGGCGTCGGGCAGATCAGCGCGAGCGCCTGCTCGGCGGAGTGGCATTCGGCGGCCGTCTCGACCAGGACGGCCAGGCCGAGGGAGTCCAGGTGCTCCACCTCGGACAGGTCGAGGATCACGGTGGTGAGCGCGACCGGGGCGACGCTGTCGCGGGCGTCCTTCACGGCCTCGCGGACGCGGGGCGCCGTGGTGAGGTCGACCTCGCCGACGATGGTGACGACGACTTCGCTGCCCTCGCGCGTCCAGCGGGTGGCGAAGGCCTGGGGCACGGATCCCTCCACGGTCGGTAGTTCAGCCCGGACACTCTAACCGCCGTCGCCGGTGGCCCGGATCCCGGACCACCGGCGACCACCGTCACGCCGGTTCCGTGACGTGCACCGCGTCCAGCGCCGGACCGTCCGGCGTGGCCGGGGCGGCGACCGGAACGTCCGCCCACAGCACCGTTTCGCCACGGCGCGGCGTCATGCCCCACCTGGCGGCGATCCCGTCGAGGACCCGCGCCGACGTGCCGAGTTCCCCGCGGGCGGGTGGCTCCGCGGCGATCGTGACGTCGACGCGGATGGTGTCCGCGCCCGCCCAGCCCAGCCGCAACGTGAACGGCTGGCGCGTGGACAGCCAGGCGATGCCGGCGATTTCATCGGTCACCAGCAGCGCGTCGACCACGTGCTCTTCGCCGACGCCCGCGAGCATGACCCGCACCCGCCGCCGGAGGGCCGCCAGTTCGGACGGCCCGTCCACGACGCTGGTGAACCGATCCGGCCGATGCACCATGTCATCCACGATGCACCACCTCCTCCGCTGACTCGTCAACCGGAGGATCCTCGGTTTACCCAGGCGTTACCGACGGTAAACCGGTCCACAGAGGACTGTGCAGGCTCAGTCCAGCGCGTCCGGCAGCCCGAACACCGCGAAGTGCTCCCGCCCCACGAACGACGTGATCTCCGCGATCCGCCCGTCCCGCGGCCGGAGCACGTTGATCGACCAGCTCTCGAACGCGCCGCCCGGCGACGAGCGCAGGTACGAGGCCACCGCGGGCAGCCCGTTCGCGGAGACGATCCGGTGCCGCCACGAGCCGCAGGACGCGAGGGGGTACCGGCGCGCGAAGGACATCGCCGCGTCGATCCCGCGGTACCAGTGCGGCATCGGCGGCATCGACCACGTCACGTCCTCCGTCAGCAACGCCACCAGCGCGTCCGCGTCGCCCCGCTCCAGTGCCCGGGCGTAGTCCGACGCCAGCGTCCGCACCCGCGCGTCGGGCGGCGCGGGCTCCCGCGCCGGCACCACACGCCGCGCGCGCTGCAGCGCCGAGTTCACCGACGCCGCCGAGGTGCCCATCATCGACGCGATCTCGGCCGCCGAGAACCCCAGGACCTCGAACAACACCAGCGCCGCCCGCTGGTTCCCCGGCAGGTGCTGCAACGCGGCCACGAACGCCAGCTCGACCGCCTCCCGCTGCTCGGCCCGCGCGTCCGGCCCCGTCGGGTACGGCCCGAGCCACGCGACGTCCGTCCGCGGCGCGTCCCCGGCGACCACGTGCTCGCTGGACGGGCCGAGATCCATCGGCAGCGCGCGCCTGCCGCGCCGCTCCACCGCGTCGAGGCAGGTCCGCGTCGTCACCGTGTACAGCCACGACCGCAGCGACGCGCGCCCCTCGAAGCGCGCCAGCCCCCGCCACGCCCGGAGCAGCGCCTCCTGCAACGCGTCGTCGGCGTCGTGCGCCGACCCCAGCATGCGGTAGCAGTGCGCGTGCAGCTCCCGCCGCAGCGGCTCGACCAGCCGCGTGAACGCCGAGTCGTCCCCGGCGCGCGCCCGCTCCAGGTCAACGGCCAGTTCCGTCACGAGCGATGATTCTGCCCCACGCCGGCGGTCACACCTGCAAAACCCACATCCCGAGGAGGACCCGATGTCCCAGATCGCCGGCACACTCCGCGTCCCCGGCGCCGAGCTCTACCACGAGATCCGCGGCCACGGCCCGCTCGTCGTGCTCGTCGGCGCCCCGATGGACGCGCGCTCGTTCACCCCGCTCGCCGAGCTGCTCGCCACCGACCACACCGTCCTCACCACCGACCCGCGCGGCATCAACCGCAGCCCGGTCGACGACCCGGACCAGGACTCCACACCGGAGATGCGCGCCGACGACCTCGCCCGGCTCATCGAGCACGCCGACGCAGGCCCGGCCGTGGTGCTGGGGTCCAGCGGCGGCGCGGTCAGCGTCCTCGCGCTCGCCCAGGCGCGCCCGGATCTGGTCACCACCGTAATCGCGCACGAACCGCCGCTGAGCGACCTTCTCCCGGACGCCGACCGGATCCGCGCGCAGGGCGAGGAGGTCATCGCGACTCACTTCGCCGGCGACCCGGTCGGCGCCATGCGGAAGTTCCTGGTGATGGCGGGCATCCACCTCCCGGAGCCGGTCTTCCAGCAGTTCTTCGCGCAGGAGCCCAGCCCGCAGGACCGGGCCGACGCGGACTTCCAGTACGCGCACATGTACCGCCCGACCACCCGCTGGACCCCGGACTTCGACGTCCTGCGCACCCGTCCCGTGGTGGTCGGCATCGGCGCGGAGTCCGCCGGCCAGCTGTGCGAACGCACGTCGGAGGCGCTGGCGAAGGAGCTGGGGATCGAACCGGTCCGGTTCCCCGGCGACCACACGGGCTTCGCCGGCGACCCGGTCGCCTTCGCCACCCGGCTGCGTGACTTCCTGTGACCGGTCCGTCGAAGGTCTCAGGACGGTAAAGGTCTGCACCCGCCACTGGTCTTCCGGCACTGTGGGATCTAGGTTGCCAGGGAACTAATCAAACCTTTGATCTTCTTTCCAATGGCGGGAAGGGATGGCCCATGACGCACACGCCCGAGGCCTCGGCCCGGACGAGCTCGGCGCACGACGGCCGGCAGCTGCGCCGCGTCGTCGGCGCGAGCCTCGTCGGCACGACCATCGAGTGGTACGACTTCTTCATCTACGCCTCGGCCGCGAGCCTGGTGTTCGGCAAGCAGTTCTTCCCCTCGCTGGACGGAACCGCGGCGCTGCTGGCCTCGTTCGCGACGCTCGGGGTGAGCTTCGTGGCGCGGCCGATAGGCGGGATCGTCGCCGGGCACCTCGGTGACCGGGTCGGCCGCAAGGCGGTTCTCGTCGCGACCCTGCTGCTGATGGGGATTTCCACGATCGGCGTCGGGCTGCTGCCCTCCTACGACTCGATCGGTGTCGCCGCGCCGGTCCTGCTCGTCGTGCTGCGCCTGCTGCAGGGCCTGTCCGCGGGCGGCGAGTGGGGCGGCGCGGCGCTGATGTCGGTGGAGCACGCGCCGCCCGGCCGCCGCGGCTACTTCGGCTCGTTCCCGCAGATCGGCGTGCCGATCGGGCTGTTGCTGGCGAACCTGGTGTTCTTCAGCGTGTCCGCGGCGACCACCGACGACCAGTTCGCGCGCTGGGGCTGGCGGATCCCGTTCCTGCTCAGCGTGGTGCTGATCGCGGTCGGCTTCTTCGTGCGGGCCAGGGTGTCGGAGAGCCCGGTGTTCAGCGAGCTGCGCGCCCGCCGCGCCCGCAGGTCCGCGCCGCTGGCCGAGCTGCTGCGCACCAACCGGCGTGAGCTGCTGGTCGCGATCGGGCTGTTCATCGCCAACAACATGGTCGGCTACATCCTGATCGCGTTCATCAACTCCTATGGCACCCGCACGCTGAAGCTGTCCAGCACGACGATGTTGTTCGTGGGCATGGTCGGCGCGGTGTCCTGGGGTGTGTTCACGCTGTTGGCCGGGCACTGGTCGGACGGCTGGGGCAGGCGGAAGACCTACCTCGTCGGCACGCTGGCGATGGGCGCCTGGACGTTCCCGTTCTTCCTGCTGTTCGACACCCGCTCGGTGCCGCTCATGCTGGGCGCGGTGATCGTGCTGGGCTTCGGGCTCGGCCTGACCTACGGCCCGCAGGCGGCCGCGTACAGCGAGCTGTTCCCGGCCGGCATCCGGTACAGCGGGGTGTCCTTCGCCTACGCCTTCGGCGCCATCCTCGGCGGCGGGTTCGCGCCGCTGGTGTCGACCTGGCTCGTCGGCGAGACCGGCACGTCGCTGTCGGTGTCGGGGTACATGCTGGTGGCCTGTCTGGTGACGCTGGCCGCGGTCCTCGCCCTGCGGGAGCGGCCGGCCGCCGAGCGGGAGGCGTTCGTCACCGGCGCCGAGTAGTCAGCGGCGCTGCTCGGGCGGGAACTCGGTGTCCACCCGTTCCTGCTCGTGGTAGGAGCGTTCCTCCGCGTAGGACTCGTAGGCGCGGTGGTCGGCGTCCGTCTCCGGGGCGCCGACCAGCGCGCGCGGGTGCAGCCGGTCCTTGAGCACGACGTTGAGCTGCGCGCCGAGCAACGTGATGATGCTCTGCAGGTAGAACCACCAGAGCAGCGTGATGACCGTGGCGAACGTGCCGTAGGTGCTCTGCGCGTTCTGCAGGTAGCGGCTGATGATCAGCGACGAAAGCGTTTGCAGCACCCAGAACAGCACGCCGGACAGCACGGCGCCGGGCAGCACGTCGCGGGTGGTGATCTCGCGGTCGGTCAGGATCCGGAACGCGGCGACGAACAACCCGACGTCCAGGACGATCGCGATCACGTAACCCAGGATCCGGCCCAGCCAGCCCAGGTCCAGCAGGTCGCTGCCGCTGGAGACGAACCCGCTGATGAGCGTGCTGACGACCAGGCCGAGCCCGATCGTCGCCAGCACCAGCACGCTGCGGCCGATCTGCACGGGCAGGCTGGGCCGTGCGTGGAAGGGCAGCTCCCACACGGAGTTGAACGCGGTTTGCGTCGCGCGCACGACGGCGATCCCGCTCCACAGGGCGGTCACCAGCCCGAGGATCAGGGCCCATGCCGAGCCGCCGAAACCCTGCATCGTGGCCGGGTCGAGGAGCGGGAACATCGAACCGACGTTGCCCAGCACGTCGTTCTTCAGGTCGTCCGGCACGAAGAACCCGAGCAGGGTGATCAGGACGAGGAACAGCGGGAAGATCGAGAAGAACGCCCAGAACGCGATCATGCTCGCCAGCTGCGTGGACTGGTCCTCGAGGAACTTCTTCACCACGGCGACCGGCACGGACAACGCGGTGTGCTCCTGCTGCACCGCGTCGACGCGGTCGAGGCCGGCCTTCGCCCTGCTGACAACGCTTTCCCTGTTTGGCTCGCTCACGGTTGCACTCCCACCGTCGGCGTCTGCGCGATGGCGGTGAGCTACCCCGTGGAGCGGCGGGTCAACCGGCCTTCGTGAGACGCGCCTCGCCGAGCGTGGCGCGCAGCACCGCGCGGTGGGTCGGCTTCGCCTCCTCGTAACGGCGCCGTCCGGCGTCGGTGAGCGAGACGAAGACGCCGCGCCGGTCCTGCTCGCACATCGCGCGCTCGACCAGGCCCTCCTTCTCCAGGCGGGCGACCAGGCGCGAGGTGGCGCTCTGGCTCAGGTGCACCGCCTCCAGGAGGTCGGCGGAGCGGCACTTGAAGTCGCAGGTCGCGAGCCGTTCGAGGGCCTCGAACTCGCTGACCCCGATGCCGTGCGCGTCCTGCAGGCGGCATTCCAGCTCGCCGAAGACGGTCGCGTGCAAAGCCAGCAACTCGTGCCACTGCTGCACCAGCCGGCCTTCGGCGACGTCACCCATGGCGACACCATAGCATGCACGGGAATTTGATGCAAAGGCATTAAATCCGCTTGCATTAGATGCGTGCGCATGTAATCTGGCTGCCATGACTTCTCCTGCGCACCTGTCCACCACATCGACGCGGTGGGACGCACGGCTGTGGGCCGTGCTGCTCACCGTGTCCACGGTCGTGGGCTTGGACGCCCTCGACGTTTCGATGGTCGGCGTCGCGCTGCCGTCCATCCAGGCCGACCTCGGCCTGTCCACCAGCGCGTTGCAGTGGGTCGTGAGCGGGTACGTGCTCGGTTACGGCGGGCTGCTCCTGCTCAGCGGCCGTACGGCGGACCTGCTCGGGCGGCGGCGGGTGTTCCTCGTCGCGGTGGCCGTGTTCGCGGTCGCGTCGCTGCTCGGCGGTCTCGTCGACAACGGCGCGCTGCTCATCGCGAGCCGGTTCGTCAAGGGCCTGGCCGCGGCCTTCACCGCGCCGGCCGCGCTGTCGATCATCACCACGACGTTCCAGGAGGGCCCGGCCCGCAACCGCGCTATCAGCATCTTCGCGGTGTTCGGCGCCAGCGGGTACTCGGCGGGCCTGGTGTTCTCCGGGCTGCTGACGGAGGTCGGCTGGCGGTGGACGTTCCTGCTGCCGGTGCCGATCGCGTTGATCGCGCTGGTGTCGGCGATCAAGGTCGTGCCGGCCTACGAGCGGGACCACTCGGCGGGCGGCTACGACCTGCCCGGCGCGATCACCGGTGCGGCCGGGTCGCTGCTGCTGGTGTTCGGTGTCGTCGAGGCGCCGGAAACCGGGTGGGCCTCGCCGCAGACGTTGATCACCTTCGTCGTCGCGGCGGCGCTGCTGACCGCGTTCGTGCTGATCGAGAAGCGCAGCAGCCACCCGTTGCTGCGGCTGGGCATCCTGCGCTCCGGGCCGCTGGCGCGGGCGAACCTGGGGGCGGCGTTGTTCTTCGGGGCCTACATCGGGTTCCAGTTCGTGGTGATGCTGTACCTGCAGGACGTGCTGGGGTGGTCGGCGCTGGAGACCGCGCTCGGGTTCCTGCCCGCCGCGCTGATCGTCGCGTTCGGTTCGCCGCGGATCGAGCCGCTGATCGACCGGGTCGGCACATCGCGCACCATCCTCGGTGGCGTGCTGGCGCACGTGCTCGCGTACGTGCTGTTCCTGCGCGTCGACGAGCACTCGGGGTACGCCGGTTCGGTGCTGCCGAGCATGATCCTGCTCGGCATCGGCTTCACCCTGGCCTTCTCGTCCCTGAACATCCAGGCGACGACCGGCATCAGCGACAACGAGCAGGGACTCGCCGGTGGCCTGCTGAACACGTCGCTGCAGGTCGGTGGCGCGATCGGCCTGGCGATCGTGACGGCGGTGCTGACGGGCAGCGGTGAAGGCAACCTGCTGACCGGCCTGACCCCGGCGCTGGCGGTCATCACCGGAATCGCGGCGCTCGGACTGCTGATCGCGGTGTCCGGTGTGGTGCGCATGCGCCGGGCGCCGGAACCGGAACTGGCCCGGGTCTGAGCCGGACATCTCCCGGAAGGACAGCGCTCCTTCCCGGAGATGTCGGGTTTCAGGGCCTCTCGGCGACGTGGAGATTCCGCCGGGCGAGCAGAGCTTCCTGGAGCCTCGCGTTCTCCGCTAGCCGCACCCGTATCCTCGCCTCGGATCCCCGTCGACTTTCCCGCATGCTCGGTCGGGCCGAACGCGACAGGGCCGTGTTGTCGAGAACGACGCCGGGGAAGTAAGTGCGCATCCCGCCACGAGGCAGACTGAGGGCTGAGCCGACTGTCTCGTTGAAAGCGGCCTCAGTCGCGCAGTCGAGCAGGAAGGCGCCGCCCAGGCCGGTGAGATGCCAGGTCAGCTCCCGTGCCCAGCGCTCGAACTGATGGGGGGGCAGCGACCCCTGGCTGATCACGTAAACCGGTCCGCGACGCGAGTTGTCCGCCAGGTAGCCCATCAGCTCGGGCAACCGTTCGGCGGTGAGCCAGCGGGGCGTGCCTGCGATCTTGCTCCGGCCATCGGTCACGTTCAGTGTGCCCAGCAGAGCACGAAGCACGCCGGGCACCGACATGCAGCGGTTGAACGGCGCCTCGCCCAGTTCGGAGTCGCTGTCCCTGGTTTCGATCTCGGTCCAGATCCCCCCTGTCCGCGGTCACCCTCCATCGTCGTGATCGTGGTGGATGCGCACGATGTCGTCGTGATCGAGAACGTACTGTCCCGGTCGACCAGGGTCGAGGCGGATCTCCTTGCGAGCCAAGCACTGGCGGAGCGATTCGATCAAGACTTTGAGCAGCTCCTGTCCCGGCTCGACCTGGAGGAATGATCGGAACTCGACTGACACTGCGACCCCCGACTCGGGCAAAATGAAACCTCAGTTTCGTAAGCTGAAGCCAGCTTGCTGATCGTTTTGGGGGCGGAGTCAAGAGGTGCGCTTCGGAATGCCGGTGCGGGCTTCGGGTGGCGCCGAAGCCCGACACGGCTACGTAGGATGGCTACGGTGCGAGCAGCGTCTCGCGATCGAGGAGGCGCGCCGTTGTCGCGTTCACCAGTGTTCGTACCTCCGACGCGGTGAAGTAGTCGGACCGATAGCGGTTGATGATGCTCAACGAGTTGTCGAACGTGAACGCGGAGCAGGTCGGGAAGGGGGTCCCGATCCGGTCCGCGATCGAGTGGAACTTGACGATCCTCAGGGAGTCCGGCGTGGGAATAGGTGGCAGCACTCCGTAATTGCTGACCCCGACGCTGGTCAGGCGTGGCTCGATGCCGCCGTGGTCCTCGGTGTCGGTGCTGCGTCCAGGGCCGAGTGTGAGGGTTCCGTCCGTCAGGGAAAGACGCTTGGCAGCCAACTGGACCTTCAGGTCGTTCTGGATGGCCGCCCCGATCTCGTGCCAGCGCATCGAAGATGAGTAGTTGATCCTCGCCTGGTGGATGGCGAAGAAGTTCGTCGTGTCGATCGCCTTGATGGGGGGCGTCACGCGGTTGCGCAGGTCGACCGGCGACCAGCAGCACATGGGAATGGCCTCGGAATCGCCGGCCATTGCCGACACCTGCGCTTCGATGACCACGCTGCACAGGAGTGCGTGCACCGTCAGCCCCCTGCTCCTTGCGGCCTGCAGCACGACGGAGCTCTGCTGTTGGTTGAGTTCGATGACATGTTGGAAGATCTCGTAGTCCGGCCGCTGCCCGAGTTCCTCGGGCTGCGCGACCGGGATCTCGACCATGTCTTCGAAGCGGTCCTGCATCAGGGCGTAGGTCGACACGGGAAGGTGTCCGGGCTCGGAACGAAGCGAATTGCCGTTGACCAGATCTGTATAAAGCTGCCACAGTTCCGTGAAGACCGCCGTGAAGTGCCGGCCGTCCAGGGTTGCGTGATTGGTGCGCAGCGCGACCGATCCGCCGTCAGTGCCGTTCTCGATGAGCAGGAGCTTGGCCATCTCCTTCCGCGGATCGCAGGGTTCGCTGATCTCGCGGAGGAGTGTCTGCTCATCCCCTTCGAGGATCACGGTTTCCGGTTGGCTCTCAGGGGTGACGTGAAGCGTGCACCGATCCTGATCGACGTTCACGCGCGCTCGCAGCACCGGGTGACGCTCGCACAGCTGCGTGAAGGCCTGCTGCAAGGCCGGCCGGTCCACGCCGCCGACGTAGTTGACTGCGTACGCGGGCGTGTACGCCAGTTTCGAGATTTCAATGCCATCCAGGGCGCGGTGCATGATCGCGGTCTCCAGTTCGACAAGCAATTTTCGGTGGAACGTGACTTGAGATTCTCGCTGACTCGTCCGAGCGGTTCATGTGGCCTGCCCGGCATCACATCAAGTGATTGGCTTGTCGTCATAAAAAAGGTGATTCGGCTGAATCATACGTGCGGGTATATTGATGTCAAGTCGTTCATATCCTCGTTCACCCGGTCCTCCCAAATGCGTAGGAGCTGCTTCGCTCGTTCCACCATGGGTTTGCCGACGAGTTTGCCGCCGAGCGACGTCACGCAGCCGTCCTGTGCCGTCTCGACGACGGCCCGTGCGTGAGCCAGTTCGTCTGCCGTCGGCGTGAACAACTCGTTCACCAGCGCGACCTGCGCAGGGTGGACACAAATGCGTCCGGTGAACCCCAATGTCCGGGCGTGCAGGGAGTCGGCTCTGAGCACATCCTGGTCTGACAGTGAGGTTGTCGCGCCGTCGAGGGGGCGGGCGATTCCGGCCGCGGCCGACGCGGTGATGATGGCCGAACGGGCGTGGAGGAGCGCCGGCCATGCAGATCCGTCGGCGCCGAGATCATAGGCCATGTCGCCGTTTCCGAACGCCGCCCTGGCGACGCCGTCGGCTGCGCAAACCTCCGGCGCGTTGAGGATCCCGGTCGCCGTTTCCAGGAGCGGAACCATGCACGAGCCGTCCGGCAGTATGGCGTGCAAGCTCGCGATTTCGGCAGCGCTCTCGGCTTTGGGAAGCATGACCGTGCAGGCGAAGTGCCGCAACATCTCGACGTCTTCGTCGAACCACTCGGTCTCCGTGGCGTTGATCCGTACGACGGCGCTCCTGCCGTCGGCGAGCCACGCGTTGACGTTCTTGCGCGCGGTGTCCTTGAGGTTGTCGGCAACACCGTCCTCGAGGTCGAGGACTATGGCATCGGCTCCACTGCGACGAGCCTTGTCGAACCGCTCGGGGCGATGTGCAGGGACGAAGAGCAGGCTTCGGGCGTGAACGATGGTGGTCGGACGATCCGGCATCGGCGCTTCCTCTCTGGCTGGCAAGGGTCCGACGATTGCAAGGCTGTGGACCGTGCGACAGAGGCCAAGTTCCGCCGGTTCGGCCGGCCCCGGCGTTGACGGCTACGACGTGACGATCGTACCATCTGGCGAACAAGAAGTTTCACCAAGAGAAGTCGTGGGATTTGCCTGAGGGAGTGGTTGATGCCTGTGAAGGTTTCGGTGTGCGACGTGGGCCCCCGCGACGGGCTGCAGAACGAGAGTCGCGTCCTCGCTCCCGAAGTCCGTGCCGAGTTGTGCGCGCGGCTGGCAGCCGCGGGTTTGCAACGCATCGAGGCGGTCAGCTTCGTACGCGATGACCGCGTTCCCGCGATGGCCGGGGCGGAAGCCGTTCTCGAGGCTGTCGACAAGACAGGTGGAGTCCGGTGGGCGGGGCTGGTGCTCAACGAGCGGGGCTACGCGCGGGCTGTCGAAGCCGGTGTCGACGAGATTCGCTACGGTCTCCCGGTCACCGCTGCGTTCGCCGAACGCAACCAACGCACAACCGTTGACGCTGCACTTGACCTGGGCCTTGAACTCGTGAACCGGGCTCGTCACGATGGAATCCGTTGCACGGTGAGTCTGGCCGTCGCGTTCGGATGCCCCTTTGAGGGGGCTGTGCAGGCGGAGACCGTTCTCGGCATCGCGGAGAAGGTGCTGGCGGCGGGACCGGACGAGCTCATTCTGGCCGACTCGATCGGGGTCGGTGTGCCGCGACAGGTGCGGGCTCTCGTCGGTGAGCTCGTCGAGCCTGGCCGAATCGTCGGCTGTCACTTCCACAACACCAGAAACACCGGCTACGCGAACGCACTGGCAGCTGTCGAGGCGGGTGCCACGGTTCTGGACTCGTCTGTCGGCGGTCTGGGTGGTTGTCCGTTCGCTCCTGGCGCCACGGGCAACATCGCGACCGAGGATCTCGTCTATCTCCTCGAGGGCATGGGTTATGACACGGGTGTGGATCTGAACGACCTACGGTCCTGTTCCCGTTGGCTCGCTGAACAGGTCGGCCACGAGTTGCCGAGCCTGGTCGCTCGCGCCGGAGATCCTTGTGGGGTCGCATCGAGCGCCTCCTGATCTGTGGTCGTTCGCGTCCACTGGTGACGGAGCCGGAGCCTGACGGGCAGCGTGAAGTGAAGCGAGTTCGTCAGGCGCTGAGATGCGCTCGGCGCGGGTGTACCCCATGCCTCCATACTGGCCTGGTGCTCCCCGTCGAACCGATCCGCCTCCTGCTCAACGAGTGGGATCCCATCGGCGTCGCGGATTCCGTGGACGACGAGTACGACTGCTTGGTCTGGCCGTTGCTCTCCCGGCTGCGCGCGGGCGCCGACGTGGACGGGATCCGCGAGTACCTCCGCCACGAGATGTCCGACCACTTCGGACTGGACTCCGACGTGGACGGCATCGCCGAGCGGCTCGTCTCCTGGTGGCGCAGCCGCTAGGCGGGCCGCACCCTGGTGAGCTTGTCCGGGTTCAGCACGGCGAACACGGCGTGGATCCGGCCGTCCCGCACGTCCAGCGTCACCAGCTGCTCCTGCCCGCCCAGCCGCGTCCACACCGCGGGCTGCCCGTTGCTTTCCGCGATCCGCACCTCGTCCAGCGGGTAGCGCGCCAGCAGGCCCGTCACGAACGCCACCACGTGGTCCCGCCCGGTGACCGGGCGCAGCGCCGCCCGCACCTTGCCGCCGCCGTCGTTGTAGGCCACCACGTCCTCGCTGAGCAGTTCGGTCAGCGTGGTCAGGTCCCCGTCGCGCGCCGCGTCCAGGAAACGGGTCAACAGCTCGCCGTGCTCGGCCGCGGACGGGTGGAACCGGTCCCGCCCGCCCGACAACCGCCGCACGGCGCGGTGGTGCGTCTGACGACAGGCCGCGGGAGTGGCGCCGACAATCCCGGCGATCTCCTCGTACGGCACCTCGAACGCCTCCCGCAGCACGAACACCGCCCGCTCCGGCGGCGACAACCGCTCCATCAGGTGCAACGTCGCGTAGGAGAGAGTGTCCCGCAGCTCCGCCGTCTCCATCGGGCCGAACTCCCCGGCGTGCACCGGTTCCGGCAGCCACGGCCCGGGGTACGCCTCGCGCTTCACCCGCGCCGACCGCAACTGGTCCAGCGCCAGCCGGGTCACCACGGTGACCAGGAACGCGCGCGGCTCCCGGATCTCCGAGCGGTCCGCGCGCACCCACCGCAGATAGGCCTCCTGCACCACGTCCTCGGCGTCCCACATACTGCCCAGCAGCCGGTAGCCCAGCCCCAGCAGCACCGCCCGGTGTTCCTCGAACCCGCTCACCGGCCCGCGCCCGTCAGGTCCGCGGCGAACCCGTCCGACCACGACGGGTACCGCGGCCGCCAGTCCAGGCGCATCCGGGCGCGCGCGTTGTCGGCCCCGCGCAGCCGGTTCATGAACGCCACACCCCAGCCTCCCACGGCCAGCCGGGCCAGCGCCGCCGGCGCGCGCTTCGGGGCCGGCGCGCCCAGCAGTCGGGCGTAGGCGGGCAGCCACTCACGCAGCTCGGCGGGGCAGTCGTCGACGACGTTGAGCACGCCGGTCACCTCCGGCCGGTCGAGCGCCGCGACGACGGCGCTGGCGGCGTCGTCGGTGTGGGTGAAGGAGAAGGTGGCGTGCCCGCCGCCGACGAGCGGCACCTTCCCGGCACGCACCTGCCGCGCGAAGGACCCCTCGGCCGCGTAGATCGTGCCGGGGCCGTAGAGGTGGCCGATCCGCAGCACCAGCCCGCCCGCGCCGGTGGTCAGGTCCTCCAGTTCGCGCAGGGCGTTCAGCACAGGTGCGAACTGCTTCGGCGTGCCGACAGTCCACAAGGGAGCGTCTTCGCCCGCCGGCCCGGGCGCCGGCTGGTAGCCGTAGGCGAGGCCCTGGCTGATGATCCGCGCGCCGGCTGCCGCTTCGACCAGGTTGCGGGTGCCCTCGGTGCGCAGCCGGTTGGTGAGCGCGAACTGGCTCGCGAGCTTGCGCGGATCCAGTTCGCGGGGGATGGCGGTGAGCATGTTGACCACGACGTCCGGGGCGGCGTCCCGCACGGCCCGCCGGACGGCGGCCGGGTCGAGCGCGTCGACCCCGTCGGAGCGGGACAGCGTCGCCACGTCGTGCCCGACCGCGTGGAGCAACGGAACCAGCCGCCGCCCGATGACGCCACTGCCGCCCGCCACGAGTACTCGCATGATGTCCTCCTCGATCAGGTCGTGGGAGCAGGACGGGCGAGCCGCCCGCCGCGTGACCGGTCGGGGAAGTGACGCCGCTCACTCTGAAGCCAGGTCCGCCGCCCCTGAAACCGCGTTGAAGCCCTTCTGAAGCCGCCTCCTCCGAAGCTCGTCACCAGCAACGGAACAGCACACGGAGGAGGGGGCTTTGACCACCACCACGACCACCCCGGCCATCGAGGTCGCCGGGCTGCGCAAGGCGTTCGGGGACAAGGTCGTGCTCGGCGGGATCGATCTGCGCATCCCGGCCGGCTCGATCTTCGCCCTGCTCGGGCCCAACGGCGCGGGCAAGACGACCATGGTCCAGATCCTGTCGACCTACCTGCGGGCCGACTCCGGCAGCGCCCGCATCGCCGGGCACGACGTCGCCGCGGAAGCCGACCGCGTGCGGGCCGCCATCGGTGTCACCGGGCAGTTCTCCGCCGTCGACAACAAGCTGACCGCCGAGGAGAACCTCTGGCTGATGGCCGACCTGCACCACCTGCCCAAGGCCGAGGGCCGTCGCAGGGCGGCCGAGCTGCTCGAACGCTTCGACCTGGTCGAGGCGCGCAAGAAGCTCGCCGCGGTCTACTCGGGCGGCATGCGGCGCCGCCTGGACCTCGCGATGAGCCTGGTCGGCGAGCCGCGCATCATCTTCCTCGACGAGCCGACCACCGGCCTCGACCCGCGCAGCCGCCACACGATGTGGGAGATCATCCGCGACCTCGTCGCCCGCGGCGTCACCGTCTTCCTCACCACCCAGTACCTGGAGGAGGCCGACGAGCTGGCCGACCGCATCGCGGTGCTCGACCACGGCGTGTTCGTCGCCGAGGGCAGCCCGGCCGAGCTCAAGCGCCGCATCCCGGGCGGGCACGTCGAGCTCCGCTTCGCCGACGACCGCGCACTCGACCTGGCCGCCCGCACGTTCGGCGAGGTCACCCGCGACGACGATGCCCGCACCCTGCAGATCCCCAGCGACGGCGGCGTCCGCTCGCTGCGCGCGCTGCTCGACCGCATGGACCACGCCGGCATCGAGCCCGAGGGACTGTCGGTGCACACGCCCGACCTCGACGACGTCTTCTTCGCCCTGACCGGACACCCCACCGAAGAGAAGGTCTCCCGCTGATGTTCACCGACTCCGCCACCATGCTGCGCCGCAACCTCCGCCACGCGCTGCGCTACCCGTCGATGACCGCGAGCGTCGTCGCCGTCCCGATCATGATGCTGCTGTTGTTCAACTACGTCTTCGGCGGCGCCATCGGCAACGGCATCGCGGGCGCCCCGGCCGGCGGCGACTACCTCGGCTACCTCGTGCCCGGCATCCTGCTGCTCACCATCGGCTCGGCCTCGATGCCGGTGGCCGTCGCGATCTGCACCGACCTGACCGAGGGCATCGTGGCCCGCTTCCGCACCATGGCGATCGCCCGCGCGTCCGTCCTCACCGGACACGTCGTCGGCAACGTGATCCAGACCGTGGTGAGCCTCGTCGTCGTCCTCGCGGTGGCCGTCGCGATGGGTTTCCGCACCTCGGCCGGCTTCGGCGACTGGCTGCTCGCGGCCGCCGTCCTGCTGCTGCTCACGCTCGGCCTGAGCTGGTTCTCCGCCGCGCTCGGCCAGCTCTCCAAGACGCCGGAGGGCGCCAGCAACGTCGTGTTGCCGATGACCTTCCTGCTGCCGTTCCTGTCCAGCGCCTTCGTGCCGCTGGACTCGATGCCCGCCGGCATCCGCTGGTTCGCCGAGTACCAGCCGTTCACCGCGGTCATCGAGACCCTGCGCGGGCTGCTCGCCGGCACGCCGATCGGCTGGTACGGCTGGGGCGCCATCGGCTGGGGCGCGGGGATCACCGTCCTCGGCTACTTCTGGTCCAAGCGCCTCTTCAACCGGGAACCCACGCGCTGAGCAGGTCCAGCGCCGCCAGGCGCAGCTCGTCCGGGCCGAGGCCGGCGTACTCCGACACCGCGTCGGCGTACGCCGGCCCGTCGGCTTTCTCGGCCGCGGCCCGGAACCCGGCCGGTGTCATCGTGGGCTGGAAGTTGCGCAGGAACCCGAGCCGCTCGGCCAGCGCCACCAGCCGCACCCCGGTGCGGTCCCCGCGGTCGAGCGCGAGCACCCCGAGCGTGAGCAGAAGAGTGCCGCGCACCGCCATCCCGATCAGGTAAGCGGGCACCTTCGCCGCGCTCTCGCTGAACAACGGCGGCGCCAGCGGGGGGAGCTCGGCGACCAGGTCGGCGACCAGGTCGAGCCTTCCGTGCTGGGCGTGCGCGATCACCGTGACGCAGAGCAGCTCCAGCGTCCACGCGTCCAGGCCAGGCGCATCCGGCAGGGGGAGCACGCCGCTGTCCCGCTGACGGGCCACCGCCTGCCGCCACAGGGCGAGCCCCTGGTCGATTTCGTTGCGGGCCAAGGAGATCTCGGCGCGCACCCCGAGGTCGAACGTGATGACGTCGAACCGGTCCTCGCCGCCGCCCGGGCTCGTCTTCGCCAGCCAGCGTTCGGCCTCGTCGACCGCGCCGCTCTGCAGGGCGGCGAGCATGAGCCCCCACCGGATCCCGATCGTGTCGGGCCACGGCGCCAGTTCCGCCAGCACCCGCATCGCGACCGACAGGTGCCGTGCGGCTTCGTCCGGTTCGCCGCGCTGCAGGTACAGCTCGCCGAGCCGGGCGCGGGCCATCAACCGGACCCACGGCAGGCCGGAATCGCCCGCCGCGTCCAGCATCCGCACCGCCGAGGCGAGCGCCCGCTCGCCGTCACCCGCCGTCTCCCACCAGTAGCTGTGCACGGCGTGCGCGACGAACGCGAGCAGCGGCTGGTCGCTGTCGCCGAGGGCGTCCAGTCCGCGGCGATCGATCCCGGGCAGCGCGGACAGGACGGTGGACAGCGCGCGGACCAGCGTCGTCGGCGGCGCTTCGGGCAGCCGCCGCAGGACGACCAGCGACCGCACCGCGCGCGGACCCTGGAGCATGAAGGTCGCGGTGGCGCACACGGTCGCGGCCGTGCGGGTCACCTCGACGAACTCCGGTTTCGGGTGGAAGCGCGCGAGCGCCGCCGGCACTTCCGTGGTGAGCGCGGCCAGGCGCGAGTAGTTGGAGTCGGCCGTCCACAGCGCGCCCAGCGCCGCCGCCGTGGCCGCGACGGTCGCGCCGTCCGCCCGCTCGATGCCCAGCCGCATCGCCGTCACGAGGTTGTCCTGCTCGGCGCGGATCCGCTCGCTCGCCGTGTACGGGTCGGGGCCGAACACCGGTTCGTGGTGGGCCAGGCCGAAATCCCGGGCCCAGGCCAGGAAGTCCTCGGTGGCGCGCGCGGTCCCGCCGGCCTCGTCGAGGCGGGCGGCGCTGAACTCGCGCACCGTCTCCAGCATCCGGAACCGGGCGCCGACCGGGGTGTCGACGACCTTCAGCAGGGACTGACCGGACAGCTCCGCCAGCACGTCGAGGGTGTCGTGGCCGCCGAGCAGGTGCCGCGCGGCGTCTTCGGTGAACCCGCCGGGGAACACCGACAACGCGCGCATCGCCGCCTGCGCGTGCTCGTCGAGGAGGTGCCAGCTCCAGTCCACGACGGCCTGCAGCGTCCGGTGCCGCTGGGGCGCGTCGCGCGGGCCGCCGCGCAGCAGCGCGAACCGGTCGGTGAGGCGCCGCGCGATCTCCGCGACCGACAGCACGCGCACCCGCGCCGCCGCGAGCTCCACCGCCAGCGGCAGCCCGTCGAGGTGGCGGCACAGCGCGGCCACGGTGTCCGCGGGCAGGTCGGCGTCCGGCCGCGCGGCCCGGGCGCGCTGGGCGAACAGCTCGATCGACGTGTCCAGGTCGAGTTCCGGCAGCGGGTACACCGACTCCGACGACAGGCCCAGCGGCGCGCGGCTGGTGACGAGCACCCGCAGGTCCCGCGTCATCGACACCAGGGCCCCGACCAGCTCCGCGACCCCGTCGAGGACGTGCTCGCAGTTGTCCAGGATCAGCAGCGCCGGTGCGGCGCCGAGGACTTCGGCGATGCCGGTCAGGTCGTCGGGCGGCGGTGGGCCAGGCGTGCGGCGCGCCTCGCCGACGGCGAGCGCGGTCGCGACGTGCCCGGCCACGTCCGCGTCGGCGCGGACACCGGCCAGCGCGACGAAGTGGACCAGCGGCTGTTCGGCGTCCCGGCCGATCGAATGCGCGAGGCGGGTCTTGCCCAGCCCGCCGGGACCCACGATCGAGGTGACCCGGGACCGGCGCAGCAGCTGCGTGATCGCCGCGATGTCGTCCGCGCGGCCCAGCAGCGGATTGGGCTCGTGCGGGATGCCGTGCCGGACAGCCGGCCGCTCGCCGGCGAGCGTTTCCCGTTGCCACGCCTGGAGTTCCGGCCCGGGATCGGTGCCCAACTGGTCCCGCAGCTCGCGGCGGTAGGACTCGAACCTGGCCAGCGCCGCGGACGGCCCGGCGGTCGCGGACTCCGAGCGCAACAGCTCCAGCAGGACTTCCTCGTCACGCGGCCGGTCCGCCGCCGCGGCGGTGAGCGGTTCGACCGCCTCGGCGTGGCGGCCGAGCCGGGACAGCGCCAGCCCGCGGGCGCGCACGAGGAAGCGGTGGGCGGAGCGGCGTTCGCGGCGCAAGGTGGACAGCGGGTCCAGCCCGTCGTCGGCCGTGCCGTCCCAGAGCGCGAGCCCGGCGTCGGCCTCGGCGAGCGCGATCGCGGGATCGTCCGTCCGCGCCGCGGACGCGTGCCGGAGCAGCGCGGCGGCGTCGACCTGGGCGGGTTCGAGCGTGAGGCGGTACCCGGTCGGCGTGCTGGCGATGAGGTCGGGGCCGAGCTGCGAGCGGGCGCGCGAAACGAGGATCTGCAACGCCTTCACCGGGTTCTCCGGCTGCTCGTCCGGCCACAGCCCGTCCACCAGCCGGCCGGTGCCGCAGCCGGTGGTGAGGTCGCCGGCGAGCAGCGCGAGGAGGTCCCGCAGCCGGGGCGCGGTGATCTCCCGGCCGCGGCAGGCCACCCGCGGCAGCAGGGTCAGTTCGACAGTCACCGGGCCGGCTTGCCGGATCCGCGCGGCGTCTTCTCCTGGCTGAGCGCGACCCACCGCAGCTTCTCCTGCTCGCGGCGCGGCAGCCCGGACACGACCAGGTCGTAGGAGTCCTCGACCATCTCGCGCACCAGGTCCTCGGGCACGCCGCCGTCCAGCACGACGGTGTTCCAGTGCCGCTTGTTCAGGTGGTACCCGGCGGTGATCTCCGGGTGGTCGCGGCGCAGCTGCACCGCCAGGTCCGGATCGCACTTCAGGCTGACCCGCAGCGGCTTCGACTCGAGCGGGCTGAGGGCGAACATCTTGCCCGCGACCTTGAACACGCTGTTGGCCTCGCCGAACGGGAACTCCTCGCGGGCCCCCGGCAGCGACAGGCACAGTCGTTTGAGTTCGCCTGGCGTCATGGGTTCAGGCTAGCCACGTGCGGCCGTGTCCAGGATGCGGTCGAGCCCGAACTCGAAGCGGCGGGTGAACTCGTTGTCCACGAGGTGCGGCAGCACGCGGGCCAGCGCGGGGTGGCTGTCCGGGGTGACCGCGGACTCCAGCAGGCCGGCCACCGCGCCCGTCGCGCCCTGCTCCTCCTGCGTGAGGCCGAGCGTGAAGTAGAGGATCGTCCAGCAGGTCCAGCCCGCGTCGCGCGGTTCGAGGCCGCCGTCGAGCAGGGCGGCGACCAGCGCTTCCGCGGCGCGCAGGGTGGCCGGCTCGGCGACGAACGTCCCGGCGACGACGAACGCGCCGTCCCGGTGCGCCAGCAGCGCGCGGCGGAACCGGTGGGCCAGCTCGGTCGTGCGGTCCCGCCAGTCGTCCGGGAGCCCGTCGAGGGAGATGCCGGCGAAGATCGCGTCGGCCATCAGCTCACGCAGCCGTGCCTTGGTCTTGACGTGCCAGGAGACGGTGTTGAGCCGGACACCGAGCCGCCGCGCGACGGCACGCAGGCTGACGGCCTCCAGGCCCTCTTCGTCGAGCAGGTCGAGCGCGACCCGGACGATCTCGTCGCGCCGGCTGTCGCCGTTCCGGGTGATCACCGGGCGATGCTAGCCAGGTCGCCGTCAGGGGTGCTGATCAGGCTCGCCGCTGGGGGTCACGTCCGCGACGTGGCCGTCGGGGCGGATGAGGGCCGTGTCGAGCGCGGCCCAGTCCGGCCGGTCGTCCAGCGGCCGTCCGTGGTGGACGACCGTGCCGGGGGTGGCGGGGCCGGGCTCGTCGCGGAAGTCCAGCAGCACCGGGCGTCCCGCGTGCAGGAGCCGGAAGAGCGTGGTGTCACGGAACTTGAGGTTCGGCGCGCGGGTGCCGGTGAGCGGGTGCGCGCCGGGGTAGTGGACGGACAGACCGGACAGCCGCTCGGCGAGTGCCCTGGCGAACGCAGGCTGTTCGGCGATGAGGGTGCTGAGCAGCGACCGCAGCCGGCGGCCGTCCGGGGTGAACGCGGTCATCAGCGCGGTCTGCGCCTGGGTGTGCTCCAGGAGTTCGGCGCCGACCGGGTGGCGTTCGTCGTGGTAGGTGTCGAGGAGGTCGTCGGGCGCCTCGCCGCGAACCACGGCCCCCAGCTTCCAGCCGAGGTTCATCGCGTCCTGCAGGCCGACGTTGAGCCCGACGCCGCCGGCCGGCATGTGCATGTGGGCGGCGTCGCCGGCGAGCAGGACGCGTCCCCGGCGGTAGCGCGTGGCCTGCCGGCTGGCGTTGGAGAACCGGGACAGCCACGCCGGAGAGTGCATGCCGAAGTCCCGGCCGGCGATGGCGGTGACCTTGGCGCGCAGCTCGTCGAGGGTGAGCTCGCCGGGGTGGTCGGCGCGGACGTCGCCGGGACTGTGGCCGACCAGCCGGTGCAGGCCGCCGGGCAGCGGGACGGCCAGGAGCAGGCCGTCGGCGGTCGCGCGGCTGTAGGAGCCCGCGGACGGCGGGTCGGTCAGCACGACGTCCCCGAGCCAGCCGTAGACGGACGCGGACGTGCCGGGGAAGTCGATCCCGGCGGCGGCGCGGACGGTGCTGCGGGTGCCGTCGCAGCCCACGACGTACGCGGCGGCGACCGTGTACTCGCCGTCCGGGCCGTCGACCGCCACGCGCACCTCGCCGGGGTGTTCGGTGAGGCCGGTGACGTGGTGGCCGCGCCGGATGTCCGCGCCCCTCTCGCGCGCGTGGTCTTCCAGCAGCTCCTCGGTGCGTGCCTGCAGGAGCGCAAGGGTGATCGGGAAATCGGTGTCGAGCAGGGCGAAGTCCAGGCGGTCGTCGAGCACGGCGAAGTGCCCCTGCGGGATGGGGATCCCCTCGGCCAGGAACGGCTGCTCGACGCCGCGTGAGGCCAGCACCTCGATGGTGCGGGGGTGGATGGTGAGGGCCTTCGAGTGCGGGTCCCGTTCGGCGCGCTGTTCGAGGACGGTGACGTCGGCGCCCGCGAGGCGGAGTTCCGCGGCCAGCCACAGCCCGGTCGGGCCCGCTCCGGCGATGACGATCTTCTTGGTCACCGACCAAACGTAGCCTATGGTGGGTCGATGACCAAGAGTGAGATGCCGCAGTACGCCAACCCGGCCGGGCTCTTCGCGCTGCCGGAGATGTTCAGTCTGTCCGTCGCCGTGCCCGCGTCGCGGCTGGTGTTCCTGTCCGGGCAGGTCGCCTGGAATGCCGAGGGTGAACTCGTCGGCGAGGGTGACCACGGTGCGCAGGTGGAGCAGATCGTGCGGAACATCGACATCGCGCTCGCCGCCGCGGGCACGAGTCGTGAGCACCTGGTCAAGCACACGATCTACGTCGTCGGATATCACCCGGAGCTGGCGGAGGCGATCCTCGCGCCGTTGCGCGCCGGGGTGACGACGCGATCGGCGAGCACGCTCGTCGGCGTCCAGACCCTGTTTGACCCCCGCTACCTGGTCGAAATCGATGCAGTTGCCTGGATCCCTTGACGCATTCCCATATGGGTATATATTGGGTGCATGGCAAGGGCAGCGACTACGGCGGACGCGTTCAACGCGGTGGCCGAACCGCGGCGGCGGCAGATCCTCGATCTGCTGGCCGGCGGGGAGAAGCCGGTGAACGACCTGGTGTCGGTGCTCGGGCTCGCCCAGCCGCTGGTGTCGAAGCACCTGCGGGTCCTGCGGGAGGTGGGTTTGGTGGAGGTTCGCGACTCCGGACGGCAGCGGGTCTACCGCATCAACGCCCGCCCGCTGAAGGACATCCACGAGTGGGTCAGCGGATACCAGCGGTTGTGGGACGAGCGGTTCGACCGTATGGACGCGGTGTTGGAAGAACTCAAGGAACTGGAGGACGGAGATGAGCACGATGACGACTAGCGGTACGGCGAAGGTCACGCTCCCGGCGGACAACCAGGTTCAGATCGTGCGTGAGTTCAACGCGCCCGCGCGGCTGGTGTGGAAGGCGTGGACCACGCCGGAGCTGGTGAAGCGCTGGTGGTCGGGCGAGCGTGGCGAGGTCACGTCCGTCGAGGTCGACCTGCGGGTCGGCGGGAGATGGCGCAACGTGATGATCGCCGACGGCGGTTTCGAGGTCGCCTTCCACGGCGAATACCGGGAAATCGTGCCGCACGAGCGGATCGTGTCGACCGAGGTGTTCGAAGGCATGCCCGGTGCGGAGTCGCTGAACACGCTGACGCTGACCGAACACGAGGGGCGCACCACGCTGACCGTGCTGGCCGAGTACCCGAACAAGGAAACCCGCGACGGGCACCTGGAGTCCGGCATGGAAGGTGGCATGCAGGAGTCGCTGGACCGGCTGGAGCAGGTGGCGGTGTCACTGGCCTGACGGCTGGTGTTGCTGGGGTAGGCGCCTGGGGGCCGCTGCTGGTGGTGCCCGCCGGAGGGGAGGTGCCGGCCGGAGGGCAGGTGGTCTGGCCTGAGGGCAGGTGGTTGCCTGGGGGCTGGTGGTTGCCTGGCGCTGCTGCTGGTGCCGGTGTTGCCGACCTGGGGCTGCTGCTGGTGCTGGCGTTGCCGGCCTGCGGCTGCTGCTGGTGCCGGTGTTGCCGGCTTGAGGCTGCTGCTGGTGCCGGTGTTGCCGGCTTGAGGCTGCTGCTGGTGCCGGTGTTGCCGGTATGGGGCTGCTGCTGGTGCTGGCGTTGCCGGCTTGAGGCTGCTGCTGGTGCTGGCGTTGCCGGCTTGAGGCTGCTGCTGGCGGCGGTGTCGCTGGGTCTCGGGCTGCTGCTGGTGCTGCTGGCCTGACGGCAGGTGGTGCTGCGCTGAGGGCTGGCGGTCTCGCCAGGCGCTGCTGCTGGTGCTGGTGTGGCCGGCCGAGGGCTGCGGCTGATGGCGGTGTTGTCAGCCTGGGGGTCGCTTCTGGTGGTGGCGTTGGCGTAGCCCTCGCTGCTTCGGTGGCGCTGCTTCGAGGGTGTGGATTCGGTGGGCCTCGCGTTGCGGGGCCCACCGGCTTGTGCGCTGTGGGTGCCGCGGGTTCGTTCCAGGCAGGTGCCGCGCTGGCGGCGCGGAGCGCGCGGGTGCGCCTCACGTGCGGGCGCCTCCCGCCTGCGCGGGTTTCCGCCGCGGCGAAGGTTTTGCCCGGCAGCGACGAGGTTCTCGCGCTGTCGTGGCAGGGTTACGCCCTGCCGGAGCGGCGAAAAGTCTCGCCCGGCCACGGCAATTCGTGCGGCCCGCCGAGGCAAACCTGCGCCCCCGCCGGGGCAAACCTGTGCGCCCCGCTGGGGCAAACCTGCGCCCCCGCTGGGGCAAACCTGCGCCCCGCTGGGGGCAAACCTCGCGCCGCCGCGATCAGCAAGATCTCCGCCGCAGGGCGGGGATTCGCCTGGGCCTGCCGGTCCGCCTGGGGTTCCGCCCGGAGGTGGGGTGTCCGGGCGGAACCGGGGGCCGGTGCGGGGTTGCCGCCGGGGTCAGGCGTGCAGGATTCCTTGTGCCACCAGCGTTTCCCGCAGGCGGGTGATGATCGGCACCTGGCCCTTGACGAGCAGTTCCGCGGCGCGCTCGGGCGTCGTCCACTCGATGCGGTCCACCTCCGGGAATTCCTGGACGCGGCCGGAGCCCTTCGGCCACTCCATCTCGAACGTGTTGCTGGCGAAGCCGGCCGGGTCGAAGTCGCCCTCCGCGGCGAACGTTGTGATGACCTTGCCGCTCGGCTGGCGCACTTCGCCCAGCTCCAGGATCTCGCCCGTGAGGACGGGTTCGCCGACCTCCTCGGCGAACTCGCGCCGTGCGGCGGGCAGCGGGTCCTCGTCGGTGTACTCGCCCTTCGGGATGGACCAGGCCCGCTCGTTCTTGCGCGCCCAGAACGGCCCGCCCATGTGCGCGATCAGCACCTCCATCCCACCGTCGCCGGTCAGGCCGTACAGCAGGAACGCCGCGCTCTTCCTGGGCACCGGATCACCACTGGTCGTAGTGCAGGACCTCGGACAGCGGCTGGCGCTTCGCCGGCTTGAACGTCTCGCCGGTGTAGAACGCCGTCGGGATCAGCGCCGCCTGCCGGACGTGGTCCGGGATGCCCAGCAGTTCAGCGGCCTCCTTCTCGTAGACCAGGTGCAGCGACGTCCAAGCGGTGCCGAGCCCGAGGGTGCGCGCGGCGAGCATGTAGCTCCAGACCGCGGGCAGGATCGAGCCCCACAAGCCGGCCTGGTTGCCCTCGGGCAGCTTGCCGCCGGGCACGTGGATCGCCGGGACGAGCAGCACCGGCACCTCGGCCATGTGCTCGGCCAGGTAGTCGGCGCTGTTCATCACCCGGTGCTGGGTGGCGGCGCGGTCCGTGTCGCCCGGGTAGCGCTCCTCCGGCGCGGGGCCCAGGTCGCGGTAGGCCTTGTAGGACTTCGCGTACAGCTCGGCCAGCTTGGCGCGCTTGCCGGCGTCGGTGACCACGACCCAGTGCCAGTCCTGCCGGTTCGACCCGGTCGGCGCCTGCAGCGCGAGGGTGATCGCACGCTCGATGAGCTCGCGCGGCACGGGACGCGACAGGTCCAGCCGCTTGCGCACGCTGCGGGTGGTGGTCAACAGCTCCTCTGGTGTCATGCCCCCGATCCTGGCATGCGCCCCTGGGATCGGCGGCGGTCCCCGAGGTCGGCACGTGGAGGTGCCCTGCGCGGGGGCGGGATGGGCGGGTGGCTGGGCGGGATCGTGAGGGGGCGGTGGTGTGTGTGGTGGTGATGTTGGGGTTGGTGTTCGCCCGAGGGTGGG